>JAHBVS010000003.1 GCA_019637445.1 Gemmatimonadaceae bacterium | reverse complement strand
TCAATTCACAGAACCAAGAGACTACCTCGAAAGCGTCGACCAGTCGCGACGCAGGTGCCGGACCGCCAGAACCTCCACACGGCCTTCGCGAACGACGTAGATGACCCGGTAGGGGTGATGTAGGATCTGCCGATAGTCCGGTCGGCCGATCTCGGGGATCACTCTGCCCCGGCGCGGGAACCGATGCAGGCCGTCCACGCGGTCAATCAGCTCCGTTAGCCACTTTCTGGCCGCGTCAGGCCGATCCCGCGCGATGTACTCGTACGCTTCCTCGGCCTGCCGCTCGGCGAGCGGCGACCAGGTCACATTCACCGGGCAAGCCGCGCCTTGAGCGACTTCGCGACCGTGGAGTGACTGCGGCCCTTTCCGGTGGCCAGCTGGGCCTCGGAGGTGCGGATGTCTCGAAGAAGCTCCAGTTCCTCGATCATCGCCTCGTAGGACTCAACGTCGAGGAGCACGGCCGCGCCCCGCCCGTTCTGGGTCAGGAACACGGGAGCGCCGGTCTCGCGGACCTGCCGAATGACCTGGGCGGAGTTCGCTCGGAACTCGGTGACCGGCTGGATATCGCGGGAGGGCTTCATCTTCGACACGAGGGCTCCTGAATTCTGTACGGAATAGTGTACCGAGAGCCTACAGCCCGTGCAAGCCTATCGTTGCGCGTTGCATCGAACGCTTGCCACCGTCTCCGCGTATGTTCTTCTGGCCGCGCGCCGCACCAGTCGGCGCCAATACTCACTCCCGCTCAGCCCTGATGATGCGACCCGCCCACCGCGCGCTCTCAGTTCTCGCCTTGGCCGCATTTGCCGGCCCTGCCCTCCTCAACGCTCAGGCTCCGGCCCGCAGCGCCTCGCAGGCCACCGCCCATGTCCCTGCATCGACCTTCGGCCAGCTCCGTTGGCGCATGGTCGGCCCGGCCCGCGGTGGACGCGTCACCACGGTCACGGGCGTGAACCAGGACCCGTTCACGTTCTACTTCGGGTCCACTGGTGGCGGCATCTGGAAGACCACCGATGCCGGTGCCAATTGGTCCAACGTCTCCGACGGGCAGATCAGCGTCGGCTCGATGGGCGACATGGACGTCTCGGACTCCGATCCGAACATCATCTACGTGGGCACCGGCTCGGACGGCTACCGCTCGAACGTCTCGATCGGCAATGGCGTCTACAAGTCCACCGACGCGGGCAAGACCTGGCAGCACATCGGACTGAAGGACGTCGGCAATATCGGTGGCGTGCGGATCCATCCGACTAATCCCGACATCGCCTACGTCGCGGCCATCGGCAATCCGTTCAAGCCCAACAACGAGCGCGGCATCTATCGCACACGCGATGGCGGCCGGACCTGGGAGCGCACGCTCTACGTGTCTGACTCCACTGGCGCGGTGGACGTCGAGATCCATCCGACCAACCCGAACATCGTGTACGCCGCGATGTGGCGCGCCGAGCGCAAGCCGTGGACGATCATCTCGGGTGCGCGCGAGGGTGGCATCTACAAGTCGATGGATGCCGGCGCGACCTGGACCAAGCTTGCGGGTGGTCTGCCAAACGAACTCGTCGGCAAGTCGAACATCGCCGTCTCGGCGGCTTCGCCAGACCGCGTGTACGTGTTGATGGAGGCGAAGCCCGGCAGCGGCCTGTATCGCTCGGACAACGCTGGCGGATCGTTCCGCCTGGTCTCGGGCAATCCGCAGCTGATCACGCGCCCCTTCTACTACACGACGCTAGACGCCGACCCGACCAACGCGGACGTCGTGTATGCGGGCGCCGAGGGCTACTTCAAGAGCTCGGATGGTGGAGCGAACTGGCAGCGCTTCAGCACGCCGCACGGTGACAACCACGGCATCTGGGTGCATCCGTCGAACAACGGCCGCATCATGATCCAAGCCAATGACGGCGGCGTGAATGTATCGATCAACGGCGGTCGCACCTGGAGCACGCAGTACAACCAGCCGACGGCGGAGATCTATCAGGTCTACGTGGACAATCAGTTCCCGTACCGGCTGTACGGCGCGCAGCAGGACAACTCGACGCTGATCGTCCCGTCGATTCCGGTGGCGAACGGTGGGCTCGACGATCCGATGCAGGGCTGGAGCACCGGACCGGGCTGTGAGACTGGGCCCATCATGCCGCACCCTGTGAACCCGGATACTGTTTACGGCTCCTGCAAGGGTCAGTACTCGCGCATGTCCATCCGCACGGGCCAGGAGAAGCACTACTGGGTCGGCGCGCAGTCGCTCTATGGCAACTCGACGGCCTCGCTGATCCTGCGCTTCCAGCGCGTGTCGCCGATGGAAGTCTCGCCGCACGACCCAGGTGTGCTCTACTACGGCTCTCAGCACGTGCACCGCACGCGCGACGAGGGCGTGACCTGGGAGACGATCTCGCCTGACCTCACCTGGAATCCGCCGCACACGCGGAACACGTACTCGGGCGAGCCCATCACAGTGGATAACACTGGCGAGGAGTTCTACTCCACGCTCTACGCCATCCGCGAGTCGCAACTGGAGAAGGGTGTCATTTGGGTGGGCGCGAACGACGGCCCCTTCCACGTGACGCGCGATGACGGCCGCAGCTGGACCAAGATCAATCCGCCCGGCCTCGAGATGGGGGGCCGCGTGCAGAACATCGAGCCGTCCCCGCACCGTCGCGGCTCGGCATACTACACGGTCCTCCGCTACTTGCTGGGCGACTTCAAGCCCTACATCTACAAGACGGACGACTACGGCAAGACCTGGACGCTCCTGACGAACGGCAGGAACGGCATCCCCGCCAACGAGCCGACGCGCGTGGTGCGCGAGGATCCCGACCGCGAGGGCCTGCTCTACGCCGGCACCGAGTTCGGGATGTACGTCTCGTTCGACAACGGTGCCAACTGGCAGTCGCTGCAGCTCAACCTGCCGAACACGCCGATCACGGACCTTAAGGTGCATCGCAAGGACGTGATCATCTCCACGCAGGGACGTTCGTTCTGGATCATGCACAACGTGACGCCGCTGCATGAGGCCTCGGCGCGGCTGGCCAATGCCGATGCGCACTTGTTCAAGCCCGATGTCGCTTACCGCATGCGCTATCGCGCGGGCTTTGGTGGGCTCGAGAGCGCCCGCGAAGCCGCGGTGGATCCCGAGTATCCGCAGTCCGGCGCGGTGATCGACTACTTCTTCAAGTCGGCGCCGCAGGGTGAGGTGACGCTCGAGATTCTGAACGCGCGCAACGAGGTGGTGCGTCGCTTCTCGTCTTCGGCGAGCGGCGAGCGCTGGGTGGAGCCCGCCGAGCCTTCGATGCGAGGCCCGATGTGGGAACGGATCGGCACGCCACGGCTACCGGCAGCTGCGGGCCACAACCGCTTCACCTGGGACCTCTCGCTCGCTGGCCCCTACGACCCGGCCAGCCCGGCGCGCAGCGGTCGCAACGGGCCGACGATCGTCCCTGGCGAGTACCGGGTGCGCCTGACCTCAGGCTCGTGGAGCGCCACGCAGCCGCTGTCCATCAAGCCGGACCCGCGCATCGTGGCGGACGGCGTGACGATCGCGGTGATGCAGGAGCTGCTGGACCACAACCTCGCCGTGCGCGACCTGGTGACGGAGATGAATACCTTCGTGGCCGAGTTCGAGGAGGCGTACCGTGTTGCCTCCGGGCCCGCGAAGGCGCGGTTGGAACCGCTACGCGAGGAGATCCGTGGTCAGCCGTGGCGGTATGGGCGACCCGGGCTGTCGGCGCACATCGGGTATCTCTACGGCGCGATGATGCGGGCGGACCAGAAGGTTGGGAACGACGCCAAGCAGCGGTTGGTGGTGCTGCGGGGGGAGCTTGCTGCGCTTCGGACCAAGTATCAGCAGGCTATGGCGCGCTGAGGTTTGCCACAGAGGCACAGAGGGCATCGGTTCGCGCCGGTGCCCTCTGTATTTCGGCCTGGGACGCACGCTGAACGGACTACAGCAGCTTCGCGAGCATGTTGCGAAGGGCGGGAAGGCTCTTGCGCGTTGTCACCGCCAATTGCCTCAGATCGTCGGCCTCTGGCTTTGCCCGAGTCGACCCGTCCGGCAATGTCACCACCTTCACCCGAATATTGTGGCCGAGCAACTGGACGACTCTCTCCTCTCGGGGAAGCTCTTGCCGAGTCGCCGTATACGACCTGACACCGATGGTTGTGGATTCCCGAAGCAGCAGCTGCCCTAGGCGATGCTGGTCTCCGGGATTGGAGAGCACCTCGATGCGGATGCCCGGTCGTCCCTTCTTCATGATGCTCTGCAGAAGCACGACGTCGAGGGCGCCAGCGCTGCGTAGCAGCTCGGCAACCTGTGCGGCATCCTCGCCAGTGCTGTCGTCGAGATCCGCGACTATGACACTCACGGTCGGCAGGGGAACCATGTGCGCGGGCTGCGCGAGGTCCTCGTAGAGGACGGCATCCGCGAGGACGATGCGCAGGGCGTTCGCGGTATTTGGAAAGTCCTTCGTTCCGGCGCCATATCCACTCGCGGCGACGTAGTACTCTCCCGGCGCCGTGCCTTCGCTCAACACGCGCACGAGTGCCGCGCCCGTCGGCGTCACGAGTTCGCCCGACCCCTCCGGCCCCGGCCGCACCGGCAGGCCCTCCAGCAGCCGCAGCGTCGCCGCCGTCGGCACCGCCATGCGACCGTGCTGCGTGTCCACGAAGCCATCGCCCAGCGGGATCGTGCCGCAGTACACGTGCTTCACGCCGAGCTTCTCGAGTCCCCAGATCGTCCCGACGATATCAAGGATCGCGTCCACACTGCCGACCTCGTGCAGATGCACCTTCTCCACCGTGGTCCCATGGATCGCCGCCTCGCACTCGGTGATCAGCGTGAAGCATTGAATCGCCTTCTGCTTGACCGCCTCCGGCGCCGGCGTCGCCTCGACAATCGCCTTGATATGCTTGAGGTGCCGCCCGTGCGGCTGCGGCGGGATCGTGAAGTCCACCTTGGTGCAGGCAATCTGCCCGCGGCTCACGCGTTCGATCTTCACGCCGATGTCGACGATGCCGAGCGTCTGCGGCAGCTCGCGGATGAACGACTCATCGAGCCCACAGTCGATGAGCGCGCCGAGGCACATGTCGCCGGCGATGCCGGACATGGGGTCGAGGATGGCGATGCGGGTCATACGCGGCAAATCTAGCGCCCGCGCGCCGCGCGAGAATGCCGCCAAGCTCCAGGGCGCGGTCCACTAGATTGCAGCTGTGACCGCCATTGGCCCAGAGAACCTGCCCTACGCCTTGATCGGCGGCGAAGCCGGCGTCCGCCAACTTGTGGAGCGCTTCTACGACCTGATGGACACCTCGCCCGAGGCCGCCGACGTGCGCGCCCTCCACGCCGCGAGCCTCAAGGCCTCACGCGAGAAGCTCTTCCTCTACCTCAGCGGCTGGCTCGGCGGCCCGCAACTCTATGTCGAGAAGTACGGCCACCCGATGCTCCGAGCGCGGCACCTGCCCTTTGCGATTGGCCGGCGTGAGGTCGAGCAGTGGCTCTGGTGCATGGAGCGCGCCATTGCTGCCGGCGATATGCCCGATGAGCTGCGCGTGTTTCTGATGGAGAGACTGCGCCCGTTGGCTGGGCATATGCTCAATAGATAGCAAACTGGTGTTGCCACAGAGGCACAGAGACACAGAGGGGTATGTGGCCGACGGACCCTCCGTGCACGAGCTCTGAGACACACCTAGGGGGGCCTGGCGGACAGACCTGTTCGCCGAGCCCCCCTAGAAGTTGCCGCTACTCTAGACGCAGAGGCCAACGTGCGCAGTGAACCCTCTGTGTCTCTGTGCCTCTGTGGCAAAACTTCAGCGCTCCAATCCAACCCTACCAGCGGTAACTCGCCCCGGAGCCAGTGTTGAACACCACAACCTCGGCGTCCGCAGCGAGCCGCCCAGACGAAACCAACTGGCGCGTGGCCTCGAGCGCCGCGCCGCCCTCTGGCGCCGCGTCAATACCAGAGCGCGAGGCCAGCAGAAACGTGCTCGCCTTGATCCGCTCCTCAGAAACGGCCTCGGCGTCGCCCTTGCTCTCACGCAACGCCTTCAAGGTGAGCCGGTCGCCGAGCGGGCCCGGAACACGAAGGCCACTCGCGTGCGTGGACGGATTCTCCCACGGCGTCGCCTTCTCCTCACCCGCTGCGAAGGCCCGCACCAGCGGCGCACAGCCGGCCGCCTGCGCGATGAACATCCGCGGCTTGGCCGTGTCTGCCGGCAGCCAGCCCCAGCCGATCATCTCATTGATGGCCTTCCAGATTCCGATCGTCCCCTCGCCACCGCCCGTGGGATACACGATCGCATCCGGCAACCGCCAACCGAGCTGGTCCGCGACCTCGTAGCCCATCGTCTTCATCCCTTCCACGCGATACGGCTCGCGCACCGTAGCGACGTTGAAGTAGCCGCTCTCCTTCGCGAAGGCCATCGTTGCCTTGCCGGCGTCACCGATATGTCCCGGCACCGTCTGCAGATCGGCCCCCAGCGCACGTATCGAGCCCAGGATCGGCGGCGGCGTGGTGTCGGGTGCGTAGATCCGGCACGGCATCTGGGCCGCGGCCGCATAGGCCGCCAACGCGATGCCGGCATTGCCGGCCGTGGGCACGCACACGCCCGGCAGGCCGAGATGCTTGGCCCGCGTCACCGCCATCATGAGGCCGCGCGCCTTGAAGCTCGCCGTCGGGTTGATGCCCTCGTCCTTTACCCACAGCCGCCGCACGCCGATCTCGCGCGCCAAGTGCGGCAACTCGACCTGCGGAGTCATCCCCTCGCCGAGGGAGACCGGTTGCTCCGTATCCAGCAGCGGAAGCGCTGCACGGTATCGCCACAGCGAGGCATCGGTGCCAACGGCTGAGCGAGACACAGGCTTCGCATACGAAACCATGAGCGGCTGCCCGCAATCGGGGCAAAGCGAGGCGAGGCGGCTGCCGTCAGCCTGGGAGTAGGGGCAGACGCTGCAGTGGAGGGACCAGGTCATCATAAAAAGCAGTGGTGAGTCATGAGTCGTGAGTAATGAGAAACAACGCCCCGCATCTCGCATCCAAAAGACTTACAACTCACAACTTACAACTTACGACTGCGTTTCTCCCGTATCCCTTAGCAAGGCCTCCAGTATCCGCTTCGCCGAAGCCTCCGAGAACCCTTCCAACGCAGCAATATCCGAAACAGAAGCCTCTTTCACCCCCTGCAGCGATCCGAAAGCCTGCAGCAACACCCGCCGCTTCTGCGGCCCCACGCCCGGGATCTTGAGCAGCTCCGACGTCACCGTCCGCATCGTCCGCCGCTTCCGGTTGTACGTCACCGCCGTCCGATGCGCCTCATCCCGGATCTGTTGCAGCAGGCGCAGCGAAGGAGAACGCCGAGACAGGTGCAAAGGCTCGGAGCGCCCGCGCACGAACACCTCCTCCTCGCGCTTGGCCAAGCCGATCAACGGAATCAATCCGAGCGTCGGCTCCTGCAGCGCCAGCTCCTGCAGCGCTTCATCGGCCGCGCTCACCTGCCCCTTCCCGCCATCAATCACGATCAAGTCCGGCAGCTGCCTCTTCTCCTCCAGCCGCCGCTTGAAGTACCGCCCCACCACCTCGCGCATCGATTGGAAGTCGTCGGGCCCGTGCGCCTCGTCCACCGTCTTCACCCGCATCGTCCGGTACTCCGACCGCCGCGGCCGCGCGTTCTCGAACCACACAATCCCACCCACGCTGTCCTTGCCCTGCGAGGTCGAGTTGTCAAAGCAGATGATCGACCGCGGCAGTTTCACCATCCCCAGCGCCTGCCCCAGCTCGTAGATCGGATCCGCCGCCCGCTCGTCCGTCTCCTGCTCGGCGAGCTTGAACTCCTCCAGCAAGTGCCGCGCGTTCTGCTCGGCCAGGTCCAGCAGGTCACGCTTGGGCCCACGCTGCGGCGCCAGCACCTTAGCCTCGCCTGCCAGCGCCTGCTCGAAGGCCTCGCGATCCTCGAAGTCGAAGGGAATCAGCAGCTCTCGCGCACGCGCCGGTGCCTTGAGGTACGAGCCAACGAGATAGGTCGCCAGCACCTGCCCGTCCTGCTCGCCCTCGACGCCTTCAAGGAATCGATGCTCCCGCGCGACCATCTTGCCGCCGCGAATGCGCAGCAGAGTACACGCCGCGTCATCGCCGTCCCGCGCGTAGCCAATCACATCGCGATCGCCGCCCTCGACCTCCAACACCGCTGTCGGCTCCTCAAGCCTCTGCAGCCGCGTCACCGCATCGCGCAGTTCGGCCGCCCGCTCAAAGTCCAGCGCCTCCGCTGCCTCATCCATCTTCTGTTTCACGCGCTTGACCACATCGTCCGTGCGGCCGTCGAGGAAGTCCACCACCTCGTCGATCATCGCCTGGTAGTCCGCCTGCGACTGCAGCCCCACGCAGGGCGCCTTGCAGCGGCCAATGTGGTAGTCGAGACAGGCCCGCTCCGGCATCTCCTTCGGCATGTCGTAGCGGCAGCTGCGCACCGTGAAGATCCGCTTCACCACGTCCAGCGCGCGCCGCATCGCCGACACGTCAGTGTAGGGACCGAAGTAGCGCCCGCCGTCGCTGGTAAGCCGGCGCGTCACGAACACACGCGGATACGCCTCCTGCACCGTGACCTTGATGTACGGATACGTCTTGTCGTCCCGCAGCATCACGTTGTACTTCGGGCGATGCTCCTTGATGAGGTTCTGCTCAAGGATCAGCGCGTGCGCCTCGTCGGGCACCACGATCGTCTCGAGGTCGGCGATGCGCTCCACCAGGCGCCGCGTCTTGGGGCTCTCCCAATGCTCGCTGCCGAAGTACGAGCGCACCCGCGGCTTCAGCTTCTTCGCCTTGCCGATGTAGAGAATCGTCCCCTCGGCGTCCTTCCAGAAATAGACGCCGGGCTCGTCGGGGAGATGCGCGAGCTTGGTCGCGACGCGTTCAGGCGCGACGGGCATCGTCCACCCGCAGCAGCCGCGTCAGCAGCAGATAGCTCAACCCGTACGCGCCGCAGACTGCGACACCCACAATCACCGGGTGACGGTCGAGTACGGTCCGCACCGAGAGGAGGCCGACAACCGCGGCGCCGATCGCGCAGGCCCAAAGCTTGGCCTGCAGGAGGAACGAGACGCCGACCTGCCCGATCCGACGGCCAATCGCCGCACGGAGCAGCAGGAACTCCACCCAGCCGGCCACACCACTCGCCGCAGTCAGCGCCGCGATGCCCCAGCGTCCGTCCACACCCAGGTAGCGCGGCAGTCCGACTGCCAACGTGCCGCCGAGTACCGCCGCCAGCACGACACGGATCGACGCATACCGAAATGGCGTCCGCGTGTCGCGCAACGCAAAGGACGCCGAGGCGTAGAGGCGCCCCATCGTGCTCGCCAGCAACCCAACGCCCGAGCCGGCCAGCGCACCCCAGACCCACTGCGCGTCCGTCTTCGTGAACGCCCCGCCCTGATAAACAGCTGCTGCCAGCACACCGCCAAAGGCCACAAAGGCAATCACGGACGGAATCACAAAGTAGGCGATGCGTTTGAGCCCACTCTCCAACCGCGCGCGCAACTTCTCGTGCACAAGCGTCTCGTCCCCCGTTGCGCCCGACATCTCCGGCAGCTCCGACGCCGCAATCGACATCCCGAACAGCGACACCGGCAGCAGGCTGATGGCCTGCGCATACGACAGCGTCGCCAGCGCACCGGCGCCAAGCAACGACGCGATGATCGTGTCCACGTAGGCACTCACCTGCACCACGCCGCGTGTGCCCACCGCCGGCCCAAAGGCGCGCACGATCCCCCGCACCTCGCCCGCCGCATCGCCGGCCCTGAAGCGCATCGACTTCTCGACGCGCAGCACTGGCGGCAACTGGATCACGAACTGCAGGAAGGCGCCAACCACGCTCGCCATCGCCACGAGCACGGCAAGCTCCGCGGGGTCGGACCACACGGTCGAGCGCCCACCGACAATCAGCGCGGCAATGATCGCCACATTCCACAGCACCGGTGACGCATACGACAGGAAGAACTTCCGGTGCGCGTTCAGGATGCCGAGGCACCAGGCCGAGAGCACGAGCAGCCCCAGCCCAGGGAAGATGATCCGCACCAGCGAGATGGTGAGCTCGCGTGCGGCACCATCGAAGCCAGGCGCCACGAGGTCCACCAACCATTGCGCGCCGAGCACACCCACGAGCACCACGAGCGAGACGAGCAGCGCCAGCAGCGCGAGCACCGCGCCCGCGACCCGCCCCGCCTCATCGCGCTTCCCCTCCGCCAGCAACCGCGAGTACACGGGAATGAACGACGCCGAGAGCGAGCCCTCGCCGAAGAGGTTCTGCAGCAGGTTGGGAATGCGGAACGCGGCGGCGAGCGCATCCGCGGCCAAGCCCGTCCCGAGGAAGTGCGCCGTAACGCGCTGCCGGACGAGGCCGAAGAGCCGGCTGAGCAGGATCCCGGCTGCGACGAGACGCGCGCCGCCGGTCGCCATCAGCCGCCGACCAGGGTCCCCGCGTGCATCGCGGCGCCGGCCTTGAGTTGCGCCAGCAGCAAGTCGCCGTGCCGCGCGAGCATCGGAATCGGGTTCAAGCGCCGCTCCTGCCGCTGGTTCTCGGGCATCAATGAGGCACGCACTGTGGCGAGGTCGGTTACGGCCTCCACCGAGCGCGCACGGGCCGCCGCGCGCAGGCGACGCTCCAAGCGGTCCACGCGATGCAGCATCTGGTGCCGCGCGCCTTCGAGCACGCGCTCGGGCACCAAGTGGTCCATTGACGCGGAGGCCTGGCTCAGTGCACCCAGCCGCTCACCAAGGTCGGCGCGCAGACCCTCGAGCGCGGCACGCATCTCGGCGGGCATCGCGCGGTCGCCGATGCGCCGCTCGGCATCGTGCGGCGTCTTGAGATCCTCGAGCACCATCCCGAGGCGACCGAGCCGACGATCCACATTCGGCTCCACCACCGTCGCCGACCAGCGCGGCACCACAAGCGGCGCCGCGATACCCAGCGCCTCCGCCACGGCACTCACCTGGATGAAGTACGCGATCTCACCCGGGCCAGCCACGTACGCCACCGTCGGCAGGATGCGACGCTCCACCACCGGCCGCAGCAGCACGTTGGCCGAAAGGATGGAGTCCGCGCGCTGCGCCACGTCAGCCGCCTGGTTGATCGGCACGCGCTCCTTCACACCGGCCACCGCACGGAACACCAGCGACAGCCGCGGCACACGCGCCACCTGTGGGCGGAAGCCGGCGCGCTCGATAGCGACCATCCGCAGCGCCAGCGACTCGTCGATGCTCGCCGCGCGTCGCAGCGCCTCAACCAGCGTCGGACGCGCGGCCGCGCGCGTGGCCGGATGCCAAGAGTCCAAGACCGCGATGCCGTGCGGTTCGAGCAGCGAGCGCAGGAAGCGCACATACGCGCCGCCGATGCTCACGTCCGGTTGGTAGGCCGACTTGAGTGAGTCCAGGATGGCAGCGTGCGGCGCCGACCCAGCCGCCGCCACCAACTGCTCGAACTCTTCGGCCGTGTCGCCCAAGGGCATCTCGGCCATCACCACGCCTTCCTTGCCGCGCCGCGGAATCGCCAGGCGGCGCACGGCGCCCTCCTCGGCAATCGCCGTCCAAGACGCCTCGGCGAAGTCGGCATCGTCCGTGGCGGCCCAGAACACCGGCGCCGCGGGAATGCCCGTCTCGCGCTCGATGCGGTCCGCCAGCGCCAGCGCGCTCAGCGCCTTGAGCAACGTGTACATCGGCCCGCCGAAGAGGCCCGGCTGCTGCCCCGTCGTGACGACGATGCCATTCATCGCGGCAACGCGCTCGAGCCGCTCGGCGGCGGCACCCGAGGGATCAAGCGCAGGACGCAGCCCAGAAAGCCAGCGGCTGGCGGCAAACTCACTGCGCACGGCCTCGGCGTGCGCCTTCCAGGCGCTGGCGCCCACGGGGCGTGTCGGCGTCCAGTCCGCTGGCGTCTGCCCGTCCTGAATGGCCCGCGACAGCGGGCCTCCGCCGAGCACTTCAGTCACGATGCGGGGCGCGCTCACGCGGACCTCACCTCGGACCTACGACATCGCGCTGCGACAAGGGACACTGAAGGCATCGATCGCTACTTGTGGTAGGGTTCGCCGCGCAGGATCGTGCCCGCGCGATACAACTGTTCAGTCAAGACCAGCCGCGCCAACTCGTGCGGCAGCGTCCACGGTGCCAACGCCAGTCGCAACCGCGCGGCCTCGCGGATGGACGGATCCACGCCGAAGGCTCCGCCGATCACAAAGACCACGTCCCGCGCCTCCTCCCGCCAGGCCTGCAACCGCGTGGCGAAGGCCTCCGAGTTCAGCGACTGGCCGCCTTGGGCATCGCAAAGCACCAACGTGGCCCCGGCCGGAACGCGTGCCAACAGGCGTTTCGTCTCCTTCGCCATCACCTGCGCCGGCGTCGTGCGGCCCGCCGACTCCTCCTTCACTTCAACGATCTGCAGCGGCCAGTAGTGCGCCGCGCGCTCCTCATAATGACGGATGGCCGCCGCGAGCGCCGCATCACGCGGCTTCCCCACGGCGGCCACCACGACCTTCACGCCGCCCCCCGTCGCCCCTGCAGCGCCGGGACGCGACCCTTACGCGTAGATGCCACGCAGACGGTGCACCGTCGCGACGCGGCTGATGGCGACCATGTACGACGCCGTGCGCATGTTCACCTTGTGCTGCTCCGACAGCTTCAGCACGTCGTGGAAGCTGTTCACCATGATGTTGCGCAGTCGGTCGTTCACCGTCGGCTCATCCCAGTAGTAGCCACCGCGGTTCTGCACCCATTCGAAGTAGCTCACCGTCACGCCGCCGGCGTTGGCGAGGATGTCGGGGATCACGAACACGCCCTTCTCGTCGAGGATCGCGTCGGCCTTGGCCGTCGTCGGGCCGTTGGCGCCCTCGCAGATGATCTTCGCCTTGATGTTCTTGGCGTTCTTGGTCGTGATCACGTTCTCCAGCGCCGCCGGGATCAGCACGTCCACCTCGAGCTCCAGCAACTGCTCGTTGGTGATGACGTCGCCCTTGTTGTAACCCTCGAGCGAGCGGTGCTTCCGCACATAGGCAATTGCGTCGTCGACGTCGATGCCCTTCGGGTTGTGGTAGCCGCCCGTGCGGTCGCTGATGGCGACCACCGTGCAGCCCTCGCGCTGCATCAGCTGCGCGGCCACCGAGCCCACGTTGCCAAAGCCCTGCACCGCCACCGTGGCGCCCTTCACGTCCATCTTGAGATGCTGCAGCGCCTCGAGCGCCGTGAACATCACGCCGCGGCCCGTGGCTTCGCGACGGCCCTGCGAACCACCCATCTCCACCGGCTTGCCCGTGGTCACGGCGTTCACCGTGTGGCCCACGTGCATGGAGTAGGTATCCATCAGCCAGGCCATCACGCGCTCGTTCGTGTTCACGTCCGGCGCCGGCACGTCGCTGTCCGGGCCCAGGGTGGAGATCAAGCCCGAGGTGTAGCGGCGCGTCACACGCTCCAGCTCACCGACCGACATCTTGAGCGGGTCGCAGATCACGCCGCCCTTGGCACCGCCGAAGGGGATGTTCACGACGGCGCACTTCCACGTCATCCAGGCGGCCAGCGCCTTCACCTCGTCGAGGTTGACGTTCATGTCGAAGCGGATGCCGCCCTTGGCCGGCCCGCGCGACGTGTTGTGCAGCACGCGGATGCCGGTGAAGACCTCCACCTCGCCGTTGTCCATCAGCACGGGAATCGACACCGTGATTTCCTTCTCGGCGCTGCGGAGCACCTTGTACAGGCCGGGCTCCAGGTCCAATAGCTCGGCGGCCCGGTCGAAGCGCGACATCATCGCCTCGAAGGGATTCTCTTCGTTCAGGAAGCGGTCCTTGTCAGGACGGACAATCGGGGTCGTGGGGAGGCGCAGGTCAGCCATGTGCTGGGTTGAAACCGGTCCGGGGGCCGGAAAATGGGTGTGTTTAGGACGTCCGTGCCGAAACCAGACGATGCAGCGCCTCTCGCATCACGGGCGCGCCTCGCTCGACCTCGACAACCTGTGAAAGATACCACAGCGGGGGGGCTTGGCGAGGCCAGCGGGTGCCAAGCTTGACCGCGTCCTTGAGGGTGCAGACGGTGAGGTCCGCGGCCGCCGCGCGGGTCGCCAAAACGGCAATATCCGTGTCCGAAAACGCGTGATGGTCCGGGTACTGGGCGCCCTCGACGGTCGCCCCGCGCTCCTTTAGCTGGGCCTCAAAGGCCCAAGGCGCGCCAATGGCCGAGATGGCCAGCACCCGGGAGCCCCGCAGCGCCCCAAGACCGAGGGCATCGCGGCGGTCTGAGGGGTCCGCCGGCCGCAGCGGGCCCGGCTTGAGGGCAATGACACAACTGGCTGGTGCGCCCGCGAACGCCGTCCACGAGGCCGCCGTGGCCTCGGCTTCGGCCAAGCTGGCCGACTTGCGGGTGACGACCAGCAGCTGAGCCCGCCGCAGCGCCAGGCGTGACTCACGCAGCGGTCCGGCTGGCAGCAGCCGATGCGCCGACCCCTGCTCCGCCGCGACGAGCACCAGGTCCAGGTCGCGCCGCATCCGGCGATGCTGGAACGCATCGTCGAGTACGATGATGTCCGCGCCGTCCACCAACGCCGACTCGGCGCCGGCCACGCGGTCGGGATTCACCACCACCGGCACCGTCGGGTTCACACGCGCGTGGACGTGGCGCTCGTCGCCGCCGTACCCGCGCATCACGATGGCCGGCTTGGCGCCCATCGCCTGCAATTCGGCGGCGACCCAGGCCGAGACCGGCGTCTTCCCGGTGCCGCCGACACTCAGGTTGCCCACGCTGACCACGGGGGCGCCGACGCCAGCCGTCCTGAAGAGGCCGCGATCGTAGCAGAAGTTGCGGATGCCGGACGCCGCACCGAAGAGCCAGGACAGTGGCGAGAGCAGCAGGGCGCCCGCCCCATCGCGCGCCCACATCCGTTCAATCGCCCGGCTCACTTAGCGAGCCCTGCAGGAATCGCGGGGCCAATGGCCGCCGCCAGCTTCGCCGCCTCGGCCTCGTCGGCCGACGCGGCCACAAAAGGATCCCCGTATGTGATGCGCACCTTCGCAAACGGCTTCGGAATCGCAAAGCGGTCCCAACCCTTGGCGTGCCAGGCGCGGTCCACGTCCATCCGCATCGACACGATCGGTGCGCGGGCCTTCTGCGAGGCCACCAACACACCCTGCTGCACCGAGCCCGCCGGTCCGCGCGGCCCGTCGGGCGTGATGGCGAACACCGAGCCGCCGGCCAGCTCGCGCACCATTCCCAACAGTGCCCGCCCCGCGCCCCGCGACGTCGACCCGCGCACCGTGCGGTACCCCCAACGCTCCACCAGGCGCGCAATGATCTCGCCGTCGCGATGCTCGGAAATCATCGTCGTCACCCCCTCCCGACGATGGTACCAAGTGAGCGCCAGCAGGTGCCCGTGCCACAATGCGTAGATGTACGGGCGCTGCTCGGCGCGCAGCGCATCAACAGGCGCGCGGTTCACGATCTCGTAACGCCAGGTCAAGGCAAGCAACCGAATCAGCGGGTCGCCGAGCAGCAAAGCGAGGCGGAGCCGTGTCGACACCGGCGGCTGCCGTCGCTCGGCGCGCGTCGTGCCCGCGTCACTCACTTGAGCATCTCCGCCGCGATCGCCGCCACCCGCTGCGAGGCGCCCGGCTCACCGAGCCGCGCCCGCACGTCCGCCAAGCCCGCGATCATCGCCTCGCGCTCCGTGCTCCCCGCCTCGAACAGCGGCGACAGCGCATCCGCCACGGCCTTCGGCTGAAACGCGTCCTGCACGAACTCCGGCGCCACCGTGCGCCCCGCGACGATGTTGAGCAGCCCGATGTGCTCGATCTTCACCAATCGCCGTGCGATGGCATAGGAGATCCGACTCGTGCGATACACGATCGCACAGGGCGTGCCCGCCACCGCCGCCTCGAGTGTGGTCGTGCCGCTCTTGCACAGCGCCACGTCCGCCGCACGCAGCACGTCGAAGCTCGCCGAGCGAATCAATGGTACAGGCACGTCGTCATCGCGAAGACCAATCGTCGGCGCCACGCTGAGCACCGTCTTGAGTCCCGGCCGCCGCACCTCAAGCTCTCGCGCCACCGCCAGGAAGTCGTGCAGGTGCCGCGTGATCTCCTGCGCGCGGCTTCCAGGGAACAGCGCCAGCACCTCGCCCTCGGGCGGAAGCCCGATGCGCACGCGCGCCGCTTCCTTGGTGGGCAGCGACTGCGCGCGATCCAGCAATGGGTGCCCCACGAAGGTCGTGTCGATCCCCGCCCCGCGCAGCAGTTCCTCCTCGAAGGGCAGGATCACCGCCGCCTTGGTGATCACCTGCGCCATCTTCGTGAGCCGCCCCGCCCGCCAGGCCCAGACCTGCGGCGTGATGTAGTACAGCACGGGAATCCCGAGCGAAGCCGCCGCCGACGCCACACGCATGTTGAAGCCGGGATAGTCGATGCAGACCACCAGCCCGATGCTCCCGCTGGCCAGCCGCGCCTGCAGCTTCTTGAGCAGCCGATAGTGCGCCGGGATGTGCTTGAGCACCTCCACGAAGCCGACGACGCCCTCGTGCTCCTCGAGCATCGTGACGCCGGCCGCGCGCATGCGCGCACCACCCGTGCCCACCAGCGGGACCCCGGGCTTCAGCGCCTGCAATCGCTCGGCGAGAATCGCCCCGTGCAGGTCGCCCGAGGCCTCGCCCGCGAGGATCAGGATCTCACGCACTGCCGAAGGGCAGCTTGCCCTTGAGCGCGGGCAGGCCCTGCTCGATCCCCTTCACGATCCGCAGCGCCACGGCCAGCGCATCGCGGCCGGCACGGCCCGTGACGGCGATCGGCGCGTCACCCTTGAGCGCAGCCACGAAGCTCTCGAGCTCGAGGCGCAGCGGCTCACCCTGCGGCGCGTCGATGCTCACGCGCTCCACGAAAGCCTCCAGCGGCTGCGCCTGCTTGGCCAGCGTCGCCAGGTCCACGTCGCTGCGCAGGCGGTACATCTCGCCGGTGCCCGCCGCGAGGTCCAGCGACAGGTAGCCGTTGCGCTGGAAGATGCGCAGCTTGCGCATGCGGTCCTTCGACACGCGGCTCGACGTGATCGTCGCCACCGCGCCACTCTCGAACGTGATGCGCGCGTCGGCAATGTCCACGCTCGGCGTGAGCACCGGCAGGCCGGCCGCCGACACGTCCTTCACCGCCGCACCCGTCAGCGTGAGCACGAGGTCGATGTCGTGGATCATCAGGTCCAGCACCACCGCCACGTCCGAGCCACGCGGGTTGAACGGCGCCAACCGATCGCTGTCGATGAACAACGGGGTGTCCACGTACGGCAGCGCCGCGCGGATGGCCCGGTTGAAGCGCTCGATGTGCCCGATCTGCACCATCAGCCCCTTCCGCTCGGCCAACGCCAGCAGCTCGTCGGCTTCCTCAAGCGTCACGGTGATCGGCTTCTCGATCAGCAGGTGCTTGCCCGCCTCCAAGGCCTGCATCGCCACGCGATGGTGATGCGAGGTGGGTACCACGATGCTGACGGCGTCCACGTCGCCGAGCAGTGCCTCGAGCGTCGGGTACGCGCGGATGCCAAGCTCGCGCGAGACCGTCCCCGCGCGCTCCTCGTTGGCCTCGAAGAATCCCTTGAAGACGATGCCCGGCAGCTCGCGCAGGATGCGCGCGTGATGGTAGCCGAGGCTCCCGGTGCCGACGACGCCAAGCCGCAGCGGTGCGCTCACGTGACAATCCCCCGCGCGCTCTCCTCGACGAACGCCACGAACGCCTGCACCTCAGGCAATGGCTTGAGGTCCTTCGCCGCCTTCTCCACCGCCTGCCCCACGTTGGAGTCCGAGCGGAAGAACAGTCGGTACGCCTTCTTGAGTTCGCTGATGGTCGCCTCGGGAAATCCGCTGCGCTGCAGCCCCACCGAGTTCAGCCCGTAGAGCTGCACCGGATTGCCGACTGCCTTCACGTAGGGCGGGATGTCCTTGGAGATGCGCGACATCCCGCCGACGAATGCGTGCCGCCCGATCCGCGCGAACTGGTGCACCGCGCAGAGCCCGGAGATGATGGCGCGGTCGTCCACCCGTACGTGCCCGGCCAGCTGCGTGCCGTTGGAGATGATGACGCCGTCGCCCAAGTGGCAGTCGTGCGCCAGGTGCACATAGCTCATCAGGAAGCAGCCCTTGCCCACGCTGGTCTTCATCGACTCCGAGGTGCCACGGTTGATCGTCGCGTACTCGCGGATCGTCGTGCCCTCGCCGATCTCCACAGTGGTGACCTCGCCCTTGAACTTGAGGTCCTGCGGCTTGCCGCCAAGCACCGTGCCGATGCCCACCGTCACGCGCGCCGCAAGATGCACGTGCTCCTCAAGCGTGGCGCGCATCTGGATCACGCTGCCGTCACCGACGACGCAGTCGGGGCCGATATAGGCCCAGGGGCCGACCTCGACGTCCGCGCCGAGTTCGGCCTTGGGATCCACCACGGCCGTCGGATGGATCCGCGTGCTCATCGGTCGCGGACCATCGCGGCCATCTCGGCCTCACAGACCACTGCCCCGTCCACCTTGGCCACCCCCTTGATCCGGCAGACCTTGCTCCGGATCTGCACGATGTCCACCTCGAAGCGCAGCTGGTCGCCCGGCTTCACCGGCCGCCGGAACTTGATGTTGTCGATGCTCATGAAATAGACAACCTTGCTCTCCGGGTCGTCCACCGTGCCCATCAATAGCACGCCGCCCACCTGGGCCATCGCCTCCACGATCAGCACGCCCGGCATGATGGGGTGCCCCGGGAAATGCCCCTGGAAGAACGGCTCGTTGATCGTGACGTTCTTGATCCCGACAATCCGCTTCTGCTCCTCCATCTCGACGATCTTGTCGACGAGGAGGAACGGATAGCGGTGCGGCAGGATCTTCATGATCTCTTCGATGCCCAGCATTCGGTTCTCCGATTCGGGTGCAGCCGTGGTGGCCTTCTCCACGGCCGGCGCCGCGGTGGACGCCGGACGCGCGTGCGCCAGCATCTCCCGCAGCAGCGTCACCGTCCCGCGGTGACTCGGTTTCGTCGCCGTGATGCGGGCAGCCACGCGCGAGCCCGCCAGCGCCAGGTCGCCCACCACGTCCATCGCCTTGTGCCGCACGAACTCGTCCGGCCAACGCAGCGTCGTGCCCACCACGCCCGTCTCATCGAGCACGATGGTGTTCTCCGCCGATGCGCCCTGGATCAGGCCCTTGGCCCGCAGGCCCTCGACCCAGCTCAACATCCCAAAGGTGCGCGCCGCGGACAATTCGCGCGAGAAGCTCTCGCTGGTCACCGTCCAGCGCCCCTCCTGCGCCCCGATCAACGGATGCGCGAAGTCGATCTTCACCTCGAGCTCCAGCGTCTCCGCCGGATGCGCGACGTACACGGACTCGCCATCCACCACGCGCACGGGCTCGGCTAGATGCAGCACGTCGGCCATCCCGCCGTGCTCCACCACACCGGCCTCCACCAACGCCAGCCGGAACGGCTCCGCCGAGCCGTCCATGATCGGCGGCTCGGCGGCGTCCATCTCGATGACAAGGTCGTCGATGCCGAGTCCGGCTACCGCGGCCAACACGTGCTCCACCGTGTGCAACGCGCCCTCGCCCTCGCCCAACTGCGTGCGACGCTCGGCCGCTACCGCCACACGATGGTGCGCCGGCGTCTCCGGATTGCCGGCGAGGTCGGTCCGCCGAAAGCGGAGACCGCTACCCACGGGCGCCGGAAGGAAGCGCAGGCCACAGGTTCGGCCCATATGCAGGCCAACGCCCGTCAGCGCCACCTCGCGCGCAATGCTGCGGCGTGCGCTCACTTGCCTGGCCTCTCGTCGCCGCTCGTCCCGTCGCGCGTCTCCGCGAGTAGCCGCTCGATCTTCCTGAGCAGGTCCGGCAG
The DNA here is from genome assembly GCA_019637445.1 of Gemmatimonadaceae bacterium. Lineage (NCBI taxonomy): Bacteria > Pseudomonadati > Gemmatimonadota > Gemmatimonadia > Gemmatimonadales > Gemmatimonadaceae > Gemmatimonadaceae bacterium. The sequence continues at coordinate 292,252 of JAHBVS010000003.1, read as the reverse complement.
CTTCGAGACCGCCGCGTGCCCGCGCAGCATCTGCCGCTGCGGTCGCGCCGGGAAGCCGCCCCACATCTCCTTAGCGGGGATGTCCGAGAACACGCCTGCCTGTGCCGTGAGGATCGCCTGCGCACCGATGGTGTGGTGGCCACTCACGCCGACCTGGCCGCCCATCATCACGCCATCCTCCACGTGCACGCTGCCGGCGATGCCGACCTGCGCCGCCAGGAGGCAGAGTCGCCCGATGCGCACGTTGTGCGCCACGTGCACGAGGTTGTCGATCTTGGTGCCGTCGCCGATCACGGTCTGGTCGATCGAGCCGCGGTCGATGGTCGTGTTCGCGCCGATCTCCACGTCGTTGCCGATCACGCAGCCACCCACGTGCGGGATCTTCTGGTGCGCGCCGTCGCGGTACACGTAGCCGAAGCCGTCGCTGCCAATGCGTGCGCCGGAGTGGAACGCGCAGCGCTCACCTACGACCACACCGGGATAGATCGTTGCCTGCGGATAGAGCCGCGTGCCCGCACCGAGTTGCGCGCCGTCGCCGACCACGCTGTGCGCGCCGATCCAACAGCCCTTGCCGAGCCTCGCGCCCGCCCCGATCACGGCGTATGCCTCGATGCACACATCCGCATCCACCGTGGCATCCGCTGACACCTGCGCGGTCGGATGCACGCCAACGAACGGGCGCTCCGGCGCGCGATAGAACTTCGGGATCAGCGCGAGAATGGCCTCGTGCGGCTTGGCCACTACGATGCGCGTCTTGCAGGGACCTTCAGTCGCGAGCAGTTCCTGCGAGACCAGCACCGCACCCGCGCCGCTGCTGGCCAGCGCCTTCGCGTACTTGGCCGACGCCAGGAAGCTCACCTGCGTCGGGCCCGCACGGTCGAGCGGCGCGATGCCGGTGAGCCGGAGGTCCGGATCACCCTGCAGCGCGCCGCCCACGGCCGCTGCGACCTCCGCGGCGCGGAGACCGTCAGTGCTGGCCGAAGTCGTCATCGCCTGGTGGGGAGGCGAGAGCGGACCGTTGCCTTACGGGCGCCGCGCGCCCGTAGGCTGCGACACCGGCCCCTGCGGCTGTTGCTGTTCCGGCGGCCGCGTGCTCGGTGCCGGCTGCGCCGGCGTCGGACGCGGGGCGGCGGCGGTCGGCATCGCACGAATGCGCGCCAACACCTTGTCCGACACGTCCAGGTTCTTGTCCATCGCCACGATGGCGTTGGCCTGGTTGCCGATGTCGAAGATCATCGCGTAGCCATCAGCCTGGCGGATCTCCTCGAGCGCGATCTTGATCACGTCGAACAGCGGCTGCATTGCCTCGGCCTGGACACCCTGCGCCTCTTCCTCGAGCACCTGCAGCGTGTCGCGGTAGCGACCGTCCATCGCCTGCAGCGTCGTGAAGCGTGCGACCTTGTCGGCCTGCGACAGCGACGCCGAGTCCTTCTCGAACGCGGCCATCAGCACGTTGAGCGAGTCCACCATCACCTTCTGGCGGGCGCTCAGCGCCTCCATGCCCACGCGCATCCGCGCCTCGGCCTGCGTGCGACCCGGCATCTCCTGCAGGATCTTGCGCGAGTCCACGTAGCCGACCTTCTGCGCAAGCGCAGGCGCGGCGGTGATCAGCATCAGGGCGGCCACGAAGGCGCCACGAACAAAACCGGTCATTGCTACTCCAAGGATTAGAAGAACTGGCCCAGACGGAAATGCAGCTGCCACTTGGGATCGGGTCGCCCGAACTGGTCGCGACGGTCGAAGCCGTACGCGAAGTCGAGGCCCAACGGACCCAGCGGGCTCACCGTGGAGGCGCCAAAGCCGGCGCCGCGGAAGAGCCGCGTGGGATCGAAGTCGCGCGGGCGCGCCCAGATGTTGCCCGCGTCGTAGAAGACGTTGATGTAGAGATTCGCGTTGAAGCGCAGGCCGACTTCCGCCGTGGATGAGAAGAAGGCGCTGCCGAAGGACTCACGCTGCGCGTTGAACGTGCCGGCCGAGGTCGAGAAGCCGTTCGGGGTGATGGAGAACTCGGGGTAGCCGCGCAACGGCTCGCCAAACTGCACGCCACCCAGCGAGAACTGCTGTGACCAGAAGAAGTCACCCGGGTCGCCGAACACCGCACCGCCGCGGGCCGTGAGGCCCATCGTGAGGCGCAGCGGCGAAGAGCCGGGCTTGGCGCCGCCCAGACGCGCCAGCAGTGTGTAATTCCGCAACTCGGCCGTGTAGCGCTGGAAGTTCGCCGATCCGCCCAGCGGGCCGCCGTTGAACTGCGCGCTGATCGTCTGGAGCTTTCCGTCCGTGGCGAAGGGCATGTCCACGCGCGTGTCCTTCGTCAGGTCCACGCCAAACGTGGAACGCAGGCAGCCTTGGCAACCGTCGTTCGTCACCGTCCCCAGCAGGCCGCTGGAGCCAAAGCGCACCGACTCAAGCCCGTACGAGAGGAACACGCGCGTGAAGCGCGACTCCGGGAACGGGAAGCCGAAGCGCGTGTTGCCGCCGATGCGCGTCGTCTGGCCGAAGTCGGCGATGCGGAAGCGCGCCTGCGAGTGATAGGCCTGGACCTGGCCCGACACGCGCGTGCCCTTGATGGACGGGTCGAGATACGTGGCGTTGAAGTCGTTGATGAAGCGGCCGTACTGCCACTGGATCGAGCCGCGCTTGCAGCGGCCGAACAGGTTCGGCTGGTCGAGGCCGATGAAGCCGCCCACACCCGTGCCCTGGCCCGCCGAGGCGCCGAAGTTCACGTTGCCGGTGCGCTTCTCCTTCACGCGGAAGATGATGTCGATGTCGCCCTGCTGGTTGGCGGGGCGCGTATCCGGGAACGGCAGCGGCGTCTCGAAGAAGCCCATGTTGCCGATGCCCTGCCAGCTGCGGATCAACCGGTCCTGGTTGAACACGTCACCCGGGATGATGAACAGCTGGTCCCGGATGCACTGCTCCACCGTGTAGTCGTTCCCGAGGATGTCCACCCGGTTGATGATCGCCGGCGTGCCCTCGCGGATGTCCCAGCGCAGGCGCACCACGGCGTTCGAATCCGTGGGGTCGCGCTCCACCACGGGATTGATCTGCGCGTAGATGTAGCCGTCGTTGTTGTAGAGCGTCTGCAGTTCGCGCGTCGCCTCGTCCCAGCGCGAGCGGTCAAAGACGTCGGTGGCCGCCGGGCGCCGCTTGATCAACGCCCGCGCGCGCTCGGTGAGCGTCGGCGCCCGGTCGCGGAACGGGTACAGCGTGCCGATCTGGTCGGCGGTGAAGTGACGGTTGCCCACCACCTCGAAGCCGGTCACACGGTACTGCTCGCCCTCCTCCACCGTGAGCTCGACCATCGCCTTGCCACGCTCGGGGTCGACGATCAAGGTGTCGCGCCGCAGCTGGAAGTCCACGTAGCCGCGCTGCGCATACAGCGCCGGGATCTTCTCGCCGATGTCGCTGGCGTATACGTCCTCGTCAAACTCACCCTTCCGCCACCACCAGAAGCCTTCCGGCTTCGTCTCCATCGCCTTGGTGACCAGCGAGGGGTCCACGTTCTCGCTGCCGACGACACGCAGGCCCGACACCGCGAGCCGACGTCCCTCATTCACCCGGAAGTTGAGGTTGATGCGCTCGCCCACCACCGTCGTCTCGGGCTGCACGCGCGCCAGGTAGTAGCCGCCCGCCTTGTACAGCGAGTCGATGCGGCGCATTGCCAGCGCAATCTGCGAGGGGTCCACCGGGCGTCCCAGCAGCAGCGAGATGCGATCTTCCACCTGCCGCTTCGGGATGCGCTCCGGGCCGGTGACGTTGATCTGCCCGAGCAGCGGGCGCTCACGCACGGTGATGACCATCGCCGCACCTTCGGGGCCGTCCGGCAGTCCGCACTGCACATTGACGGAATCGAAGTCGCCAGAGGCGAACAGGTCGCGAATCGCGCGCTGGACGAGCGGGAAGCTCAGCGTGTTGCCGGCCCGGATCCCGCTGTTCGCAATGATGGTTTCGCGAGGGATGCGCGCGTTGCCCCGGACAAGGACAGAGTCCGGAGTCAGGCAGCGGGCAACGGTGAGTTGGGGGTCTTGCGCAAGCAATGGTGACCCCGCCAGCAAGGCGATGGCCACCAACGAGATACGGTGCATGGGAGGAATATACACGGGTCGGGTCCGGACAGGTTCATCCCGTCCGGACCCGGAGGGTGCTTCGAGGGTTGCCTACTGGTCCTACTTTGGGGTGGTCGCGGGGGCCTTGAACATGAGCTTGGCCCCGTCCTCCGACACGTCCACCTCGATCTCGTCCCCACGGCTGAACTCGGCCAGCAGGATCCGCTCCGAGAGCGGGTCCTCGATCCAGCGCTGGATGGCCCGCTTGAGCGGACGCGCGCCGTAGCTGGGGTCGTAGCCGTGCTTGACGAGGAAGTCCACCGCGGGCTCGGTGAGCTTCAGCGTCAGCTCCTCCTCGCCCAGCCGCTTCTGCACGTCCTTGAGCAGGATCGAGACGATCTGCCCAATGTGCTCGCGCGACAACGGGTGGAACACGATCGTGTCGTCGAGCCGGTTCAGGAACTCGGGGTTGAAGGCGTGCTGCAACTCCTCCTTCACCTTGTCCGCAAGCCGCTCGAAGTCCTGCGCGGCGTTGCCGCCGCTGAAGCCCAAGGTACCCTTCTTCGTGATGTCCTTGGCGCCCACGTTCGACGTCATGATCACCACAGTGTTCTTGAAGTCGATCATCCGGCCGTAGTTGTCCGTCAGATGGCCTTCGTCCAGCACCTGCAGCAGGATGTTGAACACGTCCGGATGCGCCTTCTCGATCTCGTCGAGCAGGATGACGCTGTAGGGCTTCCGCCGCACGGCCTTGGTGAGCGTGCCCGAGTCCTCGTAGCCCACGTAGCCCGGCGGCGCGCCGATGAGCCGAGACACGGAGAACTTCTCCATATACTCGCTCATATCCACGCGGATCAGCGCCGAGGTGTCGGCGAACAGGAACTTGGCCAGGGCGCGCGCCAGTTCCGTCTTGCCCACACCCGTCGGACCGCAGAAGATGAACGAGCCGATCGGCCGGCGCGGGTCCTTGAGCCCCGCGCGGCTGCGGCGGATGGAGCGCGCGATCGCCTTGATCGCGTCCTCCTGCGCCACCACGGCCTCGTGCAGCTCCTCCTCCATGCGCAGCAGGCGCGCCGTCTCGGCCTCCTGCAGCCGCGTCACGGGGATGCCCGTCCAACGGCTCACGATGAAGGCGATCTCCTCCTCGCCGAGCACCGGCCGCATGGACTGCCGCTTCTGCTCCCAGTCCTCCTGGCGGGCGCGGATCTCCTGCTGCAGCTCGCGCTCGTTGTCGCGCAGCGAGGCCGCCTTCTCGAAGTTCTGGTCGCGCACCGCCGCGTCCTTCTCCGCGTTCACCTTCTCGAGCTTGGCCTTGAGGTCGGCGACCTCCGGCGGCGGCACCTGCGCGGCCAGGCGCGCTCGCGCCCCCGCCTCATCAATCACGTCGATGGCCTTGTCCGGCAGGAATCGATCCGTGATGTAGCGCTCGGAGAGTTTCGCGGCGATGCCCAGCGTATCGTCGGGGATCGTGACGCGGTGGTGGTCCTCGTACTTGGCCCGCAGGCCGCGCAGGATCTCCACCGTCTCGTCAATCGAAGGCGGATCCACGACCACAGTCTGGAAGCGGCGCTCCAGCGCGCCGTCCTTCTCGATGTACTTGCGGTACTCGTTCAGCGTCGAGGCGCCCACACACTGCAGCTCGCCACGCGCCAGCGCGGGCTTGAGCATGTTGCTGGCGTCGATCGCGCCTTCGGCCGCACCCGCACCGACCAGCGTGTGCAACTCGTCGATGAACAGGATGATCTGCTTGTTCTGCGCGATCTCGTTCATCACGGCCTTGAGCCGCTCCTCGAACTGGCCGCGGTATTTGGTGCCGGCGATGACGGCCGCCATGTCCAGCGAGAGCACGCGGTTGTCGCGCAGCGAATCCGGGCACTCGTTGTTGGCAATCAGCTGGGCGAGGCCTTCGACGATGGCCGTCTTGCCCACACCTGGCTCGCCGATGAGCACCGGGTTGTTCTTCTTGCGGCGCGAGAGCACCTCCATCACGCGCTCGATCTCCTTGGCGCGTCCGATGGTCGGGTCCAACTGGCCCTCGGCCGCCAACTGCGTGAGGTCGCGGCAGAAGTGGTCGAGCGCCGGCGTCTTGGACTTCTTCTCGCCCTTACCAGAGGCCGGGGTCTGCGCTGCACCCGGGGCCTGGCCGCCCTGCCCCTGCGGCATCTCCGTGCCCAGCAGGCGCAGCGTCTCGGCGCGCGCGGCCTCGAGGTTCACGCCGGCGTCCGACAGCACGTTGGCCGCGATGCCCTTCTCCTCGCGGAGCAGGCCCAGCAGCAGGTGCTCGGTGCCGACGTATGAGTGGTTGAGCTCGCGGGCCTCGCCCATGGCGAGCTCCAGAACCTTCTTGGCGCGCGAGGTATACGGGAGATCGGGACCGGTCGCCTGGGCAGCTTTGCCCTTCTTGACGGTCTCCTCGATCTTCTGCTGGACCTCCTCGAGGTCCACGGCAAGGTTCTGGAGCACCGCTGCCGCGACGCCCTCACCCTCGCGAATCAGCCCCAGCAGGATGTGCTCCGTGCCCACGTATTCGTGGTGCAGACGGGCCGCCTCCTCGCGGGCCATCGCGAGAACCTTCCGTACGCGCTCCGTGAAGTTGTAGCCGTTCATCCGTCGCCTCTACCGCTGCACTTTCCGGGGGTCAACCGGAAAGGCGTGCCTCGTTGGCGAGTACCTGCCGCACATACCGAGCCCGCGCCAGGTTCGCCTCGCCGTCGGTGAGTGCCCGCCCCGCTGTGTGGGACAGGTGCGCCGACTGGCTGAAAATCAGGAGCTTGTTGAGCGTATACACCGTGAGCCCGGCGACCAGGCCCATCCCGACGGCCAACCGCAACCCGCTGAGCAGGTTCATCGCTTCTTCTGCCGGCAGGTTCCGCGCGTGCCGCAGGGTTCCGTACGCGCGCCACAGCTTGTCCTCGATAATATACCCCGCGTCACGTGAAAGCACGCCACGCGCCTCCTCTTCCCGCTCGATCACCCGCCGCACCACCCGCACCAACTGGTCCGCCAGGTCCTCCTCACTCCTTCCAAGTGTCGTCTGGTTGGAGATCTGGAACAGGTTGCCGAGCACATCGCTGCCTTCGCCGTACAGGCCGCGGTAGGTCAGGCCCATGTGCTGCAGGCCCTGCAGCACCTTGCCGATCTCCTGGGTCAGGACCAGCCCCGGCAAGTGAATCAGTACGGAGGCCCGCAGGCCCGTTCCCGTGTTCGTCGGGCAGGCGGTGAGGAAGCCAAACTCGCGGTGGTGTGCGTAGGGCAGCGCCGCTGCCACGTCGCGGTCCAGCGCCTCGGCCTGCCGCAGCGCCCCGACCACGTCGAAGCCCGACCGGAAGACCTGTAGCCGCAGGTGGTCCTCTTCGTTGACCATCACGCCGACGTCGCCCGTGACCAGCAGGCCGGCCCCGGTCGGGGCTTCCTGACCGCGTTCGAGCCCGGCGTGCTCTCGGCTCACCAAGTGCCGCTCGTGCAGCAACTGGCGCTCCAGCAGCGAGCACTCGTCCACCCGCACGAAGGCGGCGTCCTTCAGGCTGTCGAGGCGCGGCGCCACCCCGCGCACCTGGTGCATCACTCGCAGGCGCTCGCCTTCGCGGGCCCGCGTCGGGAACGCGTAGCCAGCCAGGTTCCGAGCCAGCCGGATCCGCGACGAGAGCACGATCCCTGAATGCTCCCCCTGGCCCTCGAGCCAGTGCAGGCCGCCATCAGGCAGCAGCGAGAGATCCAGCACTACTCCATCCCCCGGATCTGGTCGCGCAACGCTGCCGCTTCCTCGAAAGCCTCGACCTCCACGGCCTTGGCCAAACGGTTGCGCAATTGTTCCAGCGCAGCCTCGCGCTCCACCACGTCCGGATCCGCCCCCTCGTGGCTCCAGCCCTCGTGTCGCGTGGCGCCGTGCACACGGCGCAGCAGCTCGCGCAGCGACTGCTCGAAGGCTCCGTAGCACTGCGCGCAGCCGAGCCGCCCGCTGGCCCGGAAATCACGCAGCGAGGTCCCGCAATACGAGCAGCGCGTCGCGTCGCCGGGCATCTGGGCAGCCTGCTGCTGCACGGCCTGCAGGAAGTCACCCAACGGATGCTTCGGCGTCGACACCGTGGTCTCGATGCCCCGCGCGGCGGCGCACTGTTCGCAGAGATGCACCTGCGAGACCACGCTCTCGACGATCTGCGTGAGATGCACGACGGCATCGCGCTCGCGGCAGTTGTCGCAGACCATGGCTAGACGCCCCCCTCGGCCGCAGCCGCCGGATGCAGGCGCCCGTCCTCGAGGTGCAGCACGCGGTGTGCGCGCTCGGCCAGCGAGCGATTGTGCGTCACCACCACCGTGGAGAGCCCGAGGTCGCGGGACAGCGAGGCCAGCAGGTCGTGCAGGCGCTCCGCATTGTGGTGGTCGAGGTTCCCCGACGGTTCGTCCGCGAGGAGCAAGGGCGGCTGCAGGGCCAGCGCGCGCGCCACGGCGGCGCGCTGCTGCTCACCGCCCGAGAGCTCCGAGGGCCGATGATGCAGGCGCTCGCCAAGGCCTACGCGCTCGAGCAGTTCCACGGCGCGCGCCCGGGACTCCGCGACAGGGCGATCGGCAATGCGCATCGGCATCATCACATTCTCGAGGGCGGAAAACTCCTTCAGCAGATGATGGAACTGAAAGATGAATCCCACGTGCCGATTGCGCAGTTCCGCCAGCACCTCGTCGTCCACGCCCTGGGTGGCGGCGCCGGCCACGGTCACCGTCCCGGCATCCGGCCGCTCCAGCGCGCCAATCACGTGAAGGAAGGTGCTCTTACCCGAGCCGCTGGCCCCGATGACGGCCACCATCTCACCGCGTGCCACGGTGAGGTCGACGCCGTCGAGCACGCGCAGTACGGCACCGTCGCCGCCGCGGTAGCTCTTTACGACGCCAGAGGCGACGAGCACATCCATCGAGTCGCTCATTCGTTCCGGATGGCCTCGATCGGGTAGAGGCGCGCGGCCGTGCCCGCAGGATGCAGCGTCGCAACGATCGCCACGCCAACCGAGAGCGCGAGGATCAGCAGCACATCGAACAACTCGAGCCGGACCGGCAAATGGTCGATGAAGTACACCGACGGGTCCAATGCAATGAGCTTCCAACGCTCCAGCGCGTAGCCCGTGCCCAGGCCCAGCGCCAACCCGATGCCCGTGCCGAACGCGCCGATGAAGGTCCCCTGCAGCAGGAAGATCCGGCGGATGGACTCGGCGCGCATGCCCATCGCCTTCAGGATGCCGATCTCCCGCGTCTTGTCGCGCACGACCATGGTCAGCGTGCTCACGATGTTGAACGCCGCCACCATGATGATCAACGTGAGGATGACGCTCATCCCCAGCTTCTCGAGCTTGAGCGCCCGGAACAGCGAACTGTTCTGCTGCTGCCAATCCTCGGCGCGGTAGGGGAAGCCGAGCGTGTCGAGCAGCGCCAGCGCAATCACCGGTGCCCGCTCCTTGTCCACCGTGAGGACCTCAAGGCCCGTCACCGCGGAGTCGAGACCCGCCAGCCGCTGTGCCTGCTCCAACTGGATGTACGCGTAGCCGTTGTCGTACTCGTACATCAGCGTCTCGAAAGTCCCGGTCACCTCGAACTGGATGAATCGCGGCAACGACACCAGTCCCGCGCTCAGGCTCGGCATTCCACCCGGCGCCGTCAGCAGCGAAATGCGCATGCCTGGATACGCGCCGAGCCGATCTGCGAGCAGGCGACCGACAACGATGCCCGGGACGCTGGGGTCGGTGCTCTTGAACTGGAAGGCGCCCTGCAGCGCGTGGTCGCGGATGGTCGTCACCTGCGCGCTGCCGGAGTCGCCGGGCACGATGCCGCCGACCGTGACGGCCTCGATGTGTCGACCGTTGCTCGCCAGTGCCTGCGTAATCACGAAGGGCGCCGCCCGAACCACACCCCGCGTGGCCTCGACCATCGCCAACGCCTCCGGCCAGCGCTCCATGCGCAACGCCTCGCCGTACGTCAGCACGCGGATGTCAGGGCTCCCCACGAGGATCTTGTCGCGCAGGTCCGTCTGCAGGCCGTTCATCACGCCCATGATGACAATGAGCGCGCTGACGCCCACCGCAACGCCCGCCACCGCGATTACCGAGATAAACGACAGGAACCGCGACCCGCGCCGGGAGCGCAGGTAACGCCACGCAATGCTCAGCTCGAGGCCGCTCATTCCGGCCGCATCAGCGGGAAGAGGATCACGTCGCGGATATGCGGTGTGTCCGTGAGGTACATGAAGAGGCGGTCGAGGCCGATGCCCACGCCGCCCATCGGTGGCATGCCGTACTCCATCGCGCGCAGATAGTCCTCGTCGACGCCCGTGGCTTCCTCGTCGCCCGCCGCCTTGAGCCGCGCCTGTGCCTCGAAGCGCTCGCGCTGGTCCAGCGGGTCGTTGAGCTCGGAGAACGCGTTGGCCAGCTCCTTGCCCTTGGCAAAGAGCTCGAAGCGCTCGGTGAGGCCCGGTTTGCTGCGGTGCGGCTTCGCCAAGGGCGAGAGCTCGACCGGATAGTCAAGCACGAAGGTCGGCGCGTCGATCTTGCTCTCGACGTGCGCCTGGAAGAGCTCGTCCATCAGCTTCGGTCGCGACAACTTCGCGATGTCGTGCACACCAGCCTTCTCGGCCGCCTTGCGCAGTTCGCTGTCGGTCAGCGCCATCACATCGGGAACGCCCAGCGCCTTGGACAGCGCCGGCACCCACTCAATGCGCGGGAACGGCGTGATGAAGATCGGCACCTGCCCGGCCTCGCGGCCGTCCGGTCGCTGGCGCGATTCGTCGCCCATGACATCGCGCACGGCGTTGGCGGCAGTGATCAGCAGCTGTTCCACACGGCCCATCATCACCGTGTAGTCGGCGTAGGCCTCGTAGAACTCGAGCATCGTGAACTCCGGATTGTGCGTCCGGTCGATGCCCTCGTTGCGGAAGTCGTGGCCGATCTCGTACACGCGGTCGAAGCCGCCGACGACGAGGCGCTTCAGGTACAGCTCGTCCGCGATGCGCAGGTACAGCGGCATGTCCAGCGCATTGTGGTGCGTCGTGAACGGCCGCGCCGCGGCGCCACCATACAGCGGCTGCAGCACCGGCGTCTCGACCTCGAGGTAGTTCAGGGCATCGAGCGCGCGACGGATCGCCGTCGTCATCTTGGAGCGCGCCGCAAAGTGCCGCCGCACGTCCGGATGCACCGCCAGGTCGGCGTAGCGCTGCCGCGACCGCTGTTCGCCGTCCGCGAAGCCCGAATAGCGCACCGTGCGGCCATCCACCACGTCTTCCTTGCCGAACGGCAGCGGCCGCAGCGACTTGGCCAACAGCGTCGCCTGCGTCACGCGCACTGTCACCTCACCGGTGCGCGTGCGGAACAGCGGGCCCTCGACGCCAATCACGTCGCCGAGGTCGAACAGCTTCACCGTGGCGAAGGTCTTCTCGTCGAGGCCGTCCTGCCGGAAGTACAGCTGGATGCGGCCCGTGTCGTCGGCCAGGTGCGCGAAGATCGTCTTGCCGTGCCCACGCCAGGCGACGATGCGCCCGGCGAGACGCACCGTCTCCCCTTCCTCGGCGTCGCCGAGCAGTGGGACGGCCGCGCCGCAGCCGTGGCTGCGGTCGTAGCTGTAGGCAAAGGGCGCCACGCCGAGCTGCTCGAGCTGCTCGAGCTTCTCGCGTCGTGCGCGCAGGACGTGATTCAGGTCTTCGCTCATTACGCTGCCCCCGCCGCACCGTCCTGCTTCAGGAAGGCCTCGATGAACGGGTCGATGCCGCCGTCCATCACCTTCTGCACATCCGTCAGCTTCAGTTCGGTGCGGTGATCGTTCACCATCGTGTACGGTTGGAAGACATAGCTGCGAATCTGGCTGCCGAAGGAGACATCCGCCTTCGTGGCGTCCAGCGCCGCCTTGGCCGCCGCCTGCTTCTCGGCCTCGAGGTTGTAGAGCTTGTTCTTGAGCATCTTCATCGCCGTCGCCTTGTTCTTGAACTGCGACCGCTCCTGTTGCGAGGCCACCACGACGCCCGTCGGCAAGTGCGTGATGCGCACCGCCGAGCTGGTCTTGTTCACGTGCTGGCCGCCCGCACCCGAGGCCCGATAGACGTCGATCCGCAGGTCTTCCTCGCGGATCTCGATGTTGATCTCCTCGTTCACCACGGGATACACGAACACCGACGCGAAGCTCGTGTGCCGCCGCGCGTTGGCATCATACGGCGAGATGCGCACGAGCCGATGCACGCCGATCTCCGGCCGCAGGAAGCCATAGGCCGACGCCCCCTTGATCTCGAGCACGGCGCCCTTGATGCCGGCTTCCTCGCCCTCGGAAAGGTCGAGGATGTCCACCGTGAAGCCCTTTCGCTCGGCCCAGCGCGTGTACATCCGCATCAACATCTGGGCCCAGTCCTGCGCCTCGGTGCCGCCGGCGCCGGCGCTGATCTCGAGCTGCGCGTCGCGGAAGTCATCGCGACCCTGCAGCAGCGAACGCAGTTCGAAGGCATCCATCTCCTCGCGGATGCCGGTGACCTCGCGGGCAACGTCCGCCTGCATGCCCTCGTCCGGCTCCACCGCAAGCAGTTCCAGCAGTTCGCGCGCGCTCTGGATACGCCCCGTGAGACGATCCCAGGGCTCGATCCAGTTCTTCAGCGTCTTCACTTCCTGCACCACTCCACGCGCCCGCTCCTGCGCGTTCCAGAAGCTTGGGTCCGCCATGTCCCGCTCGAGCGCCTCAAGACGCTCGCGCTTGCGGTCTAGGTCAAAGGAACCTCCGCAGCTCGACGAGCCGGGACTCGTCGTGGCGGAGGGACGTCAGGAGGGCGGGATCGGACATGGGAGAGTCGGGCGTGAAACGGCGCGAGCCGTGTGACGCGTGGCGCACACAGCTCGCGAAAGCTTCCGTGAATTTAGCTGCGGGGGGCGGCGCGGCCTACCCCTCGCGGCGGCTAGAACATCTTTTGGCCGCCGGCGAGCAAATCGTTCAGCGCCTCAGCGAAGTGCGCGGTGGATTCCGCGAACTCCTTGCCGATCTGGTCCACGTACTCCTCGTAGCTCTTCTTGATCTCTTCCTTGAAGAGCGCCTTGAGGGTGCCGTCGCGCAGCCCTTCCTCGCGCTTGTCCGGCATGTACGAGATCATGTCCGACACCAGGGCGCGAGCCAGTCGGCGGGCGCGGAGGTTCGGGTCGTTCGCCAGGAACGGGTTCACCGGTCGCTTCGTCGGCGCGCCTGCCGGAGCCGACGTCGTCACCGGCGTCGAGGCCCGCGGCGTGCTCAGTGGACCAGAGGCGGCCGGGGTCGAGACGCGTGCCACGGGCGCCGAGGGGGCTGCGACCGGCGTTGAGACCCGCGGCGTCGGCGTGGGTGCACTGGGCGCCGCCGGAGGCTGCACTGGAGCCGACACGCGCGGCGCCGGCGGCGCAGCTGCCGCCGGCGGGGCCATGGGTGGCCGAGGTGGCGAGAGCGGCGGCATGGGCGGGCGGGGAGCGCCCGGACGCGGGGCTCCAGGGAGCGGCGGCCGCACCGAGGCGCCCGGAATCGGCGGCGTGAGCTTGGCAGTCGAGGGTCGCGGCGGCGGCGCTGGCGGGAGCGCGCCAGGTCCGGGGACGACCGGGGTCGCGATCGGAGTCGGCGCCATCGGCCCTGAGGGCGCGGAAGGCCGCAGACCGGCCGGCGTCGACATGCGAGGCGGCACTGCTGGCGGTACCGCAGGCGGCTGCATCGGCGGCGTCGGCATCCGTGGCGGCGCCGGAGGAGCAGCCATTGGCGTCGGCATGCGCGGGGCGGCCGGCGGGGCAGCCGCAGGCGTGGGCATCCGCGAAGGCGCCATCGGCGGCGCAACGGGCGTGGGCATCCGTGGCGGCGCCGGAGGAGCCGCGGCCGCGGGCGTCGGCATCCGCGGCGGAGCAGCGGGTGGAACAGGCACCGCTGCCGCAGGAGTCGGCGCACGCGGAGCGGCCGGCGGCGCGGCCGGCGGAGGCTCAACAGGCGTCGCAGCCCTGACTGGCTCCGCTGGTGTCACGACCGGAGCCGGCGCCACGGGGGTCCCCGGTCGGCTCGGCGTCGGCTGGCCGGCAATCGGCGTCGGCACGAACGGCTCGTCCTCCGCCATCGGCGCCCCACCAGGCGTGGAGTGGCGCGGGGCCGGGGTCGCGATTCGCGGCGCACGGGCCGGTGGCGACTCGTAAAACGGCTCAGGCGCCGCCTCGGCGTCCGATTCCAGCACGGCGCGTTGCACGTCGGGAGTCATGACGGAACTGCGGCCAGCCGCGGGAACTCCGCCTGTGCTGGCCGCCGCGCCCGACATTGCCGCGGCCCGCCCGGACGCGTGGATCTCCAGGACCGCGCCACAGACCGAGCAGCGGGCACGCGTCCCACCTTCCGGTACCTTGGCCGGGTCCACGCGGAATACCGACTGACATTCGCCGCACAAGACGTTCACTGCGCTTCCCCCACCCTGGCCGATCGCTGGTTCTGCACCGGGAGCTCGCCCGCCGGACCGTCGCTACGACGGTCGACCGCGAACACGGACCCGTGCAACGACTTCGCGTAGCTCTTCATCTCGGTCGCGAGTTCGCTCACCTGCCCTGCGTGCGTGAACACGCGACGCTCGTTTGTGACCACGCCCACCGAGAGGGTCATCAGCGGGACCTTGTGCAGCTGCCCGCGACGATCCTTGCCGAAATAATATCCTGCACGACGGTCCTGCTCGGAATACTGGTACGGCACCAGCGTGTCGAAAACCTCGACCACCGTGCCGCAGGTTTCGGGAACATTCGCCGTGGGGATGATGAACAGGAAGTCGTCGCCGCCGATGTGTCCGACGAATCCATCCTCGCCGCAGACGCCCTTCACCACATCATGCAGGATCCGCGAGAGGATGCGGATCACCCGGTCGCCATCGTAGTAGCTGTACCGGTCGTTGTATTCCTTGAAGTGGTCGAGGTCGGCGTAGCAGACGGCGAAGCGCGACCCTGCCTCGATGCGCCGCGTCATCTCCAGCTCGATCTCGATCGTCCCCGGCAGTCGGGTCGAGGGGTGCACAAAGGTGTCGCGGTCGCTGCGCCGCAGCATCGCCTCGAGCCGCAGGGCGGCCTCGGTCGGCGAGACGTTGTCGCGCAGCACCTCGTCGGCGCCCGCGTCGAAGGCCGAGGCAAACGCCGCATCGTCATCGAGCGTCGTGAGCACGACCGGCACGATCCCCGTGTACGAGTCGGCCTTCATGCGGCGGCAGACCTTGAGCGCCGCCACCGGATGCCGCCGCGCGTCCACAATGACCAGACGCGGCCGGCTCCGCAGCGACGCCCGCATCACCTCATCCGGATCGCTGGCCGTCCGCGACGGGACGCGCTTCGCGTCCAGCCACGCCCGGAGGGCATCCGGGAGCGGTTGGCCGTCAGGCGCGAAGATGAGGGCGGTGGATTGCGACACTCAGCAGGGGCTAAATGGGGATTGCGCGGGAAGTTACCCTAGGCCAAAACACGTGTCAAATCCCTATACAGCAAGGTCTTGCGCGAACTCCGGAGCTTCTCGCATATCGGCATCTCCAGACGAGTTGGCAAGGACCCGTGTCACGAAGTGAGTCCGGTGGCTCGCTCGATCAGGAGGACTGGAATGCCCTCCTCGACCGGATATCGCAGGGCGCAGGCGTCGCAGACGAGGGCCCCGGGGGACCCAGCGGGTTCATCGCGGAGCGGGCCCTGGCAGCTCGGGCAAGCCAGGATCTCGCGGATTGTCGGGTGGATATCAGCCACGGCCAGTCTCCGGCGGTAGCGCGTAGCCCAGTCGGGCCAGCGCGTGAATGTCCTTGCGCCAGTTGCGCAGTTCCTTCACCCAAAGGTCGAGGTACACGGGGCGGCCGACCAACGGTTCGATCTTGGCCCGTGCGGCCTGGCCGATGGCCTTGATGCGACTGCCACCGGCCCCAATCAGGATTCGCTTCTGGCTGTCACGCTCCACATACAGGACGGCCCGGATATACACGGGGTCATCCGTCTCCCGGAACTCCTCGATGCCGACGGCGACGCCGTAGGGCACCTCTTCCTCGAGTTGCTCCAGGACAGTCTCCCGCAGGAACTCTGCCACGAAGAAGCGGAGCTGCTGGGTGGAGACGTCCTCAGCATCGTAGAGGAAGGGGCTCGCGGGCAGCAGGTCCCGCACCCGCTCCAGGAGCGCGGGCACGCCTTCCCCCGTCGCTGCGGCGATGGGCAGGGCCTCCGGCGCCAGTGCTCGGAGCTCTGTCAGGCGCTCAGGGCTCAGTTGGTCGGTCTTGTTGAGCGCCACCACGATGGGCGCCTTGGGGCGCTGCGGCAACTGGGCGAGTGCCGTCAGGTCCTCGGGCTCATCGCGCGTGGCATCCACCAGGTGCACGATGACATCCGCGTCCGTGATGGCCTGCTGCGCGGCGTGCTGCATGGCCTTGTGCAGCGCATAGCGGGGCTCGAGGAGGCCAGGCGTGTCGAGCAGGATGATCTGCGAGCTGTCGTCGGTGAGGATTCCCACGACGCGGTCGCGCGTGGACTGCGGCTTGGGGGACACGATGGCCAGCCGCTCGCCGACGAGTCGGTTGAGCAGCGTGCTCTTGCCGGCGTTTGGGCGTCCGGCGATGGCGACGAATCCAGCCTTTGTCTCGTTGCTCACGCGTTCGGGATTAGGTTGGGGACGGCTTTGCCACAGAGGCACAGAGACACAGAGGATCTCGATGCCGATTCTCCAAGTTTCGCTACGTCAGCCGGAGAGACTAAGGGGAACCGCCGCGACGGTGGCCGTGCAGTCCGGCAAGAAGACAACTGTTCCCACGCATTCGCGCTAGGGATAGAAGACACAGAGCACAGGTCCGTTGTCGTTCCTCTGTGTCTCTGTGTCTCTGTGTCTCTGTGGCCAGCAGTTCTCAGCGCACCAAAACCAGAAGAAACGGGAAAGGCCCCAGCCGCGATTGCGACTGGGGCCTTCAATCCCACAAGGGGGTGCCGGCGACGGCCTACTCTCCCGCGATCTCTCGATCGGAGTACCATCGGCGCTGTAGGGCTTAACGATCGTGTTCGGGATGGGAACGAGTGTGGCCCCTACGCTCTAGTCGCCAGCGAAAAGACGACAACGGAAACTGGTAGTGTTCGTGTAATGGCGGATCGCAAGATTGTTAGATCGTGCGAATGCTCTGCGGTTGTATTCCTGCCCCTGTCTTTCCCGAGGGAAAGGAGGGGGAGTAGTCAAGCCGCACGGGCGATTAGGATGGGTTAGCTCGGAGGTCATTACTGACGTTCCACTCCCCACCTATCGACGTGGTGGTCTCCCACGGCCCTTCAGGGGACTCAAGGTCCCAGGGAGAGTTCATCTTGGGGACAGCTTCCCACTTAGATGCTTTCAGCGGTTATCTGTGCCGATCATCGCTACCCGGCGGTGCCACTGGCGTGACAGCCGGGACACGAGCGGATCGTCCGACTCGGTCCTCTCGTACTAGAGTCCGCGCCCCTCAACTCTCCAACGCCCACAGCGGATACAGACCGAACTGTCTCACGACGTTCTGAACCCAGCTCATGTACCACTTTAACCGGCGAACAGCCGGACCCTTGGGACCTTCTCCAGCCCCAGGATGTGATAAGCCGACATCGAGGTGCCAAACCGCGCCGTCGATGTGAACTCTCGGGCGCGATAAGCCTGTTATCCCCAGCGTACCTTTTATCCGTTGCGCGATAGCCGATCCACACCGGGCTACCGGATCACTACGGCCCACTTTCGTGGCGGCTCGACCCGTCGGTCTCGCCGTCAGGCTCCCTTGTGCCGTTACACTCTAGAGCGCGAATATCGTCCGCGCTGAGGGAACCATGCGCGCGCCTCCGTTACTCTTTCGGAGGCGACCGCCCCAGTCAAACTGCCCACCTGCCACGGTCCCAGCCGAGGTTTGCTCGAGCGTGGTGAGGACGTTACACAAGCCAGGCTGGTATTTCACTGATGCCTCCACCCGAGCTAGCGCCCGGGTCTCAACGGCTCCCAGCTATGCTACACAGTCTAATGCGACGTCCAATGACAAGCTGCAGTAAAGGTGCATGGGGTCTTTTTGTCCTGCTGCGGGGACTCGGAATCCTCACCGAGACTGCTATTTCGCCGAGCACCGGGTCGAGACAGTGCCCAAGTCGTTACGCCATTCGTGCAGGTCGGAACTTACCCGACAAGGAATTTCGCTACCTTAGGACCGTTATAGTTACGGCCGCCGTTTACCGGGGCTTCGGCTCAATGCTTCGCCTTGCGGCTAACATCTCCCCTTAACCTTCCGGCACCGGGCAGGCGTCAGTGAGTATACGGCGCCTTGTGCGGCTTGGCACTCACCTGTGTTTTTGCTAAACAGTCGCTTGGGCCGATTATCTGCGACCAAAGAAAGCTTCGCTGTACGCTACACCTTCTTCGGCATCCCTTCTTCCGAAGTTACGGGATCATTATGCCGAGTTCCTTGACCCGGTTTCACTCGTTCACCTTAGGCTACTCGCCTTGCCCACCTGTGTCGGTTTGCGGTACGGACATCTGCAGCATTCCCCACCAGAGCTTTTCTTGCCTGTCGACTCCACATGACTTGGAATTGGGTTGCCCCGCCTCCTCGTACTCAGGTCTCGGTTTCCCTACACCCTTGAACGGCCATCCACAAAGCCGCTCACGCTTCGTTCCAGGGTCCCTCTGGGGTTGATAACACACTGCAGACGGGGCCGGAATTTTGACCGGCTATCCATCGGCTACGCCTCTGGGGCCTCGCCTTAGGGTCCGCCTCACCCTGCGCTGATTGCCATGGCGCAGGAATCCTTGGGCTTACGGTGTGCGGGGTTCTCACCCGCATTTGCGCGTACTCAATCCGGCATCCTCACTTCTGTACACTCCACGACACGTTTCCACGATCGCTTCAAGGCATACAGAACGCTCTCCTACCCCTCATACATAGTATGAAGGCCAAGCTTCGGCGGGCCGCTTAATCCCGACCATTCTCGGCGCATCCCCACTGGACTGGTGAGCTATTACGCACTCTTTAAAGGAGTGGCTGCTTCTAAGCCAACCTCCCAGTTGTCAGTGTAGAGACACATCCTTCGCTATACTCAGCGGCCACTTCGGGGCCTTAGCTGTGGCTCTGGGTTCTTTCCCTCTCGCCGCTGGACATTATCGCTCAGCGACTGCCTCCCGAGGTCCATGCTGACGGTATTCGGAGTTTGGTTGGGGTTGGTACCGGCTACGCCAGCCCGCGCCCATCCAGTCGCTCTACCCCCGCAGCACACGTCTCGAGGCTCTACCTCAATAGATTTCGGAGAGAACCAGCTATCTCCAGGCTTGATTGGCCTTTCACCCCTACCCACAAGTCATCCGAGCGGTTTTCAACCCACACCGGTTCGGGCCTCCACTGCGTGTTACCGCAGCTTCACCCTGCTCATGGGTAGATCGCCCTGGCTTCGGGTCGTACCCCCAGGAACTTCGTCGCCCTCGTTACAGGACTCGCTTTCGCTGTGGCTCCGCGGCTGAACCGCTTAGCCTCGCTCCTGAGGAGTAACTCGCCGGATCATAATGCAAAAGGCACGCAGTCAGTCGTGACAGGGACAAGTCCCTGCCCAACCTCCTACCGCTTGTATGCATGTCGTTTCAGGATCTCTTTCACTCCCCGCACAGGGGTGCTTTTCACCTTTCCCTCACGGTACTCGTTCACTATCGGTCACACGAGAGTCTTTAGCCTTGGAGGGTGGTCCCCCCGGATTCACGCCCGATTACTCGAGTCGGGCGTTACTCAGGAACTCCACTACGCTACGTTCATCGCCTTTGCCTACCGGGCTGTCACCGTCTCTGGCGCCCCGTTCCAAGGGACTTCAGCTGACTTCACGTAACGCGTCTGTGGGTCCTTCAACCCCGCGGCCACAAGGGCCTCGGTTTGGGCTCTACCCCGTTCGCTCGCCGCTACTTGGGGCATCTCGGTTGATTTCTCTTTCCACCAGGTACTTAGATGTTTCAGTTCCCTGGGTTAGCTCGGCTTGCGCCGTAACCGTCGTCACCGACGGCTGGGTTGCCCCATTCGGAAATCCCGGGATCAAAGCGTGTGTGCCGCTCCCCCGGGCTTATCGCAGCTTACCGCGTCCTTCATCGCCTTCGTGTGCCAAGGCATCCTCGACATGCATTCGCTCGCTTGACCACAACAATGATCTAGCAGAGCACGCGCGATCTACAACGAGTGATCAGATATTCGGTGCGCAGTCCGAGGACTACGCGGAGAAATATGTGTCACTAGTGTGATTCGTCATCCCACGAACACTACCACTTTCCGTTGTCAAACAGCGGGTCATACGCGGCCCCCAGGGTTGCCCCGTGGCGGCCGCCAGACAGCTATAAGTCGAGTCGAGAGAGAATCGCCGTGTGTGAGGCGGCGACATACCGGTAGCGCTTTCGTGCCCGACGGTCCGAAGACCCGGCCTACTCGCAGCTCCGTTAAGGAGGTGATCCAGCCGCAGGTTCCCCTACGGCTACCTTGTTACGACTTCGCCCCAGTCATTGCGCTCGCCTTAGGCGGCTTGGTCCCTTGCGGGTTCCGACACCGACTTCGGGCGCTCACAACTTCCATGGCGTGACGGGCGGTGTGTACAAGGCCCGGGAACGTATTCACCGTAGCGTAGCTGATCTACGATTACTAGCGATTCCAGCTTCATGTAGTCGAGTTGCAGACTACAATCCGAACTGAGGACCGGTTTGGGGATTGGCGTACTCTCGCGAGTTAGCAGCCCTCTGTACCGGCCATTGTAGCACGTGTGTAGCCCTAGACGTAAGAGCCATGATGACTTGACGTCATCCCCACCTTCCTCCGGTTTGGCACCGGCAGTCCCCCTAGAGTCCCCGGCTTTACCCGCTGGTAACTAAGGGTGAGGGTTGCGCTCGTTGCGGGACTTAACCCAACATCTCACGACACGAGCTGACGACAGCCATGCAGCATCTGTGCTGGAACTCCGAAGAGGGGCTCACGTTTCCGCAAGCTTTCTCCAGCATGTCAAGCCTAGGTAAGGTTCTTCGCGTTGCGTCGAATTAAACCACATGCTCCACCGCTTGTGCGGGCCCCCGTCAATTCCTTTGAGTTTCAGCCTTGCGGCCGTACTCCCCAGGCGGGGTACTTCATGCGTTAGCGCCGGCACCCAGGGGGTCGCTCCCCCAGACACCTAGTACCCATCGTTTACGGCGTGGACTACCAGGGTATCTAATCCTGTTTGCTCCCCACGCTGTCGCGCCTCAGTGTCAGCTACTGCCCAGCAGGCCGCCTTCGCCACTGGTGTTCTTCCGGATCTCTACGCATTCCACCGCTACACCCGGAATTCCACCTGCCTCTACAGTGCTCAAGCTCAGCAGTTCGCACGGCAGATCCGGGGTTGAGCCCCGGACTTTCACCACACGCTTACCAAGCCACCTACGCGCCCTTTACGCCCAGTGATTCCGGACAACGCTCGCACCCTCTGTATTACCGCGGCTGCTGGCACAGAGTTAGCCGGTGCTTCCTCACCCGGTACCGTCAGTCCTTACGAATAAGGAGTTTCGTCCCGGGCAACAGTGGTTTACACCCCGAAGAGCTTCATCCCACACGCGGCGTCGCTGCGTCAGACTTTCGTCCATTGCGCAATATTCCCCACTGCTGCCTCCCGTAGGAGTCTGGGCCGTGTCTCAGTCCCAATGTGGCTGGCCATCCTCTCAGACCAGCTACCCGTCGTCGCCTTGGTGGGCCGTTACCCCGCCAACTAGCTGATAGGCCGCGAGCGCCTCGATTTCCCCCGGAGGTTTCCTCACCAGACGATGCCGCCTAGTGAACGTATGCGGTATTACCCGGCCGTTGGGCCGGCTATCCCCCAGAAATCGGAAGCTTGCTCACGTGTTACGCACCCGTTCGCCGGTTGCCCTTGCGGGCCCCCGTGACTTGCATGTGTTAAGCACGCCGCCAGCGTTCGTCCTGAGCCAGGATCAAACTCTCCAATAGAAGATTTCGATAGGCTCTTCCGAATCGCTGTCACGCTGTCGCATGACAGCGTTATTTCGGAATCACAAAAGTTTTCAGGTCTGAACTCTCCCTGAGCGCCTGACAGCTCTCAGTTCACAGAGTTCGCCTCGCACACTTTGCGATCTCTCTCGTCTCGATTTTCAATCAGCTCGTTTACGCTCATCACGATTTCCGTGACAGCCTCCAACAATACAACCACATCTTCCGTTCGTCAAGGCCTTCGAAAAAATATTTTCGACTTGCTTGCCCAGACTCACGCGGGCCTCGCAGCCCCAGCCCCTCCCCCAAGCCAACCGGGAAAAGGACGCTAAACATAAACCGAAGAAAATCGACGCGCAAGAGCAAATCCCGCACGCCTCGCGCTCCCTTTCCTCCGATGCAAAAGGCCCCGGCTCACTGCCCGAGGCCTCCTGCGATGCGCCCTGTAGGAATCGAACCTACAACCTAGTGATTAAGAGTCACTTGCTCTGCCAATTGAGCTAAGGGCGCAGGTCGCTCAGACCCTGCATCCGCTTGCGAGGCGCGCCAGGAGGGAATCGAACCCCCGACCCACAGCTTAGAAGGCTGTTGCTCTATCCAACTGAGCTACTGGCGCTTCAGATCCACCGTGTCCTGTTCGCGACCTCTGCACCACGCTTGCCTTGCCAACGATCGGGGCGGCCGGATTCGAACCGGCGACCTCCTGCTCCCAAAGCAGGCGCGATACCGGGCTACGCTACGCCCCGCAACCAGACACCAAGGATAAACGGCACTGTGCCGTCGGTCAACTGACGCCGCGCACGCGATGACGCAACACCGCCATCGCCTCGCCAAGCACCGCGCGCACCGCCCGTGCGCGATGGCTCACCATCGCCTTCTCCTCTGGCGTGGCGTCGCCAAACGACTTGCCCAACTCATCACTCACGAACCAAGGATCATAGCCGAATCCACCGCGGCCACTCGCCACGTCCGCAATGCGTCCCTCGACGCGGCCCTCGGCGCTCCACTCCGCGCCCGTCGACACAATCACCGCAACGCACACGTAGCGCGCGCTGCGATCACGCACGCCGACAAGGCGCTGCACCAACGCGGCGTTGTTGTCGGCATCGAGTCTGGCGCCGGTGTTCGTGCTGCCGGACCAGCGCTTGCTCAGCACACCGGGTGCGCCACCGAGTGCGACGACCGCGAGCCCGGAGTCCTCGGCGAGCACCACGCGTCCGGGCAAGCGCTCAGCGAAGTAGCGCGCCTTGGCGCGTGCGTTCCCGGCGAATGTCTCGAACACCTCAATACCGTCCTCAGCGGGCGACTCCGAGATGCCGGCGTCGTCGAGGGACTCGGTGGCAAGACCGGCCGCCGCGCAGAGTGCAGACAGCTCGCGGATCTTGCCGCTGCTCCGCGTGGCCAACACCAGGGGCTGCGCGCCGTACCCGGCGGCGCTCACGAGTGCCCCAGGCCGATCACGCGCCCAGTGCCCGTGCCTGCGCCGCGTGCAGCGCGCGGATGCCGCCGTGGGCGAGATCCAACAGGCGGTCGAGTTCCGCACGCGAGAACGTGCCGTGCTCGCCCGTGCCCTGCACCTCCACGAAACGTTCGGCGCTGGCCATCACCACGTTGGCATCCACCTCGGCGCGCACGTCCTCGGAGTACTCGAGGTCAAGCAACGGCGCGCCGTCGACCACGCCGACACTGACGGCCGCCACACGGCGCTTCACCGGGGATGCCTTGAGGCGGCCTGTGCGTACCATCCACTCGAAGGCGTCCACCACGGCCACACTCGCGCCGGTGATCGCTGCCGTGCGCGTGCCGCCATCCGCCTGCAGCACGTCGCAGTCGACCTTGAGGGTGTACTCACCCCAGGCGAAGTCATCGAGCATCGCGCGCACACTGCGCCCGATGAGCCGCTGAATCTCCTGCGTGCGCCCGCCGACCTGTCCGCGCTCGCGCGAGGTCCGCGTGTTCGTTGCGCGCGGCAGCATTGCGTACTCGGCAGTGAGCCAGCCTTCGCCCTTGCCCTTCTTCCAGCCAGGCACGCCATCCTCAACCGAGACGGCACAGAGCACGCGGGTGTTGCCGAAGGCGATGAGACAGGAGCCCTCCGCGTTCGGCGCGGCGTGGCGTTCGATGTTCACGCTGCGCAGGGCGTCGAGCGCACGATCGTTGGGGCGAGGCGAAGGCATCAGGTCCGGAGCTTGGTGATGGTGGCGGTGGTGGAGTGTCCCGGTGTGAGTGGGACGATAACGACTCGGCCGCCGCGTGCGCGCACGATGTCGCCACCGGCCACTTGTTCGGGCGAATAGTCGCCGCCCTTCACGATGACATCAGGTTCCAGTGCGGCGACGAGCTCCAAGGGCGTGTCCTCATCGAAGATGACGACGGCGTCCACGCCCTCGAGCGCCGCGAGCACATACGCCCGTTCACGCTCGCTGCGCACCGGGCGCTCCGGCCCCTTGTTCAGGCGGCGCACGGAGGCATCGCTGTTGACGCCCACGACCAGGTGCGCGCCTTCCGCACGAGCTGCCCGCAGGACATCCACGTGTCCCGGGTGCAGGAGGTCGAACACGCCGTTGGTGAAGACCACGTCGCCACGACAGCCGCGGCGCCACCGACGGGCCTCGTCGCGCGAGAGGATCCTGGCGGCGGGCCCCGTCACGGCCTCAGAAGGTGCCAACGGCGCGCGGCTCGAAGTAGAACTCCTTCACGATGCCCGGCAACTCGATGAGCTCGTAGTACTCCGCCCAGATTTCGATCGTGCCGGTGCGGCGGCGCACCTTGACCTTGTTGGCGTTCTCCGGGAGGTGCAGCGAGTCGGCGAAGTCCTTGAGGCGCTTCTGGATCGTGGCGTTGGACCGCTTGCTCGCGAAGCGCGCCTCTTGCTGCATGCGATCCTTGTACTGGTAGTAGTTCCAGAATGGCCGTCCGACATTGAGCCCGAAGTAGCCGACGGCCAGCACCACGAAGATGCTGAACAGGCAGCCGAGCGTTCCCTTCCCTGCGCGCGCCCTCACCATTGCGACTGGGCTCCTTCGATGACGTCGTTGACGATGCGGTCGATGGCCTGCTTGCGGCCCGTAGCCTCAAAGCCCTCGGCGTATTCGCCTTCGGCCTGAATGCCCGTGCGTGACCAGAGGACCTGACCCGACACCTGATCGACGATTTCGATGTCGGCTCGGATACGGAGCCGGCGCCGGGCGGTGGTCGCCTGGTTGGGGTTGGCCGAGAAGGCGGCCGGAATGTCGAACTCGTATTCGGTGATGCGGCCGCGCACGACCGCGCTGGCACGGTCCTCGGGCGCGTCGCGCAGGCCCATCCGGGACTGCATACCCTCGCGCAGGGCGTCCTGCAGTTCGCGCGGCAGCAACGGGTTCGTCGTACCGTTGTCCAAGGGCAGGACCGCGACGGTGCGCACGTGCTGCGGCAGGCCGCCGCCGGCGAAGCTGTAGCACCCAGCGAGGAGCAGCACGACGGGCGCCAGCAGCGACGCGACGATGCGACGCCGGTTCATGCGGGGCTCCCGCCGAGGCCGCGGTCCAGCAGCGTCTTGATGGCTGCGGGGAGTGCGGTGGGCCGTCCCTGGGCGTCGAGTGAGACGAGGGTGGTCGACGCCGACGCGAGACGGTCGCCACGGCTGCCATCGGGGTTCACGCGCGAGATCTCATAGGCGAAGCTCACCATGCGCGAGCGTACCCCCGTGAGCGAGGTGACGATCCTGACGAGGTCGTCGTAGCGCGCGGAGGCGTGATACCGCAACTGCGCATCGGCCACGGCGAGCAACACGCCCTGGCGCTCCATCTCGGCGTAGGTCATGCCGAGTTCGCGGATGAAGTCGGTACGGCCGACCTCGCACCAGATGAGGTAGTTCGCGTGGTAGGCGACCCCCATCTGGTCGGACTCGGCGTAGCGCACGCGCAGTTCGGAGACGCTCTCCATAGCCGGCGAGTCTAGGGGGACACGCGGCCCTTTGTAAAGGGAGCGCCCTGCCGATAGGATTGTGCGATGCTTCCGTCGCCCGCCTACCTGCTCTCGGACGCCCATCTCGGCGTCGCGCCGGCGGAGACCGAACGCGACTTGGTCGGCTTCCTGCGCTCGCTGCCGGGTGACGCCGGCTCGCTGGTCATCAACGGCGACCTCTTCGACTTCTGGTTCGAGTGGCGGCACGTGGTCCCGCGCACGGGGATCCGCGTGATGGGCGAGCTGGCCCGACTGGTGGACGAGGGCCTTCCCGTGATGTGGGTGGCCGGCAACCACGACTGCTGGGGCGGCGAGGTGCTGCGGAAGGACGTCGGCGTGGACTACCACGTGGGCCCGTGGCGCGGCTCCTTGGGTGGTTGGGACACGGTGATCGAGCACGGCGATGGGCTGCGCGAGAAGGAGGATGCGCCGTATCGGCGGCTGCGCGCGGTGCTGCGCAATCCGTTGGCCATCCGCCTCTACCGCTGGCTGCACCCTGACTGGGGGACGGCACTGGCGCTGCGTAGCTCGCATACGAGCCGCAACTATCGGCCGGGCGATGGTGGCGAGGGACTCCGGCGCGTGGCGGAATCGCGCCTCGGCGCGGCGGATGCTCCCGAAGCGGTGGTCTTCGGGCATTCGCACATGGCGACGCTGGAGCGACTGGGTTCTGGGGTGTTTGCGAATCCCGGTGCCTGGCTTGATGCGCCGCAGCTGCTGCGGTTCACGCCGGATGCGGTGGCGCTGTGTCGCTATGCGGGCGGCGCGGTCGAGACGGTGTCGTCTCTTGCGCGCGTGGGCTGAGATTCGAGCACCGAAGTTTGCCACAGAGGCACAGAGACACAGAGGGCTAGGCGAGCATTTCGGCCTCTGTGCCTGCCCGCCGGACGCCAAGAAGGGGGCTTCGGTGGAGAGATCTCTCCGCCACGCCCCCTGAGAAGTGGTTGATTGCAAAAGACACCGAGGCCTACGCTCGAACTGATCCCTCTGTGTCTCTGTGCCTCTGTGGCAAATACGCAGGACCATCCCAGCGACGCAACCAAAAATGGTGCGCCGCTACCGGCGTGGCGCGCGACCGAAGGGGAACGTCAGCGCGAGGGCCGAACCGAACGGGGTTTGGCGCAGACCCACCTTCTGGGGGAGATCCCAGAGCTGCGCCGCGACGAAGGCGTCGGCGCCGGCAAAGAGGTGATTGAAGATCAGCGCGGCGGTCCAGTCCTCGAGGTGCAGGCGGCGCGCGCGGGCCCAGCTCTCCGTGTACTTCGAGCGCTGCCAGGTGGCTACGACGGGATTGCCGAGCGTATCGCGCGTTACGAGGCCCGTGGACGCGTCCGTCTGGTAGGTCAACGGCATCGAGTCGTTGCGGAAGCGACGGGCGATGCGGAGGTCCTCGGCGGAGCGATGCATCATCGTGAGCGCGACCACCTCCAGCGCGACGAAGAGCCCGCCGGCGTAGGGTCTGTCGAGGCGTGCCTGCCCCGCGCCAGGAAGCACTAGCGACGAGAAGAACGCGCGGCGAGGAGTGATCGGTGGGCGCAACTCGTCGTCTTGCGCGGCGGGCGTCGGATCTGCAGTGACGACAGCCGGGCGTTCGGCTCCCGCGCGGGCGCCGGCGGCACTCTGCGCATACACGGGCACCGAAAGGGCCATCGCCGTCGCGAGAACAGCGCCAACGCAGCGCGCGGCCCTGCGGCCGATACCGCCACCAGAGCCCAGAAGATCGGTGAGGCTGCGGGCGCGCCGTGGCGGGAGCGTGTGGGAATCGAACCCACCCAGCCCGACGCAGTCAGGCCGCAACGGTTTTGAAGACCGCGGGGACCACCAGACCCCCTCCACCCCCAGATCCACGTCAGTACGCGCGGTGGGCACTACTCGACCCTGAGTTGTGCGCCGACACTCCGGGCTTCCACGCGGCCAACGAGCGCCGCGGCCGGAACGCTCGCACGAAACTGCGCGGCCAGTGCCTCGGGAAGGCACACAAGCAGGCCGCCCGAGGTCTGCGGGTCCGCGCAGATGTTGCGGACGTCGCCGCCGACGTCCGCCCAGTCGCAGTCCGCATCAACCCACTCGAGATTGCGCTTGGTGCCGCCCGGCACGTGTCCAGCGGCCAGCGCCTCGCGAGTGCCCGGCAACAGCGGCAGCGAGGCGTGGTCGACGACCACACGCACGCCGCTGGCCTTGGCGATATGGCGCGCGTGCCCCAGCAGGCCAAACCCCGTGACGTCGGTGGCACAGCGCGCCCCGAGTGCGACCGCGGCCAGGCTGGCCTCGCGATTCAGCGCCGCCATCGACGCATACAGGGCCTCCCCGTGCTCATCGGCGAGCGCGCCCGCTTTCCCCGCGGTGGCGAGAATGCCCGTGCCCAAGGGCTTGGTCAGGAAGAGCAAGTCGCCGGGCTTCGCGTTGGCGTTCGAGAGGATGCGATCCGGGTGCACCTGCCCGGTTACCGACAATCCGTACTTGAGTTCCTCGTCCGTCACCGTGTGCCCCCCGACGATGCGCGCCCCGGCCTCATGCACGGCGTCGGCACCGCCGCGCAGGATCTCGGTGAGGACCTCGAGTGGCAGCTGCCTGTCCGGGAAGCCCACGATGTTCATCGCCGTGAGTGGGGTGCCGCCCATCGCGTAAACGTCGGAGAGTGCGTTGGCGGCGGCGACTCGGCCGAAGCGATACGGATCGTCCACGATGGGCGCGAAGAAGTCCACCGTCTGCACCAACGCGAGCTCGTCGGACAGCCGAAACACCCCCGCGTCATCGAAGGTCTCGCGACCAACAAGCAAGCGGGGATCGGATTCGCGCGGCAGCGGCGCGAGCGCGGCGGACAGGTCACCCGGACCCATCTTCGACGCTCAGCCAGCGCAGCGGGCGAACTGCGTCAGGCGGAAGATTTGTTCGCGGGTCATCTCAGGGCAGAGGACGGAGGACGAAGGACGAAAGCTAACAGCGCGCGCCTCGGGGGCCTTCGCGGCGCCCACGCGAGCCTTCGTTCTTCGTCCTCCGTCGGCGTGGTCGCTCAGGCCAGCTTGGCGACCAATTCCACCTCGACGTTCACACCACGAGGCAGCGCACTCACCTGCACCGTGGAGCGCGCGGGCCGCGCGTCGCCGAGCGTGGCGGCGTAGATCTCGTTGAAGCGCGGGAAGTCGGCCATGTCGGTGAGGAACACCGTCGTCTTCACGACATCGCCCCACCCGGCACCGGCCTCCTTGAGCACGGCGGCCAAATTGGCGAGCACCTGCTTCGTCTGCGGCTCGATGTCGCCGCCGACGAGTTCGCCGCTGGTTGGATCGAGCGGAATCTGGCCGGCAGTGAACAGGAAACCGCCGGCGATGGTCGCCTGGCTGTATGGGCCGATGGCCGCCGGCGCGGCCTTGGTGCTGACGGTCTGAACGCGGTTTGCCATGGCTGGTCCTAGAAGAGGCCTTCGATGGAGCCGTCCGGATTGATCTTCATCCGCTCGGCGGCCGGCACCTTCGGCAGGCCCGGCATCGTCATGATCTCGCCGCACTGCGCGACCACGAACCCAGCACCGGCCACGGGATACACATCGTTCACCGTGACCTTGAAGCCGCTCGGGCGGCCGAGCTTGGTGGCGTCGTCGGAGAGCGAGTACTGCGTCTTGGCCATGCAGATGGGCGTCTCACCGAGTCCGATGCTCTCGAGATACGCGATGGCGCGCTCGGCCTTGGCGCTGTACTCCGCGCCCTCGCCGCCGTACACCTTGCGCACGATGGTCTCGATCTTGGCCTTGATGGGCTGCTTGGTCTCGTAGATCGGCGCGAACTTCGACTTGCCGCCGGCGAGGATATCGAGCACCTCCTTGCCCAGCGCCGCGCCGCCTTCCCCGCCCTTGGCGAAGACCTCGCAGAGCGCCACGCGTGCACCCGCCTTCTCGGCGGCCTCACGTACGATGGCGAGCTCGGCGTCCGTGTCCGTTCCGAAGCGGTTGATGGCGACCACGAGCTCCATGCCGAACTGCCGCACGTTGGCGATATGGTGTTCGAGGTTCACGACGCCCTTCTTCAGCGCGGCGAGGTCTTCCTTGGCGAGCTCGGTCTTCTTGGCGCCGCCGTTCATCTTGAGCGCGCGGATGGTCGCGACAAGCACCGCGGCATCGGGCTTGAGGCCACCGAATCGGCACTTGATGTCGAAGAACTTCTCTGCGCCGAGATCCGAGCCGAAGCCGGCCTCGGTGACGACGATGTCGCCGACGGCCATCGCGGCGCGCGTGGCGAGGATGGAGTTGCAGCCGTGCGCGATGTTGCCGAAGGGGCCGGCGTGCACGAAGGCGGGACCGCCCTCGAGCGTCTGCACGAGGTTCGGGCGGATGGCGTCCTTGAGCAGCATGGCCATGGCGCCGTGAGCATTCAGGTCGCGCGCATAGATCGGCTTGCGCTCGGCACCATACGTCGCGCCGACGATGATGTTGCCGAGCCGCTCCTCGAGATCCTTGGCGCTGGTGGCCAGGGCCAGGATGGCCATGATCTCGGAAGCCGGGATGATGACGAAGCGTTCTTCGCGCACGACGCCTTCGGCCGGCCCGCCGAGCCCGATGACGACCTTGCGCAGGGCGCGGTCGTTCATGTCGATGGTGCGCGGCCAGGTGATGCGGCGCGGGTCGATGTTGAGCGCGTTGCCCTGCTGCAGGTGGTTGTCGAGCATCGCGCTGAGGAGCGCGTGCGCCGAGCTGATGGCGTGGAAGTCGCCGGTGAAGTGCAGGTTGATGTCGTCCATCGGGAGGACCTGCGCGTAGCCGCCGCCGGCCGCGCCACCCTTCACGCCGAAGACAGGGCCCAACGATGGCTCGCGGATGCAGAGCACGGCGTTCTTGCCGAGCTTGCGCAGCGCCTGGGCGAGGCCGACCGAAGTGGTGGTCTTCCCTTCACCGGCCGCCGTGGGATTGATCGCCGTGACGATGACGAGCTTGCCCTTGGGCGCGCGCGCGGTGAGTTCGAGGGAGACCTTGGCCTTGTACTTGCCGTAGAGGTCGAGGTCGTCGGGGCCGAGGCCGATGTCGGCGGCGACGTCGGTGATGGGGCGCAGGGTCGCGGCCTGCGCGATTTCAATATCGGAGGGAACGGTCATCTGCGAATCCTAGTCCTCGTGACGAATGGGGGGAACACGAAGGGCACTACGAAAGGCGAAAGAGCGTGCGCGCGTTGTCGGCCACCGCGCGTCCGAGGGATACGGGGTCGTCCCCACGGACGCTGGCGAGCCTGGCGAGCGTGTGCGCGCACCAGGCGGGCTCGTTGCGCTTGCCACGGTTTGGCACGGGCGCGAGGTACGGGCTGTCGCTCTCCAAGAGCAGGCGATCGGCCGGGACGCGACGTACGACATCGTCGCGCTCCCACTTCTTGAACGTGGCGATGCCGGCGAAGGATACGTACCAGCCGGCCTCAAGCCCGACCTCGGCGAGCGCCGGTGAGCCGGTGAAGCAGTGCAGCACGCCGCGGATGCCGGCCGTGCCGGCCTCCCGCAGCATGGCGATGGTGTCATCCTCGGCTTCGCGGGTGTGCACGACGACCGCTCGGTCGTGTTGCGCGCCGAGCGCCAACTGCGCGGCGAAGGCGCGCCGCTGGAGGGCGCGGGGCGAATGATCGTAGTGGTAGTCGAGGCCGCATTCGCCGACGGCCACGGCGCCGGCCTGCAGCGCCGCGGCAATGGCCTCCACGTCACGGCCAGGGTCGAAGCCGGCGGCATCGTGCGGATGCACCCCGGCCGTCCACCACACGAAGCTTGGATTGGCCTCGGCGATGCCCCTGGCGCGCGCTGCCGCCTCAAGGGACTCGCCGATGCAGATGATGCCCTGGGCGCCCGACTCGCGGGAGCGCTGCAGCACGGCGTCGCGGTCCGCGTCGAAGGCCTCGCTGGCGATGTGCGCGTGCGAATCGATCCATGGCGCCGGCGAAGCGGGCGCCGGCGAAGCGACAACGGCCCCGGCGCGAGGAGTCTGCTCCTCGGGCCGGGGCCGATCGTGTCCGTTCACTGCCTCAGGCGCGCGCGGCTGCCGAGCGCGCGTGCGGCGTCGCGTCCGTGGAGTGCGGCCACTTGCGCTCGATCCAGAGCAGCAGCGGCGCCGCCACCCAGATGGAGCTGAAGGTGCCGACGATGATGCCGAAGGTCAGGATCGCCGCGAACGGGCGCATCACCGGCCCGCCGAGGATGAGCAGGGCGAGCAGCGAGGCCAAGGTGGTCAACCCCGTCATCACCGTACGCGGCAGCGTCTCGTTGATCGAGCGGTTGATGGTCTCCGCCAGCGACTGCTTGCGGTTCCTGCGCAGGTTCTCACGCACGCGGTCAAACACGACGACCGTGTCGTTCATCGAGTAGCCGATGACGGTGAGGATGCCGGCGACGACGAACAGCGAGATCTCGATGTTGCCGTACTTGATGAAGGCCAGCGTCGCAAAGGAGTCGTGGAGTGTCCCGATGACGGCGGCGACGCCGAAGCGCCACTCGAAGCGCCAGGCCAGGTACACCAGCGTCAGGGCGAAGGCAATCAGCGTCGCGACGATGGCATTGCGGCGCAGCTCCGCGCCGACCCGCGGCCCGACCGCGCCGCCGGAGAGGCGCGTGAAGGACTCGGCGCCGAAGGTGCTGCGCAGGGCAGCCTCGATCTCGTCGGCGATGGTGCCGGCGCCCTCCGCCTGACGCTCGACGGCCTCGCGCTCCTGCGCGCGGATACGGATCTCCTCCGGCGAGCCGAAGGTGGCGACTTCGGGCTCGCCCAGGCCTGCCTGGGACATCGCCGCGCGCACGTCGGCGAGGGCGGGCGCCTCGGCGAACCGCAAGCGCAGCTCCGTGCCACCCGTGAACTCGATGCTGTAGTTGAAGCCGGAGATCGGGACCAGGATGATCGCCGGGACTACGAGGATGGCGACCGTGATGAACGCCAGCTTCCACTGACGCACGAAGTCCCACGAGGTGTTGTGCAGGATGCGGAACATCAGATGCTCAGGGTCGAGGGGGCCGTCTTCTGACGGCTCAGCCAGAGGTAGAAGAGCGACCGGACGACGTAGATCGCGCTGACCAGCGAGGCCACGAGGCCGGCCAGCAGCGCCACGGCAAACCCGCGGACGGGTCCGGTGCCGAACTGGTAAAGAATGACCGCCGTGAGGGCCGTCGTCACGTGCGTGTCGACGATGGCGCTCCACGCGTGGTCGAAGCCCTCGTCGATGGCGAGTCGGACGGACTTGCCCGCATCGAGCTCCTCACGAATGCGCTCGAACACGAGGAAGTTGGCGTCGACGGCCATGCCGATGGAGAGCACGAAGCCGGCGATGCCGGGCAGCGTCAGCGTGGCGTCGAAGCCGGCCAGGATGGCCAGCGTGACGAGGATGTAGAAGAAGAGTCCGGCGACGGAGAGCAGGCCGGAGAAGCGGTAGTACAGGAGCATGATGGCCACGACGAGCACGATGGCCAGGATGCCGGAGGTGAGGCCTTCACGGATGGCATCCTCGCCGAGCGTGGCGCCGATGGTGCTGGCCTCAACCACGGTGAGCGGCACGGGCAGGGCGCCGGCGCGCAGTACGAGCGCGAGGTCCTGCGCGGCCTGGATGTCGTTGCTGCCCATCGTGATCTGGCCGCGGGTCCCGATCGCGCCCTGGATGGTCGGGGCGCTCATGACACGGTCATCGAGCACGATGGCCATGTTGTCGCCGATGTGGCGGCCCGTCTCCGTGCGGAAGCGGCGGCCACCTTCGTTGTTCAACTGGAAGTCGACCTTGGCGCCCTCGAGGGGATCCTGGCTGGGCTTCGCGTCGATCAGATACTCGCCGGTGATGATCGCTCGCGTGTCGAGCACGTAGAGCGGCCGGTAGTAGACCTGCCCCAGCGGCACCGAGTCGGCGCCCCAGCGCACGACCTTGCCCGGCGGCAGCGCCGCGCTCACCGCGGAGTCGGTGAGATAGCGGGAGATTTCGCTGACGTCGCTGTTGGCGACGTAGTACTGCCCGGGCATCGAGCCCGGGGCGATGAGGCGGCGGAAGGGGCCGTCGGTCCCCTGCGCGGCGCTGTCGGCAAGCGCACCCGACGAATCGGCGGCCTGGAACAGTGAGCTCAGCGCGTTGTTGGTGGCCGTGTCCCCAACGACCGTGCTGACACGCGTGAGGCCGCGGGTCTTGACGATCTGGTCGAGCCGGGGCGCGACGCGCTCAAGCGCCTGCGTCTTGTCCGTGATCTGGAACTGCAGGAACGCCGAGCGCTGCACCACGGCGGTGGCCCGCTCGCGGTCGTCGATGCCAGGGAGCTCGACGGTGATGCGGTCATCGCCCAGCCGCTGCACGACGGGCTCGGCAACGCCGAACTCGTCGATGCGCTGGCGGACGACGGTGAGTGCGCGGTCGAGGGCGTCATCGTTGTCGGCGACCTGCTGCTGCGACTGGTCGATTTCGAGCGCGAGGTACATGCCGCCGCGCAGGTCTAGGCCGAGCTTGAGCGGCATCCGCCTGACGGTGCTGTCGACGAAGGAACCGTCGGCGGTTGGGAACCGCTCGACGACGCTGCGGGGGAAGAGCGCCCACGCCGACGCGACGATCATGGCCGCAATCAGGATGAGGCGAGCCTTCAGGTTTTGCATTCCGGGGGCAGGAAGATGTTATGCGTCAGGAATAGCCTCGAAGAGTACCCGCCGAGAGGGGCCAAGTCAATCGAAACCAATGGGTTGAGAGCGTTCAGGCCGGCCGCAAATCGCCGGCATCGCGGAGTGCGGCGCGGGCAGCCAGTTCATCGCGCTGCAACTGGGCACGCAACTCATCGACCGAGGCGAACTTGCGCGTCTCCCGCAGGCGGGCCACGAAGTCGATCCGGACCCGCGCGCCATAGAGATCGGTCGCTAGGTCAAAGCAGTGTACCTCGATGCTGGATCCGGCATCACCGAACGTGGGGCGTGGCCCAAGGTTC
The DNA here is from genome assembly GCA_019637445.1 of Gemmatimonadaceae bacterium. NCBI lineage: Bacteria > Pseudomonadati > Gemmatimonadota > Gemmatimonadia > Gemmatimonadales > Gemmatimonadaceae > Gemmatimonadaceae bacterium. The sequence goes on along the minus strand of JAHBVS010000003.1, from coordinate 257,425 downwards.
ATCATGCCATCGAAGGCACCTGCCGGCGTCTGCGCGCGCACCGCATACACCCCTTCCGGCGGCAGGAGCTTTCGAGGGCTGGGCGCGCCGAGGTTTAGGGTGCGGAATCCGATGCTGCGGCCGCGGCCGTCGCCGGGGCGCACGATGCCACCGACGGAGTACGGACGGCCCAGTCCGTCCGCAGCGCGCCCGAGGTCTCCGCCGGCGACGGCGCGCCGAATCGTCGTGCTGGAGACCGGGCGATGATCCGCCCCCTGATAGGCCTCGACGACGGTGACGTCGAAGCCTCTGGCAGTTCCCAGCGCCCGCAGGACTTCGGCGTCGCCGGAGCGGGCGCGCCCAAAGCCGTGGTCATACCCGATCAAGAGCTCGCGCACCCCAAGACGATCGCGCAGCACGAGGTCCACGAAGTGGTGCGCCTCGTAACGGGACAGGGTCGGCGTGAAGGGCAGGACGACGACGTAGTCGAGTGGACTCTCGGCGAGCACCTCGCTACGCTCGTCGCCCAGGGTCAGGAGCTGGGGAGCGGCCGCGGGGTTCACGACCTCGAGCGGGTGCGGCTCGAAGGTCACGAGGACGGCTGGCAGCCCGTGCGCGCGGGCGCGGTCGGCGAGGCGTTTGAGCACAAGCTGATGCCCGCGGTGCACGCCGTCGAAGGTGCCGACGGTGCAGACCGTGCCGCGCACTTCCGGCGGAAGGCCGAAGGCCGGATCAGGCTTCACGCATCACCACGCGCGGCTGCCACTTGTCCTCGCGGCGCTCGGCGAGCGCGACGAGCACGGGGCGGTCGTCGCGAACGAGGGCCGCCCACGCGCCGTCGGTGCTGGCGTCCACGGCAATGCCGCGCACGATGCGCTGCAGCTCGTCGTCGGAGAGCGCCTGCACCGGGAATCCAGGGAGGGCGTCGAGGGCGGGCCGCAGCGGGGCCTCGCCGGCCTTGAGCTGCTCGACCGTCGTGGCCTGTGCGACATCGAAGGCGCCGCAACGCTCGCGGCGCAGGGCGACGAGATGCGCCGCGCTGCCGGCGCTGCGCGCGAGGTCGCGGGCCAGCGAACGGACGTAGGTGCCGCCACCGCAGGTGACGCGGACCTCCGCCTCGGCGACTCGTGCCGCACCGTGTGCGCCAACGCTGCCAGGAGCTCCGTCACTTTCCCCGCCGATATCGGCGCCGTCAGCGTCTCGCAACGCGAGGACTTCCCAGCGCTCGACCCGGATGGGCACAGCCGCGAGATCAAGCGCCTCCCCCGCGCGGGCGCGCTCGTAGGCGCGCTTGCCGTCCACTCGCTTGGCGGAATACGCCGGCGGGACCTGCTCAAGCGCCCCGACAAACGTCGGCAACGCGGCCAGCAGCGCGTCGCGTGTGGGCAGCTCGGCCTCACGGACGACTTCGCCCTGCAGGTCCTCCGTGTCGGTCTCCGCACCGAAACGAATCGTGGCCCGATACACCTTGGGCTCGTCCGGCAGGTGCTGCAGCAGCCGCGTGGCGCGGCCCGCGCAGAGGATCAGCAGGCCGGTGGCGAAGGGATCGAGCGTGCCCGCGTGCCCGATGCGTTTCTCGCCGATGGCCCGCCGCGCGATGGAGACGACATCGTGCGAGGAGACGCCGGCCGGCTTGTCCACGAGGAGCAGGCCGTCAGTCGTCGCTGGGGCCGGCATCCGGCTCGCTCGGGCGCTTCAGGTCGGCGAGCAGCGACTCGATACGCGCCGCGCGGGCCACCGACTCGTCGAGCTTGAACACGAGCTCTGGGGCAAACTGGAGGCGCAGCGCACGCCCCACGCGGCTGCGCAGGTGGTGCGCCGTGCTGGCCAGGCCCTCGAGCGTAGCCGCCCGTTCGGTGTCCGAGCCCATCACGCTCACGAAGATCGTGGCGTGCCGCAGGTCGCGGTTCATCTCCACGCCGGTCACGGTGACGAGCCCCGTGATGCGCGGGTCCTTGGCCTCGCGCGCCAAGAACGCCGCGACTTCCTCGCGGATGGCCTCGCCGACACGGTCGGCGCGGCGTGGATCACGTGGTGGCATCGGGCCTCCCCCGCCCCGCGCCGCTCAGCCGGCCGAGGCCGGCTGCAGCGTGCGCGCGACTTCCTCGGTGCGGTAGGTCTCGATGACGTCGCCGACCTTGAGGTCGTTGAAGTTCTCGATGCCGATACCGCACTCGTAGCCTTCCTTGACCTCGCGCACGTCGTCCTTGAAGCGGCGCAGCGACGCGATGGTGCCGTCGTAGACCTCGACGCCGTCGCGAACCACACGGGCGCGGCCCTGACGGTTGATGAGACCCGAGCGCACGAAGCAGCCGGCGATGACGCCGATCTTCGGCACCTTGAAGGTCTCGCGCACCTCGGCCTCGCCGACGACGACTTCCTTCTCCTCCGGACGCAGCAGGCCTTCGAGCGCGGCGCGCACATCGGCCACGGCCTCGTAGATGATGCGGTAGAGCTTGAGCTCCACGCCCTCGCGGTCGGCCGCCGCGCGCGCCTTGGTGTCCGGGCGCACGTGGAAGCCGATGATGATCGCCCCGGCGGCCTTGGCGAGCAGGATGTCGCTCTCGCTGATGGCACCGACGCCGCGCTGCACGACCTCGACCTGCACTTCCTCGTTGCTGAGCTGCTGCAAGGCGTCGGCGAGCGCTTCCGCCGGGCCGCCCTGGTCGGCCTTGATGAGCAACTTGAGCTGGCGCTTCTCGCCGGAGCCGGCCTGCGCCATGAACTCCTCGAGCGAGACGGCGCCCTTGGCGGTGCGACGGCTCTTGGCCTCGCGATCGAGGCGCTCGCGGCGCTGGGCGATCTCACGCGCTTCCTGCGCGTCGGCCACGCAGATGAACTGGTCGCCGGCCATCGGCACGCCGGTGAGACCGAGCACCTGCACGGGCACGGCGGGGCCGGCTTCCTTGACCTGCTTGCCACGCTCGTCGAGCAGCGCACGCACGCGGCCCGAGTGCAGGCCGCAGATGAAGTCGTCGCCGACCTTCAGCGTGCCGTTCTGCACGAGGATCGTGGCCACGGCACCCTTGCCCTGGTCGAGCTGGGCTTCGATGACGGAGCCCGTGGCGCGGCGATCCGGGTTGGCCTTGAGGTCGAGGATCTCGGCCTGCAGGAGCACCTGCTCCAGCAGTTCCTTCACACCCGTGCCCTTCTTGGCGCTGATCTCGGAGGCGAGCACCGTGCCACCGAAGTCCTCGAGCACCACGCCGTGCTGCAGGAGGTCCTGGCGGACCTTCATCGCGTTGGCGGTGGGCAAGTCGATCTTGTTGATGGCGACGATCATCGGCACGCCTGCGTTCTTGGCGTGCGAGATGGCCTCGATGGTCTGCGGCATCACCGCGTCATCCGCGGCGACGACGAGCACGACGATGTCCGTCACCTGCGCGCCGCGGGCGCGCATGGCGGTGAACGCCTCGTGACCAGGCGTGTCGAGGAAGGTGATGGTGCGGCCATCCGGCAGCGACACGTGGTAGGCACCGATGTGCTGCGTGATACCACCGGCTTCGCCGGCGACCACGGTGGCCTTGCGGATGTAGTCGAGCAGCGAGGTCTTGCCGTGGTCGACGTGGCCCATGATGGTGACCACGGGCGGCCGCGACTGCAGGTCCTCGGCGGCGTCGGTCTCCTCAACCTCGGGCGCCGCGGCGTACTCCTCCTCACGCACGGCAATGAAGCCGAACTCGCTGGCGATGAGTTCGATCTGGTCGAAGTCCATGCGCTGGTTGATGGTGACCATCAACCCGAGGTGCTTGAACGCAAAGGACACGATCTGCGTGGCCGGCACCTTGAGGATGTCGGCCAGCTCGCTCACCGTGATGAACTCATTGACGCGGATGGTCGTCTTCTCGCGCTCGGCCATCTCGGCGCGGATGGCGGCGAGCTCCTCACGCGCGGCGGAGTCATCACGACCGCCACGGCGCTTGGACGGTCCGCTGCCCATCTGGCGCATGGTGCGCGAGATGTTCGCGGAGACGGCTTCCTGGTCGACCCGCTTGCCCTTCTTCCCACGGCGCGGGCCGGAGGACGGTGCGCCCGTGCCAAAGCCCGGGCCACCACCGGTGCCGGGGCCACGGCCGCGGTCGTCGCGGCGGCCGCCGGAGAGTCCGCCGCCCGGCGTCGCCGAGGCGATGGGGCGCGGGGGGATGGGCATGCCGCTGGTGACGGGGCGCGGACGCGGTGCCATCGGGGCCACAGGGCGCGGCCGCGGGGCTTCCGGTGCGGCGGGGCGCGGCGCAGCCGGCGCCTCGGGAGTCGCCGCAGCAGCCGCCGCCGCGGCCTCGGCGACGCGCTTGCGCTCCGCCTCCTCCGCGCGGGCGCGGGCGGCGGCCTGCTCCTGCGCAGCCTTTGCGGCCTGCTCGGCTTCGGCGGCGTCGCGTTCGGCCCTAGCGGCACGCTCGGCTTCCGCCTCGGCAGCCGCGGCCTCAGCGACCGCCGCGGCCTCAGCGGCCTCGGCCTCTGCCTTGGCGACATCCGCCGCGCGCCGACGGCGCGTCGTCTTGGCTGGTGCCTCCTCGGCGGCCGGTGCGGGCTCAGGCTCGGGCGTCGCCTTCTTCTTGGCGGCGGCCTTCTTCTTAGTGGCAGGCTTGGCTGCGCCAGAGGCGGCGGCGGTCTTCTTCTTGGCCGCTGCCTTCTTCTTCGCGGCCGGCTTGGCCTCCGCGGCCGTGTCCGACGTGGCGCGTGTCCGCTTGTCGCGTTCCCAGCGGACGCGCACGCGCGCCACATGGTCGTCATCGAGCGGCGAGACGGGGGTGCGCACCGCGATATCCATCGCGCGCAGCATCGCCATCACCTCGTCGGCTTCAATCCCGAACTCGACTGCCAGATCCTTTGCCCGAAGCTTGCTCAAACCCTGCCTCCGTTAGGTCTTCTGATCCCCGGCCCCCGATGCGGCGGCCTTGAGGATCCCTTCCGCCAACTTGCGATCGGTCACGCCGATGACGGCCGTGGCCTCCCGCCCCGCAATCCCACCCAACTCCGCCGCGCTGGCGACGAACAGCGTCGGCACCGCGCGGCCCTCCAACAACCCTTCGACCTTCTGGCGTGAATTCGCCGAGGCATCGCGGGCGACCACCGCCACCCGCACCTCACCGCGCTTCACGCCATCCCGGACCCTATCGACGCCGACAATGGCGTTCCGTGCCCGGACGCCGAGTCCGAGGAGACCGAGCACGCGTCGTGTGGTCGCCTCGTCCACGGTCCTGCCCTACTCCGCCGCCGGTGCCTTCGGCTCGGCGGTGTCGCCACCCTCTTCGGTGAGTTCGTCGAGGATGGCCATGATGCGGTCGGCTTCCTCGGGCGCGATGCCCGGCAACTTCAGGAAGTCGTCGCGTTCCAAATCGATGATGTCGTTCAACGTGCGATAGCCACCGGCCTCGAGCACCGCGACCGTGGCGGTGGCCAAGCCGTCGATGTCACCGAGCGGCACGTCTGCGGCCTCGTCGTCCTCGGGCAGCGGTGCGAAGAGCGGGATGTCGCCACCACGCTCCAGCCACTCGCGGCTCGAGTAGAGGTCGATCTTCCAGCCGGTGAGTTCCGAGGCGAGACGCACGTTCTGCCCGTTGCGGCCGATGGCCAGCGAGAGCTGGTCCTCGTCCACGACGGCCTGGATGGTCTTGGCCGCGGCGTCGCTGAACACGCGGGCGACCTTCGCGGGTGCCAGCGCGAGCTTGGCGAATCGCTCCGGGTCGTTCGACCAAGGGACAATGTCGATGCGCTCGCCACCGAGTTCCTGCACGACGGCCTGCACGCGCGAGCCCTTGAGGCCCACGCAGGCGCCGACCGGATCGATGGCGTCATCGCGCGAGACGACAGCGATCTTCGTGCGGCTGCCCACCTCGCGCGAGGCGGCGCGAATCTCGACGATGCCCGACTGGATTTCCGGGACCTCGAGGCGGAACAGTGCCTGCACGAACAACGCGTCGGCACGCGAGAGAATCAGGCGTGGGCCCTTCGGCGTCTCCTCAATGCGCTTAAGCACCGCGCGAACCGGCTCACCCTGCGAGTAGGTCTCGCGATGGTTCTGCTCGCGGTACGGGATGATGGCCTCGGCCTCGCGGAACTTGTTGAGCATCACGACGATCTTGCCGCGCTCGATCTGCTGGATCTCGCCGGAAAGCAGGTCGCCCACGCGGCCGGAGAACTCGTCGCGGATCTTGGTGCGCTCGCCCTCGCGGACGCGCTGCACGATGCGCTGCTTGGCCGCCTGCACGGCGGAACGGCCGAACTCGGAGAACGGGACCTCGATCTCCATCAGGTCGCCGACCTGGTAGTCCGGGTCCTCGTAGCGGGCTTCCTCGAGGGAGATCTCGATGATGTCGTCCTCGGGCTCCTCGACGACCTTCTTCAGGATGACGATGCGGATCTCGCCCGCGGCGTCATCAATGTCCACCTCGGCCTGCACCGTGGGCCCGTGCTTCTTGGCGAGGGCGGCCAGGATGCCGTCCTTCAACAAGTCGTGCAGCTCGCTGCGCTGGATCTGCTTGCTGTCCGCCAGCTCGCGCAGGGCCATCAGGATTTCGGTCGAACCACCCATCCCGCTCTCCGTCGTAGATGATCTAGGGCTTCCATTGGAACACGAGGCGCGCGTCGATCACATCACCGAACGCGATCACGTGCTCCGTGCCCTTCTTGTCGTCGCGCAGGCGCAGGGACTCCGCTCCAGCCTCCCCCTCCACCGCGACGATCTTCAGTTCCTGCCGTCCGTGCAGCGCGGGGCTGTTGACGCTGGCCACGCGTCCCACGAAGCGCTGCCATTCGGCCACGCTGCGCAGCGGACGTTCCATTCCCGGGGACGACACTTCGAGCACGTAGCGCTCGGGCACCAGGTCCGGCCGACCATCCAGCCGTGCCTCGATGGCCCGCGAGGCGCGCTCGCAGTCCCCGACCTGCACCTTCTCGAGGTCCAGTCGGTCGATGCGGACGTCCAGGACGGGCCGCCCCTTGGACCCGCCGAGGCGGAGCTCGACCAATTCGAGGCCAAGCGGTCCAAGTTCTTCTGTCACAATGCCTTGAAGCGCTTCCTTCACCGCGACAGATCCCGTTCAAGAGAACAAAAAAAGTGCGGGGAGACCTTCCCCCACACTCCGCAACGCCAAACCGGAATGTCTCCGACCCTCTGAGGATACGGGGTGCGCGTCAGTGAGTCAAGCGAGACGCGACGTTGTGGAGGTGGTCTTTGCGCCGCGCCAAGCGCGCCTGCAGGACCCTAGTCGGCCGCGCTGTAGATACAGGCGATCTGTCGGCCGCTGTCACCGGCGCGATGCGAGAACAGTTCGCCGTTGTCGCAGCGGGTGCACTCACCGCTGGCCGACCACTTGGCCACGCCGAACTGCTTCGCTTGCTCGGCGAGCAGCGCCCGTAGGTCCACCTGCCGCGCGCGCTTCGTCTCCCAGCCCGTCAGCTGCTCGTAGACCTCGACGCCAACCTCGTAGCAGCGTCCGCAGATGCTCGGGCCAAGGTGCACGCGCAGTTCGTCGACGGGATATCCCTGTGAAGCAAACTGTCGCAGCGCCTCGGGGAGGATGCCACCCGCGACGCCGCGCCAGCCCGCGTGGACCATCCCAACCGCACCAGCCGGGTGTGCGATGAACACGGGCACGCAATCCGCGATGGTCACCGCGGCCGCCCCCGCGCCGAGCATCACGTGTCCGTCCGCATCATCCACGCGCAGCCATCCCTCGAAGGGCTTGGCGTGGATCAGCACGCGTGTGCCGTGTACCTGTTTCGCGGAGGCGAGTCGCGGTGCGCCTTCCGCGGCGAGCGCCTGCTGCAGTGCCTGCCAACGCGCATCACCGCCGACGGCCGGGTCGCTGAGGTTGAAGTCACCGGCCGCACGCGTGGTGGTGAAGGCGCGCACACCGATGTCCTCGAACGCGACGATCTCCAGGCGCGGCGGAAGCGCCATCAGCCCGCGATGCGCTTGATGGACGCGCCGAGCGCGTTCAATCGCTCGTCGATGCGCTCGTAGCCGCGTTCGATCTGCCCGACGTTGTTGATCGTGCTGGTGCCCTTGGCGCAGAGCGCAGCGATGAGCATGGCCATGCCGGCGCGGATGTCGGGACTCTCCACCTGTGCGCCACGCAGCTGCGTGGGTCCGCTCACGAGGGCGCGGTGCGGGTCGCAAAGCACGATGCGCGCGCCCATCCCGATCAGCTTGTCCACGAAGAAGAGCCGCGACTCGAACATCTTTTCGTGGAACAAGATGATGCCCTCGCACTGCGTCGCCGTGACGATGGCGATGGACATCACGTCGGCGGGGAACGCCGGCCAGGGCTGGTCCTCGAGCTTCGGCACCGCGCCGCCCAAGTCGGACTGGATGCGCAGGTCCTGCTTCGCCGGCACGACCAAGGCGTCGCCATCCACCTCGGTGCGCACGCCGAGCCGCTCGAAGCCCAGTCGGGTGGACCGCAGGTGGCGCACGCCGGCATCCTCGATGCGCAGCGCGGACCGCGTGACGGCGGCGAGTCCAATGAACGACCCGACCTCGATGTGGTCCGGCCCAATGCGGAAGGTTCCGCCCTGCAGCGGGCGTCCACCGTGAATGGTGAGCACGTTGGAACCGATGCCTTCGATCTGCGCGCCGAGCACTTCGAGCATGCGGCAGAGGTCTTGCACGTGCGGTTCGCTGGCGGCGTTGTGCAGGATCGTCGTCCCCTGCGCGGCCACGGCCGCCATCACGGCGTTCTCGGTGCCCGTGACGCTCGGCTCGTCCAGGAAGATGTCCGCCCCCACGAGCTTCTTGGCCCGGAACTCGATGCGTTCGCCGAACTCGTGCACGGCGCCCAGGGCTTCCAGCGCCAGGACGTGGGTGTCGAGGCGGCGGCGGCCGATCACGTCACCGCCCGGAGGGACCAACGTGACGCTGCCACAGCGGGCCAGCAATGGCGCGGCGAGCAGGATCGACGCGCGGATGCGCGCGCAGAGCTCGGGATCGAGGCTATCGCCGCGCAGCGTCTTGGCGTGGATCACCAGCGTATTCGGTGCGGTCCAGTCCGCGGATGCGCCGGCGGCCCGTACCAACCCCAGCAGGCTCTCGATGTCGCGGATGCGCGGGACGTTCTCCAGGGTGACCGGATGTTCGGTCAGCAGCGCCGCGCAGACAATCGGGAGCGCGGCGTTCTTGTTTCCGGTCGGTCGGATGCTCCCTGACAGCGCACGACCGCCTTCCACGACAAACTGAGGTGAGGCCATGGCGCAAATATATCGCCTTGACGCCGTGCCACCCCCGCGTGAGGATACGGTATGGTCCTGTTCCTTCAAGCCAACGCGATCGCCGACACGGTCCTGGTGCGCCAGGTGCCTGCCGTGCGTACCGCCTTCGAGCAGGTGGTGTTCGTGGTCGGCGGCATCACCTCGATCCTGACGCTGCTTGCCGTGCTCGTGGTGCTGGCGATGCTCTTGGCCCTGCGTTCCGTGGGCAAGGAACTGCACCGCAAGCTCGAAGAAGTCTTGATCGAACTGCGCCCGCTGACGATGAACGCCAACATGGCCGCCCAGGATGTGCGGCAGGTGGCGGCGGCGGCGCGGGAGATGGCCGAAGAGTCACGCGAAACGGTGTCCTTGGCCAACGAGCGAGTCCGCGACACGGTGGACAACCTGGCGGAACGTGTGGACGACCTCGCCGAGATGTTGGGCCGCGTGTACGACACCGGCCAACGCGTGGCGGCCGTGACGAGCACGGCAGTCGGCGGCCTCAAGGCAGGCGCACGCTTCCTGGGCTTCGGCCGCGGCAAGAAGAAGCGCAAGAAGCGCTCGGCGTCGGTGTCCAGCCGCCGGAACGGGCCGCGGCTGCGCCAACGCAGCTAGCTGGCCGCGCCCAAGCCTCGGCCACCGTCGCGCTGCCGATGACGCGATTCGCCTGGGCAGTGCTCGGCGGCGTGCTCCTGCTGGCACTGACGCCCAGCGATGCCTGGGCCTGGACACCTGGTACGCACATCCTGCTCGGGGATGCCGTGCTGCGGTCGGCCGAGCTCTTGCTGCCGACCGCGATCGCGCAGGTGATCCGTGCCTTTCCCTACGACTTCCTGTACGGATCGATTGCCGCCGACACGAGCTTTGCCAAGCGCTACGCGAAGGTCGGCCAGCATTGCCACAACTGGAATGTCGGTGACGACATCCTCGACAAGGCGCGTGACGACGCGCTGCGCTCTTTCGGCTACGGCTATCTCTCGCACCTCGCGGCGGATGTGGTGGCACACAACCATTTCGTGCCGCACCAGCTGGCCATCTCCACCGCAACAAGCGGGATGGGCCACAGCTATTGGGAGAGCCGCTTCGAGACCGAGACCGGCGAGCAGTGGCCGCGACGCGCGCGGGAGTTGATCCTGCTCGACCATTCGCGGGCGGACGAGCACCTCGACCGCATCCTCTCACCGACGATCTTCAGTACGCCGACCAACCGGCGGATCTTCCGCGGCATGGTCCAGGTCACCGATATGGCCACCTGGCAGCGCATCATGGCGCTGATGGCGGAGCGCAGCCGCTATGTGCTGCGCGGTGCGACGGTCCGGGCGCACCTGGACTTGGCCTTCGAGTACGTGGTGGACTTGCTCGCCCGCGGGGGCGAGGCGCGCCCACGGGCCTTTGACCCCAGTGGCGAGGAGGCGCTGCGCGAGGCCAAGCAGATCCGCAAGCTTGCACTGGAACGCGGCGGCGAACGCGCGGCGCGCAAGGATGCGGCGGGACGGTTTGCATTGCCGACGGACGCCCTGCAGTGGGCGCCGCGGCTGGAGCGGCCGCTGTTTGAACCGACGCCTTCCCCAGCCGCCTAGAGGCGCAGCGGCTCGCCTGGCGCGCTCAGTCGAAGCCGCGCTGCAAGCCGGCGAAAGCGATCACCAGCCGCTTGCGTCCGACGTCCTCGTCGTCGAAGTCCACGGTGACCTTGGCTTCCTTCCCTTGCCCGCTGACCTCAGCGATTGTGCCCGAGCCGAAGCGCGCGTGCGCGACGCGCTCGCCGGGCACGAAGTTGGGCAGGTCCTGCGAGGTTTCCTCGTCCTGTACGAAGCTCGAGACCTTGGCGCCCTCGCGCGGCGACCAGCTCGGCTTCGTGCTACGGCTGAAGGAGGCGTCGTCGCTGCGCGATGGGCCGCGCGTCCAACTGCGGCCTCTTGATGGTGCGGCGAGGCGGGTTGTGGAGCGGAGGCGGACGGTGCGGCGGAGTTCGAGCGTGTCCTCGGGCAGGTTGCGGAGGAAACTGGAACGGATACTGGGCAAGAGCTCGCCGTTGCGCCGCCGTTGGTGCGCCCAACTGAGCATCAACCGCGAGCCCGCCCGTGTGATGGCCACGTAGAGGAGCCGCCGTTCCTCCTCGAGCATGTCGGGATCGTCGTAGGCGCGGGCCAACGGGAAGAGGCCATCCTCCAGTCCCGTCACGCAGACGAGGCCATATTCGAGACCCTTGGCCGTGTGCACGGTCATCATCGTGACGGCGTCCGCATCTGGGCCGAGTGCGTCGAGCGCCGTGATCAGCGTGGCGCGCTGCAGGAAGTGGTCGAGTGGGCGCAGGCCCACCTCCCCACCGTCGTCGATGATGGTCTCAGCGGCCGAGTTCTGCAGTTCCCGCAGGTTCTCCATCCGCTCGAGGCCTTCAGGTCCCTCGGACCGCAGCGCGGCGTCGTAGCCCGAGCGCTCCACGAGCTCGGCGATAAGCACATCGACGCTGCTGTCTGCTGCCAGCTCGCGCACGCGGTCCACGACCTTCACGAACTGCTGCAGCGACTCGCGCGTCGCCGGCCGCATGCCGGTGATGCTCGCCGCCCGCCGCGCGATCTCAAGCAATGGCACGCCGGCCTCGGCCGCTTCGGCCGCCAGCAACTCCACGGAGGTGTCTCCCACACCCCGCTTCGGCGCCGCGATGGCGCGGCGGAAGGCTTCGTCGTCGGCGGGATTGGCCACGAGCCGCAGCCAGGCGAGCACGTCGCGGATCTCGCGCCGATCATAGAAGCGCACCGCGCCGATGAGTCGGTACGGAATGGCGGCCCGCCGCAACGATTCCTCGAAGCCACGGCTCTGGGCGTTGGTGCGGTACAGGACCGCCGCATCGCGATACGCCTGCCCGCGCTGCCGCCAGGCCTGCAACTCCTCTACGATGGCGTCTGCTTCGTCGCGGTCGTCCGCGGCCTCGAGCAGCACCACCTTGTCGCCACCGAGTCGCGTCGCGCGCAGCGTCTTGCCGCGGCGGCCGACGTTCTCGGCGATCACCACGTTGGCGAGATCGAGGATGGCCGCCGTGGAGCGATAGTTCTCCTCGAGGCGCACCACCGTCGCGGAGGGAAAGTCGCGCTCGAAGTCGAGGATGTTGCGGATATCCGCGCCGCGCCAGCCGTAGATGGCTTGGTCGTCATCGCCAACCACGGCCACGTTGCGGTGCTCCCCCGCCACGAGCCTCACGAACTCGTACTGCGCGCGGTTGGTGTCCTGGTACTCGTCCACCAGCACATGCCGGAAGCGCCGCGCCAAGCGCGTGCGAACGTCCTCGTGCTGTCGCAGGATGCGCACCGGGAGCACGAGCAGGTCGTCGAAGCTCACCGCGTTCGCGGCTTGCAGCGTGGTCTCGAGGTCGCGATACACCTTGGCGGCCGCCTTGGCCAGTGGAGTGCGCGCGAGCAACTCGTACTCCTCGACATCCACCAAGGCGTTCTTGGCCGACGAGATCTCGCCGCTGATGGCCTTGGGCGCGAACTCCTTGTTGCTGATGCGGTGCCGTTCCATCAAGCGCTTGATCACACCGAGCGAGTCGTCCTCGTCGTAGATCGTGTACTCGGCGCTGCGTCCGACCAGGGCGGCGTGCTGCCGGAGCAGCCGTGCGCCGATGCCGTGGAAGGTCCCGATCCACATCCCGCGGGGATCCTCACCGAGGGCGCGCCCCACGCGCTCGCGCATCTCGCCGGCGGCCTTGTTGGTGAACGTGACGGCGAGGAGCTCCTGCGGCGCCACGCCGCGCTCCGCAATCAGCCGCGCGATGCGCGCCGTGAGTACGCGGGTCTTACCCGAGCCTGCGCCGGCGACGACGAGCAGTGGCCCGTCGTCGTGTTCGACCGCTGCGCGTTGGGCCGGGTTGAGATCGGGAAACGCGGACCCGCCGCTCACCCGAGGCGGTCCGTGCCGAGTCCGGCGTGCAGGGGCTCGGGCAGCAGCACGGAGCCGTCGGCCTGCTGGTAGTGCTCCAGCAGCGCGGCGATGATGCGCGGGAAGGCCAGGCCGGAGGCGTTCAGCGTGTACACGAAGCGCGGCTTCTCACCCGCCGCCGGGCGATAGCGAATGTTCGCCCGCCGCGCCTGGAAGTCCGTGAAGATCGAGCAGGACGAGACCTCCAGCCACTTTCCGACTCCCGGGGCGAAGACCTCGAGATCGTAGGTCTTGGCACTGGAGAAGCCGGTGTCGCCGGCGGCCAGCAGCAGCACGCGGTACGGCAGCCCGAGCTTCTGCAGCACCGCCTCGGCGTGCGAGAGCAGCAGTTCGAACTGGGCCTCGCCATCCTCCGGCGCGCAGTAGCGCACCAGTTCGACCTTGTCGAACTCGTGCACGCGCAGCAGGCCGCGCGTGTCCTTCCCGGCGGAGCCAGCCTCGCGGCGGAAGCAGGGCGAGTAGGCGCAGAGCGCCTTCGGCAGCTCCTCCGCCGAGAGGATCTCGTCGCGGAAGAGGTTCGTGACCGGGACCTCGGCGGTGGGGATGAGGAACATGTCCTCATCCTTGAGCGCGTACATATCGTCCTCGAACTTCGGCAACTGCCCCGTGCCCGTCATCGTGGCGCGGTTCACCACCACAGGCACCCAGGTCTCGTCGTAGCCAAAGGTCCCGGTGTGCAGGTCAAGCATCAGGTTCATCAGCGTGCGCACCAAACGCGCGCCCTTGCCGCGATAGACGATGAAGCCGGAGCCCGAGATCTTGGCGCCGCGCGGCAGGTCGAAGAGCCCCAGCGTCTCGCCGACGTCCCAATGCGGCTTCACGCTCTCGGCGGCGCGTGGCTCGCCCCAGCTACGCAGGACGCGGTTGGCTGTCTCGTCGCCCGCCGGCACGTCCGGCAACGGCAGGTTCGGGATGCCGAGCAGTAGCTCGTCGAGCCTGGCCTGCGTGGTGGCGAGCTCTGCCTCAAGCGCGGCGATCTCGTCGCCCAGGGTACGCGCCGCGGCCTGCAACTCGCTGGCGTCCTCGCCGGCCTTCTTGCGCTTGCCGACCTCCTGCGAGACGCGGTTTCGCTCGGCCTTCTTCTCCTCTACGCGCTGGATGGCGGCGCGGCGCGACTTGTCGAGGGACTCGCCCTCGTCGATCTGTGGGCCGTACAGGTCCAGCTTGCCGCGACGCGCCATGGCGTCGCGCAGGACGCCAAGGTCCTCACGGAACGAGCGGGGGTTGAGCACGGCTCAGAACGTGGGAACGCCGTCGCCAAACGAGCGGAACCCACAATTGGGGTTCACGCGCCCTTTGATCTTGATCCGTCGCTCGGCGGGGAAGATGGAGTCCACCACATACTTGGCGTAGACCTCCTGCCGAAGCTCAAGTGAGCAGTAGAGCGTCTGCACTCGCACGATGAACGCCTGCCCGACGTCCACCGTGACGATCGAGTCGAATACCCATCCGGTGCGCGGGGCCGCCGTGATGTCGGCGTAGGCCGTGCCGGGGACCTGGATTCCAACGCTGCGCTGCGTCGCGAGCGGTGTCATCACGCGGGACACGGGCAGGATCTGCACCCGGCCCATGGCGTCAATGTCGAAGCCGATGTCGAAGGACGCCGACGGATCCGGGCGCGCGGCAAAGCGCTGCGGGACGAAAATGACGGTGGGGAAGTTCGTCGGCGACCCCGTCAACGCCCAGACGCTGAACTCGGTGTTCGCGACGGCATTCTCCGCCTTCGGGGCGAAGGGGTCATCGCCGCAGGCTCCGGCGGCTAGGACCACGGCGAGAGCGGCGGCAAGGGCCGCGCCGACACGGCGCGACCGACGGCTGGAAAAGACTGTAGGCATCACGACTGGAAGCTAACGGAGCGGAGGATGGCGCAACAAGCGATGCGCGCTTGACTTGCATACCCCCAGCGGTACACTTCGGCGAACCCCTCCGAGGAGCCCCGGTGCCCACGATTCGCGACCTCGTGTCGACGCTGCGCCAGTTCGATGGCGTGCAGGCTGCCGCCGTGCTTGGCCGCGACGGCCTTTTGATCGACAGCGAGGCCAACGCCGGCGTGGACAGCGAGCAGATCGCGGCGCACGTCCCGAGCATTCTCCAGTTCGCCGACGACCTGGGCGGTGCCGCACAGATCGGTGCGCTCCGCACGGCGGTGCTGGAGCACGTGGAGTCGACGGTGGTGCTCTCTACGCTCTCGGCGGAAGTGGTGTTGCTTGTCCAACTCACGCCGACGGCGAATCTCGGCGCGCTGCTCTACGATCTCCGCCGGCATCGCGCGGGGCTGGCCACGCTCGTCTGATCGCAGGTCCTGTGTCGGCCACCGCGCCCAGCCCGCGCACCCGAATCCTCGTCGCCGACGACGAGCCGCATATCGGGCGCATCATCAAGACCAAGCTCGAGCAGGGCCCCTTCGCCGTGGACCTGGTCTACGATGGTGCCGAAGCGCTCGATGCGCTGGAGGCGGAGCCGCCGGTGGGACTGGTGGTCCTCGACCTCATGATGCCGCGCGTCAGCGGCTTCGAGGTGCTGGAGCGCCTCCGCGCCGACGCCCGGTGGCGGCACATTCCCTGCCTCATCCTCACCGCCGCGGGGCAGGACCACCAGGAGCAGGAGGCGCGCCGTCGCGGTGCTGACGAGTTCATGACCAAGCCATTCAGCCCGAAGCGCCTACTCGCGCGGGTCACGGAGCTCGTGCAGGGCGCACCCGCCTGATGGCCGCTCCTCTTTTCGGAGTCGTGCTGGCGGGCGGTGTGGGGTCGCGGTTCTGGCCACTGAGCACGCCCGCTCGCCCGAAGCAGCTCCTGCCGCTCGTCAGCGAGCACTCGATGCTCGAGGACACGGTTGGACGACTGTCGCCGCTGGTTGACCGCGAGCGAATCCTGATCCTGACGAGTGCTGCGCTCGTGGGCGCGGTGCGCGCCACGCTGCCGTGGTTGGGGGCCGACCAAGTGCTGGCCGAGCCCCGGCCGGCGGGCACGGCGGCGGCGCTGGCCTGGGCGGCGCACGAGGTGCGCCGCCGCGGAGGCGACGATGCGGCGATGCTCTCCGTGCACGCAGACGCGGCCATCGGCGACAACGCGCGCTTTCGTGAGGTGCTGGCCGAGGCGGTCCGGGCGGCGCGCGAGCACGCAGCGCTCGCGACGGTGGGCATCGTGCCCGTGGATGCGAATCCCGGACTCGGCTACATCCAACCGGGAGCGACCCTCGACGCCGCTGCGCGGCGCGTGGAGCGCTTCCTCGAGAAGCCCGACCGCGCGCGCGCCGAGCAGTTGGTCGCCGCGGGCTGTCTCTGGAACTCTGGCATCTTCGCGTGGAAGGCCTCGGAGTTCCTCGCCGAGATCGCGGCGCACACGCCGGAGTTGCAGGCGGCGATGGCTGTCGCGTCACAAGGCGCCGAGGCCTTCTTTGGCGCGGTGGAGAATCCCATCAGCGTGGATGTCGGCGTGCTGGAGCGCAGCGCACGCGTGGCCGTGGTCGCCGGTGACTTCGGCTGGGACGATGTCGGGACCTGGGCCGCCTTGCGGCGGGTCCGCGTCCTCGACGCCGCGGGCAATGCCACGCACGGCGACGTGTACACGGTGGACTCCGGCGCCAACGTCGTGCACGCGGATGCCGGACGGGTGGTGCTCTACGGTGTGAAGGACCTGGTCGTGGTCTCCAAACCGGGCCTGACGATGGTCACCACCGTGGAGCACTCGGATGCGCTCAAGCGGATGCTGGATGCCCTGCCCCCTGACGTGGTGAGGGACGCGTGAGCGGGTTCGTCCTGTACGACGATGCTTCGGCTCGGGCCTTCGCGCCCTTCGCCCTGACCCGTCCGGTCGGCGAACTGCGAGCGGGGGCGATGCTGATTCGCGAACGATGGGCACGAGTGCTCGGCGCCGCGGCAGGATTTGTGAGCAGTCCGCACCTGCAAACGTTCGAGGAGTTCGACGCACCTGCTTCGGCCAGCGGTGCAATCCCCGCAGGACGTTGGCTTGTGAACGCGCGATGCGCCGTGGCGCTCACGGCGGTGGCGCCGGCGGATGGCGTGCAGGTCTTGCGCTGCGCGGGACGCGTCGCAGCGCTTCGACTTTCCGAGCCCCTCGACGCGTCGCGGTTGGCGGATGGGTCGCTCTCGCTTGATTCGTTGCCGCAGTCCGCGGCAGCCGCGGGCGCCGACATGGAAGGCTGGTGGCTCGACGCCGCGTGGGATCTCGTGGGTCAGTTGCCTGCAATGTTGCTGGCGGATGCGCGTGCCCTGCTCCCCTCGGCGCCCGACGCGCGAGGGCTGACGGTACTGGGCAACGCCGGCGCGCACGTGGCGGCGAGCGCGCGCATCGAACCCTTTGTGGTCGCCGATTGCAGCGCGGGCCCCGTGATCGTGCACGAGCACGCTCACATCCAGTCATTCACGCGGCTCGTTGGTCCCTGTGTAATCGGCGCACACAGCACGGTGCTCGGTGGGCGCATCTCCGGCTGCAGCATCGGACCGCAGGTGAAGGTCGCGGGCGAGATGAGCGTGACCATCATGATCGGCCACGCCAACAAGGGGCACGACGGATTCGTCGGGCACTCGGTGATTGGGCGTTGGGCCAACCTTGGCGCTGGTAGCATCACGAGCAATCTCAAGAACTCGTATGGCGAGGTGACGATGTTTGCGCCGGGTGGACAGCGGCGCACGGGCCTGCAGTTCCTGGGCAGCCTCATCGGCGACCACGCCAAGACCGGCATCGGTACGCGGCTCTCGACGGGCACGGTACTCGGCGCGGCGGCGAACGTGTTCGGCACGCGGATGCCGCCGAAAGTCGTGCCGCCATTTGCCTGGGGCGACGGCGAGCCCTGGGAGACGTTCAAGCTCGACCAGTTCCTCATCACCGCGGCGCGCGTGATGACACGTCGCGAGGTGGCGCTGGGGGAGCAGGCCACGCCGCACTGGACCCGCATCTTCGCGTTGCGCGACGCGTGAACGTCTGGTCGCTGGGCAGCGGGAGTCGCGGCAACGCACTGGTGCTGGAGCGCGACGGACAGGCGCTGCTCGTCGACTGTGGCTTCGGGCCGCGGGCTCTGGCGTCTCGTCTGGCGCTGATCGGGATCGAACCCACACAGATCATTGGCTTGGTGCTGACCCACGAGCACGTGGACCACGCCAGCGGCGCCGAGCGCGCGCAACACAAGTGGCGCTGGCCAGTGTACGCGAGCGCGGGAACCCTGGCCGCGCTGCCCGACGTCACGGCGCGGTGGCGACGACCCCTTGCGGCCGGTGAGCGCATCGATGCGGACGGGTTCGCGATCGAGGCCGGGGCGATCCCCCACGATGCGGCCGAGCCGTTGGCCTACGCCATCACGCACGAGCGCAGCGGTCATCGCGTGGGCATCGCGCACGATCTCGGCGCGGTGCCGGCGGCGCTGCCCGCACTGTTCGCGCGCTGCGACGTGCTCTGCATCGAGGCGAACCACGACGCCGAGATGCTGCGCACTGGTCCGTACGCCGCCTCCTTGAAGGCGCGGATCCGCGGGGGGCGAGGACACTTGGACAACCATCGGACCGCTGCGCTGCTTGCCGAGCTCGCGCATCCGCAGCTGCGCGCGATCGCGCTGCTGCACCTGTCGGAGACGAACAACACGCCGGAACTCGCGACGCAGACCGTGCGTTCGATCCTCCGGCGTGCGCAGGTGCACACGCCCGTGATGGCGGCCACCGGTCGTGCGCCGAGCTCGTTGGCGACGGCAAACGACCGCGAAAGAACGGTCGCGCAGCTCTCACTACCTATTTAATAGCGGCGCAGGCGCTGGACGCGAATTTCGCGCTTCCAAACCGCGCGTCGCGTGGTGATGTTCCGGTCATGAAAGCTCCCTTCTCCTGGAAGCAGGACGGCCTCGCGTCGGTCGTCGTCTTCCTCGTGGCGATCCCACTTTGCCTCGGGATAGCGCTCGCTTCGGGCGCACCCTTGTTCTCCGGCATCATCTCGGGAATCGTCGGTGGCATCGTCGTCGGCTTCCTCTCGGACTCCGAGTTGATGGTCAGCGGCCCTGCGGCCGGCCTGACGGTGATCGTACTGGCGGCGATTTCGGATCTCGGCGACTTCCGTCTCTTCCTCGCCGCGGTCGTTGTCGCCGGCGCGCTGCAAATGCTGCTCGGCGTACTGCGCGCCGGCGTCATCGGTTACTACTTCCCGACCGCCGTCATCAAGGGCATGCTCGCCGCCATCGGATTGATCCTGATCCTCAAGCAGATTCCCCACGCCATCGGCTATGACGTCGATGCGATGGGCGACGATGCGTTCCGACAGGCGACCGGCGAGACGACCTTCTCGGCCATCGCGCACGCGGTGCAACAGCTGCAGTGGGGAGCGGCCATCGTCGCGCTGGTGTCACTGCCGCTGCTGTTCCTTTGGGGCAAGGGATTCCTCAAGCCGCTCAAGGCGCTGCCCGCTCCGCTCGTGGTCGTGGCTCTCGGCGTCTTGATGAACGCCGCGTTCGCGGCGTTCGCCCCTGGCCTCGTCATCAGTGACAGCCACCTCGTGAGCCTGCCGGTGCCGGCATCGTTCGGTGATTTCCTCGGACAGTTCACGCTGCCGGCGTGGAGTGGTTTTGCGATGCCGCAGGTGTGGCAGGTCGGTCTCGTGCTGGCCATCGTGGCGTCGCTTGAGAGCCTGCTTTCCCTGCAGGCGACGGATGAGATGGACCCGCTCAAGCGTGAGGCGTCGACCGATCGTGAGCTGCTAGCCCAGGGCGCCGGCAACCTTGCCTCGGGCCTGATCGGTGGCCTGCCGGTGACGGGCGTCATCGTGCGCTCGGCCACGAACGTGTCCGCCGGCGCACGCACGCGCTGGTCGGCGATTCTGCACGGCGTCCTGCTGCTGCTCTCGGCCATCGCCTTTGCGGGCATCTTGAACCTCATTCCGCTGAGTGCGCTGGCGGCGGTGCTCCTGCACGTGGGTTACAAGCTCGCGAGCCCAGAGCTGTTCCGGTCCGTCGTGCGCAAGGGCTTCGCGTACGCGGTGCCGTTCTTCGTGACGGTGCTGGCCATCCTGTTCACGGACCTGCTCCGTGGCGTGCTGATCGGCCTCGCGGTGGGCATCGTGTTCATCCTGCGCGACCAGCTGGCCAGCCCGCCGTTCACCGAGGTCAGCCCGAAGGGTGCCGTGCTGCGTCGCCTCCAACTGCACGGCAACGTGAACTTCCTGCACAAGTCCGCGCTGCAGCAGGAGCTGGACCGCGTGCCGGCCGGTTCGCGCCTTGAGCTCGACGCGCGCCACACGCGCCGCCTGGACCCGGACGTGCTTGACGTGATCCGCCATTTCCGCACGACTGCGCAGGAACGCAACATCGACTACCGCCTCGTGGGTGTGCCGGACGCCGGCAGCACCGCGAACCTCTGACCTCGAGACCCTGCCGTGGAATCCTTCAAGGCCCTGCTCGACAACAACCGTAAGTGGGCCGCCGAGATGGTGGCCGAAGACCCGGAGTTCTTCAAGCGCACGGAGGGCAGCCAGCAGCCGACGTTTCTGATCGTCGGCTGTTCGGACAGCCGCGTGCCGCTGGAGAAGATGACCGGGGCCCAGCCGGGCGAGATCTTCGTGCACCGCAACATCGGCAACCAGGTGTGGAGCACGGACATCAACATCCTGTCGGTGTTGACCTACGCCGTGCACGTGCTCGATGTGCCGCACGTCGTGGTCTGCGGGCACACGAACTGCGGGGCGCTCAAGGCGGCCCTGGGCCCGGAGACCAACGGGCTGGTGGACCATTGGCTCAGCGACGTGCGCAACACGATCCGCTGGCATCGGGACGAGCTGGATCCGATTACGGATCCGTCGGAGAAGGTGTCCAAGCTCTCGGACCTGAATGTGCTGCAGCAGTTGGGCATCCTGTCACGAACGCCCGTGATTCGCGATGCGTGGGCGCGGGGCAAGCGGCCGATGCTGCACGGCTGGGTCTATGACATCGCGACGGGGCTGATCCACACGGTGGTGGATGGGATCGACAGCGATGAGAAGGCGAAGCAGGTGCTGCCGACGAACTGATCAAACGGCAGTGGTGAGTTGTGAGTTGTGAGCCGTGAGTCGTGAGTCGTGAGAGAAGCGAGAGAAGCGAGAGGGGCGGCCCGCATGCGGACCGCCCCTCTCTTACTACTTACCACTCACAACTTACAACTGTCGTTTAGTACATCCCGCCCATGCCACCGCCCGGCGCGGCCGGGGCAGCGGGCTCCTTCTCCTTCTTCTCGACGATCAGGCACTCCGTCGTGAGGAGCAGGCTGGCGATCGACGCGGCGTTCTGCAGGGCCGTGCGGGTCACCTTGGTCGGGTCGATGACGCCGGCGAGGACGAGGTCCTCGTAGGTGTCGCTGAAGGCGTTGTAACCGAAGTTCTTGTCCTTCGAGGCGCGGACCTTCTCGACCACGATCGAGCCCTCGCCGCCGGCATTGGCGACGATCATGCGGATGGGCTCCTCGATGGCGCGCTTGATGATCTCGACGCCGATCTGCTCGTCGTCCTCGAGCTTGAGGCCCTTGAGGCCGGCCTGCGCGCGGATGAGCGCGACGCCGCCGCCCGGGACGATGCCCTCCTCGACGGCCGCGCGCGTGGCGTGCAGCGCGTCCTCGACGCGGGCCTTCTTCTCCTTCATCTCGCTCTCGGTGGCCGCACCGACGTTGATCACCGCGACACCGCCGGCGAGCTTCGCCTTGCGCTCCTGGAGCTTCTCCTTGTCGTAGTCGCTCGTGGACTTCTCGACGGCGACCTCGATCTCCTTGATGCGGCCCTTGATCTTGTCCGCGTCGCCGAAGCCGTCGATCACCGTCGTGTTGTCCTTGTCGATGACGATGCGCTTGGCGCGGCCGAGGTCCGTGAGGACCGCGTTCTCGAGCTTGAAGCCGACTTCCTCGGAGATCACGTTGCCCTTGGTGAGGACCGCGATGTCCTCGAGCATCGCCTTGCGGCGGTCACCGAAGCCCGGGGCCTTCACGGCGGCGACGCGCAGCGTGCCGCGGAGCTTGTTCACGACCAGCGTGGCGAGGGCCTCGCCCTCGATGTCCTCGGCGATGATGAGCAGCGGCTTGCCCGTCTGCGCGACCTTCTCCAGCACCGGGAGCAGGTCCTTCATCGAGGAGATCTTCTTGTCGTGGATCAGGATGTGGGCGTCCTCGAGGACGGCCTCCATCTTGTCCGGATCCGTGATGAAGTAGGGCGAGAGGTAGCCGCGGTCGAACTGCATGCCGTCCACGGTCTCCAGCGTGGTCTCGAGGCCCTTGGCCTCCTCGACCGTGATCACGCCGTCCTTGCCCACCTTCTCCATCGCCTCGGCGATGAGGTCACCGATCTCCTTGTCGTTGTTCGCGGAGATGGTGCCGACCTGCGCGATCTCCTTCTTGCCGGAGGTCGGGACGGAGAGCTTCTTGAGCTCCTCGGTCACGCCGGCCACGGCCTTGTCGATGCCGCGCTTGATGGCCATCGGGTTCGCGCCGGCCGTCACGTTCTTGAGGCCCTCGCGGAAGATCGCCTGGGCGAGCACCGTGGCGGTCGTGGTGCCGTCGCCGGCCAGGTCGGAGGTCTTCGTGGCGACCTCCTTGACCATCTGGGCGCCCATGTTCTCGATCGGGTCCGTGAGCTCGACTTCCTTCGCGACCGTCACGCCGTCCTTGGTGACCGTCGGGGCGCCGAACTTCTTGTCGATGACGACGTTCCGGCCCTTGGGGCCGAGGGTGACCTTCACCGCCTCGGCGAGCTGATCGACGCCGCGCTTCAGGGCAGCGCGCGCGTCAACGTTGAAATGGAGTTCCTTCGCAGCCATTGGTATCTACCGATGAATGTTGGAGGTTGTCTTAGGAAACGACGGCGAGGATGTCGCTCTCGCGGAGGATCAGGAGCTGCTCGCCCTCGATCGTCACTTCCGTGCCCGAGTACTTGCCGTAGAGCACCTTGTCGCCCGCCTTCACTTCCATCGGGACGCGCTTGCCGTCCTCGGTGCGGCCGGGGCCGACGGCGATCACTTCGCCCTGCTGCGGCTTCTCCTTCGCCGTGTCCGGGATGTACAGCCCGCCGCGCATCTGCTCGGTCTCCTCGAGCGCCTTGACGACCACGCGATCGGCAAGCGGGGCGACCTTCTGGGCGGCTGCAGTCTTCGCTGCCATGGGTATCCGTCCTCCTAGCTACTGGTAAGGGGTCTGGACCTGCAACGCTGCTCTGGCACTCAAATCGCCAGAGTGCTAACAACACCCCAAGCTACCAGCAAGCCGCGTGCCAGTCAATGATGGCTAAAACCCTACATTACAACGGGTTAGCGGCCATTGGCTCGGCCATTGTGACAAGCGGTTCGGTCACTTGGACCGACCACCAGCGCGGTGCTGCCGAGTTGGCCGGATGCTAGCGCTTCGCGAGCAGCCCGTAGGCCAGCCGCAGGCCGTGAAGCGTCAGGTCCGGGTCGATGCGCTCGATCACCGGACAATGCGGTGCGATTTCGCCCGCGAGGCCACCCGTGGCAATGACGAGCGGGACCTCGGAGCCCGGCCAGGCGGCCTTGATGCGACCCACGATTCCGGTGACCGAGTCGGCGGCGCCGAACACGACGCCGGCGCGGATGCACTCCTCCGTGCGCGTGCCGATGACCTTCTGCGGGGCAACCAGTTCCGTGGCGGGCAGCTTGGACGTGCGGCGGAACAGCGTCTCGGCGGAGGTGCGCACACCGGGCTGGATGACGCCACCGAGGAAGACGCCATCCTTGGTGATGCAGTCGTAGGTCGTGGCCGTACCAAGGTCGACAACGATGCAGTCCCGTCGGTGCAGGCGGCTGGCCGCGAGCGTGTTGATGATGCGGTCGGCGCCAACGGTCATCGGTTCATCGACCGCGAGGGTGATGCCGAGCGGTGACTTGGCGTCGACGATGACGGCGGGGGACCCCGTCAGTCGCGACGCCGCCTCCGCCAGCGTCGCCGTGAGGCCAGGCACCACCGAGCCGATGGCGGCGCCACTGAGCTTGGCGTCCCCCATCCCTGCGGCGCGCAGGAGGCCGTGCAGCAGCAGGTGCAGCTCGTCCGGCGTGCGACCGGCGTCCGTCGTGACCCGCCAGTGCGCCACGATGGTCTCGCCGTCAGCGAGTCCCAACGTGGTTTCAGTGTTGCCGACGTCGGCGACGAGGAGCATGCCAGGCCTCACGAGGAGAGGATCAGGGAGCCCGCGCGACACGGCGCGAGACCCTCAGGGGATTCTACCAAGATGGCACCATCCGCCGTGATGCCGCGCGCCGTGCCCTTGGCCGGCGACAGGATCTCGCGGTTGCGCACGAGGTCGCGTTCGGCAAAGGCCGAGAGCTCGGTATCGGTCAGCGGTCCGGTGGCTGCCGCCGCGGCGCGGGCGGCTGGCAGCAGTTCGGCCAGGACCTCAAGCGGGTTCGCCCCGTCGAGCGCGCTCGCCGACAAGTCGGCGCTGGCGGGCGCCCTGAGATTCACGCCCATCCCGATCACGACCCAGTCCGGTCGCTGCTCCCTCCAGCGCGCCTCGATCAACACACCCGCCAGCTTGGCGCCTGCCACGAAGAGATCGTTCGGCCATTTCAGCTGGATAGGCGCAGGGCTCCAGCGCTCGAGCACCGGTGCGATGCGCAAACCAACGCGGAGGGAGAGTACCTCCAACGCCGCGGCGTCGGCGGGACGCTCCAGCAGCGAGAGGTAGATGCCGGCAGCGTGGGCGGAGCTCCACGACTTCCCTGCGCGCCCGCGGCCCCGGCGCTGCTCCTCCGCGAGCACCAGCGTGCCCGCTGGCGCCGAGTCGGCCGCCAGCGCGTGCGCCGCGTCCATCGTGCTCTCCACACTGCGCTCGGCGACTACGCGTGGGAGATCCAGCGCGCGCGCGAGCGCCTCCGCTTCGTGCCCAAACCAGCTCACCAGCCGCCTCGCGTGGCAATGAGGCCGAGGATCACGGCCCCAAGCAGGAGGCGGTAGCCGGCGAACACCGCGTAGCTCCGCCGCTGCACGAACCGCAGCAGTACGGCGATGGCCAGCCAGCTCGAGCCCGCTGCCGCGGCCACGCCGACCAGCAGCGGCAGGGAGACACCGCTCTCCCGCAGCGCGTCCGGGACCTTGAGGATCGCCGCGGCCAGGATGATCGGCATCGACATCAGGAACGAGAACACCGCGGCGTTGGCGCGGTCGATGCCCAGCGCACGGCCCGCGGTGATGGTGCTGCCTGAGCGTGAGACGCCGGGGACAAGCGCGAGGCACTGTGCGAGTCCGATGAGCAGCGCATCGCGCCAGGTCATCGCGGCCCGGTCCCGCGCACGCGGCGCGCGGGCGTCCACGGCCCACAGCAGCACACCCATCACGATCAGCGCGATGGCCGTGACAATGGGCGCGCGGAACACCGTCTCGGCGAGGTCCTCAAGCAACAGCCCCGCGATGCCCGCTGGTATGGTGGCAATGACGATGAAGAGGGCCTGACGTTCATCGATGCCCTCCGCGCGCCGCGTGCGCAGCAGCTTCACACCGCCGCCGATCAGCCGCATCCACTCGGCCCGGAAGTAGCCGAGCAGTGCGACCAACGTCCCGACGTGCAGTGCGACGTCGAAGCCCAATCCTGACGGCGGCCAACCCATCACCCAGGGCGTGAGCGACAGATGGGCGGAGCTGGAGACGGGCAGGAACTCGGTGAGTCCCTGCAGGATGCCGAGGATCAGGGCCTGCCAGACGGTTGGTTCGTGCATCAGCGGACGCCTGCCAACGCTTCCTCGTACAAGCGCTCGTAGCGCGCGACGACCTGCGCCGTGGAGTAGCGCGCGGCGGCATCCGCGGCCGCTGCGGCCGACGCCGTGGCCCATCGCGCGGGTTCGAGGAACTCGAGGGCCGCTGCGGCCATGCCGGCGACGTCGCCGATCTCTCGCAGGGCGCCGGTCACGCCGTCGCGCACGACTTCGGGTACGCCACCAACCCTGCTCGCCACGACCGGGACGCCACTGGCCAATGCCTCGAGCGCCGAGAGACCGAAGCTTTCGGTCTCGGACGGAAAGAGATACACATCGGCCGCCGCGAGCAGCGGCGCGACGTCGTCGATGCGTCCGAGGAAGCGCACGTCCGCACCCACGCCCTGCACGCGCGCCTCGTCCTCGGCGGCGCTGCGGTCGGGCCCGTCGCCGACCATCACGAGGACGCAGTCACGCTGCTTGCGCACCTCGGCGAACACGCGCACGACGTCGCGCACCCGCTTCACGGGCCGGAAGTTGGAGATGTGCATCAGCAGCGGGCGGCCACCACCGAGCTCGGCGCGCAGGCCGTTGGTGTGCAGCGCGCGGTTGAACTGTGAGGGATCCACGAAGTTTGGGATGACGTCGATGCGGCAGTTCTCGCAGCCGAAGGCCTTCACCGTCTCGTCCTTCAGCCACTGCGACACGCTGGTGATGCGATCGGAGCGCTCGATGCTGAAACGCGTGATGGCGTGGTAGGAGTGGTCCTGCCCGACGATGGTGATGTCGGTGCCGTGCAGCGTCGTGACCACCGGCAGCCGACGTCCCTGCTCCGCAAGCATTTCCTTGGCAATCCAGGCACTGGTGGCGTGCGGGATGGCGTAATGCACGTGCAGCAGGTCCAGCCCCTGCGAGAGCGCCACGTCGTGCATGCGCACGGCCAACGCGAGATCGTAGGGCGGATACTCGAACAGCGGATACTTGCCGATGTTCACTTCGTGGAAGTGCACGCGCGGCAGGAAGTGCGGCAGCCGGAACGGGTGCTCGTAGGTGATGAAATGCACCTCGTGCCCGTGTGCCGCCAAGGCGATGCCCAACTCGGTCGCCACCGCACCGGAACCGCCGTAGGTGGGATAGCAGGTAATGCCAACCTTCACGCGTCGTCCTCGGTGAACCAGCGTTCGGCCACCGCATCCGCGTCGGAGGCCAAGGGATCGAGCCGTGTGACCGGCCC
The DNA here is from genome assembly GCA_019637445.1 of Gemmatimonadaceae bacterium. Lineage (NCBI taxonomy): Bacteria > Pseudomonadati > Gemmatimonadota > Gemmatimonadia > Gemmatimonadales > Gemmatimonadaceae > Gemmatimonadaceae bacterium. Next base: position 230,436 of record JAHBVS010000003.1, on the reverse strand, counting down.
GACACCCTCCAATTGATTACGAAACCAGGTGCGTTGCCGTTTGGCGTACTGCCGCGTGCTGATGCGCACGGCCTCCACAGCCGCGTCGAGTGCCAGACGGCCTTCCACGACGTCACGAATCTCGCGGTAGCCGCAGGCGTTCCACGCGGGCGCGTCGGCCGGGACCTGCGCGAGCAGTCCGCGCACCTCATCCAGCCAGCCCTCGGCCAGCATCTGTTGGCGCCTCGCATCGAGGCGCCCTTCAAGCGCCGGTCCAGGATCCACGACGAGCCAGCGGGCCGGCAGCGGCTCCGCTCCCGCACCCTTGGCGTGCCAATCACTCAGCCGCGTGCCGCTGAGCAGCGCCACTTCGGCGGCACGCAGCAACTGGGTGCGGCCGAGCCCGGCCCGCGGGGGATCGAGCCGCTCAACCCAACGACGCAGCTCCGTGGTGTCCAACGCGGCGAGCGCTAGTTGGAGTTCTTGCCGGCGTGTGGGGTCGAGTGGCGGCTCGGCGGCAAGCGGGCGCACGAGGGCCTGCAACCAGAGCCCCGTGCCGCCCACCACGAGCGATCGGCGCCCGGCCGCGCGGTCCTCCTCGATCCATCGACGTGCCGCGTCCGCCCAGCGTGCCGCGTTCCACCGTTCAACAGGCGCCGCGCAGTCCAGCCCGAGGTGTTCGATCGCCGCGCGTTCAGCCCCCGAAGGCTTGGCCGTCCCGATGTCGAAGCCCCGGTAGATCTGCCGCGAGTCGGCGGAGATGATGCGGCACCCGTGCCGTTGCGCGAGCCGCAGCGCGAGCGCCGACTTCCCTGCCCCTGTTGGCCCTGCGACGATGCGAATGTCAGCCACGACCGAAGCGGCGGTCGATCTCGCCCCAGCCCAGTTGGAGGATCGTGGCACGACCGTGCACGTCGTGCGCGGGCAGTTCCGTGTTCGCCAGCGCGAGGAAGAGGGCGCGCATCTCCTCGGGCGCCAGGAGGTCGCCCGCCTTCACGGCGGCCTTGCAGGCCATCGTGGCGATCAAGCGTGTGTGGCGGGCGTGCGAGCTGGCGACGCGGTCACCCGTCAGTGCCGCCAGCGTGTCCCGCAGGCAGCGCTCGGCATCGAAGCGTGGATGCGGGTTCGGCACCGCGTGCACGGCAATCGCGGTGCCGCCGAAGTGTTCGGCCTCGTATCCGAGCCGCGCCAAGGTCTCACGCTCGGCGTCGAAGACCTCGGCCTCCTCACTCGAGAGATGCATCGTGAGCGGGAACAGCAGCCGCTGCGATGGCAGGTCACCGCGCTCGAAGGCGCCGAGGAAACGTTCGTAGAGCACGCGCTCGTGGGCCGCGTGCTGGTCGATAAGCACCAGTGCGTCGTGGCGCTCGAAGGTGATGTAGGTGCGGTTGAGCTGGACCAGCGGCGGCACGACGATGGCATCGTCAGCTGCGGGCGGGGCCTGATCATCGATATCGCCGCCCTCGTCGGCCGCGTCCCTCGCTATCGTCTCGACGCCATCGCGCGGATCGAGCGTCTGGGCCGACTCGAACAGCGGCGCTGGCGTTGCCGTCGTCGCCTGCCGCAACGACTCGACACCTAGCACGCGGCCGAACGGCGATGCCGCCGGCACGCCGCGCACGATGCCAACCGCGGCCGCGGCATCCTCCGTGCCGAGCGCCCGCCGCACCGCGCGTTCGACGGCGCGCTCGATGCTCCAGCGATCGCGGAAGCGCACCTCGGCCTTCGCCGGGTGCACGTTCACGTCCACCTCGCCCCCGGGGATGTCGAGTTGCAGGAGCAGCGACGGTCGCGCACCTGAGGGAATCGTGGAGTGGTAACCCGCTTCGGCGGCGCGGATGATCCCGTGGTCCCGCACCGCACGCCCATTCACGATGACTTGCACACGCCGCGTCGCGGTGCCGACATCCGCCGGTCGCTCCGCGAGGCCGGACACGCGGATGACGTCCTGCACATCGTTGACGGCCACGAAGCGGTCCGCGGAGGCCGCACCCCACAGTGCGGACACGCGCGACCGCAGATCCGAGGCCGCGGCGAGTGCCAGCTGCTCCTTCCCGTCGTGCGTGACGTGCAGGCGGATGTCGCGCCGCACGAGCGCCAGGGTCTGCAGCAGGTCGGCGATGGCCCGCCACTCCGAGCGCGCCCCGCGCAAGAACTTCTGGCGAGCGGGCGTGTTGTGGAACAAGTCCTCAACGGTGACCGTGGTGCCGCGCCGCCGTGCGGCCGCGGCCACGGCGCGCAGGCTGCCGCCATCCACCTCGACGCGCGTGCCGGCACCATCGGTGGTCGCCGTCTCGATCGACAACCGCGAGACTGAACCGATCGCCGGCAGCGCCTCGCCACGGAAGCCGAAGCTCGCGACCCCCACGAGGTCCTCGGCGTCGCGGATCTTGCTCGTCGCGTGGCGCGCGATGGCGAGTTCCGCCTCCTCACGCGTCATGCCGCCGCCGTCGTCGCTGACGCGGATGAGCGAGCGCCCACCGTCGCGAATCTCCAGCTCGATGGCGGTCGCCCCGGCATCCAGCGCGTTCTCGACGAGTTCCTTGACCACGGAGGCGGGACGCTCGACCACCTCCCCGGCCGCGATGCGGTCGGCGACGTCGGGGGCGAGGATCGCGATGCGAGGGGCGCTCATCCGCGAAATCTCCTGCGCGCGCTGGCCTGCATCAATCGCGAGCCAACGAAACGACACGCTCGGCGGGATACCACCCACCGCGTCCGCCCTCGAGCTCCAGCCGGTACCACACGCCGCGTCGCTCGACCACGCGCCCGACCTCACCCGCCAGCGGCACGGCGCCCGCGTCGGCGCCCAGCGCTGGCAGGGCCCGGAGCGGCGACGGTTGCGTGACGACCACCAGGTCGCGCGCCGCGAGCCGTTGGTCGGTGTACGCGGCCCCGATCGCCAAGAGCAGTCCCGGGAGCAGCAGCCAGTTCACCCGCCGCAACGGCAGGCTCCGGCGCTGTCGCAGGAAGGCCCAGAGCCAGCCAAGCAGCCACAGCAGCGCGGCGGCGGTGGCGAGGGCGACGGGCGGCAGCGGCCACACGCGCGCGGCACCGCGGAGTTGGGGCGCCCGCACCCTGCGCAGCCGCTCGCGAAGCGCAGCGCTGGTCGGATCGAGCCGCAGCGCACGTTGCCAGCCGATCACGGCGGCCGCCGTGTCCGCCGCCTGCCAGCCGGCCGCCCCGTAGTTGCTCCAGGCCGCCGCGTCGCGCGGTGCGGCCAGTGCCGCCCGCCCGAACGCGTCGCGGGCACGGGCGTAGTCCCCGCCGGCGTACGCCGTCTGACCCTCGGCGAAGGCCGTGAGTGCGGTGGCGTGGTCGTCGGTCGCGGCCGCGCAGCCCATCGTGAACGTGGCGGCCATCACGAGGCAGAGCGCGCCGCGCCGTCGCGCTTCGTTCGCCACGCGCCGCATCAGGGACTCGGTGCGCGCGCGCAGCGAACCCGCACTTTCTCGAGGCGGCGCCCCGCCCGTTCTCCCCGTGGTCCCTGCGTAGACCGCACTGTCGCACGCGTCGCGCAACTTCTCGACCTCCGCGGCTGTCTCGGGAGTGACCCCCTCGAGAGTCAGCGCCGCCGCGAGCGCGCCAGGTGCGGTGTGCGCGCCGACATCCACACCGGCCCGCGCGCGGAGCGTGCGCTCGAGGAGCGCGCGAGGCGTGCGCGGCGCATCCCGGGTGGCGGTCGGCCGTGCGCGCGATCGCGCCCACAGTCCGCGCAGCAGCACGGGGAGCGGCGCCAACCCAGCGAACAGGAGCCACCACAGCGGACGGTCGATCCCGACCGTCCGCGCGCCCATCAACGCCGGCCGCAGCGCGACGGGCACCGTGTCCCCGGCGACCAGCCGACGCGGCGGCAACGAGACCACGCTGCCGGGTCGCACCTGCAGCGGCACTGGGACGCTGCGAGCGACGGCATACCCGCGCGCGACGGGGTCGAAGAACGCGTACTCGATCACGGGCACGAGTTGCCGACCCTGCACGCGTGGCGTGAGCAGCCAACTGAACTCCTTTGAGCCTCCGAGCAGCAGCGGGGCCGCTTCGAGCACGACGCGTTCGTCGTCAGGGACCAGGTCGGCCCAGTCGAGGCTGAGCGCCGGACGCGGCAGCATCGTCGGATTGCCTTCGCCTTCGAGCCGCAGCGTGAGCACGACTGGATCGCCCACGCGGGGGTCGCTGGGTTCCACCCGCGCCGACACGCGCCAACTGCCGACGGCGCCACGCCAATCAGCCGGTCGGCCGGTCGTCGGCGGCTCGATGGCGACGACGCTCACGCCCTCGGAGCGCAGCACCTGCTCCTCCTCGCGCGAGAAGAAGCTGGCGCTCTGCGGCATGCTGTAGGTGAGGCGCGCGGGGGCAATGCTGTACCGCCCAGGCGTCAGCACGAAGAGCGCGCGGCGGAACGTGTGCAGCTCCGCCTCCGCTTCGGCATCGCTGCGGCGGGCCAGCGGCAGTTCGTAGGCCAACATCCCGCGCGCCTCGGGCGGCACGAACTCCGGATTTCGGCGCAGGAGTCGGCGGACCCCGACGGGAATTCGCACGGTCAAGGAGTAGGTCGCCTGCTGGCCGACGTAGATCGTGTCCGGTGACAGCGCCGCGCGGAACCCGACGCGCGCCTCCGCCTGTGCCGCGGCATCGCCTGCGAACACGACGGCGGCCGCGAGGATCGTGATGACCGCGCCGAGCGCCTTGGTGGCGCCGGCCCCGAGCGCCGGCTGTGGAGCGTCGTGCATCACCAGTCGCGCCCACCCGTGCGGGACGGCGCCTCGTTGCGGCGACGGCGCGCCTGTGTCTCGCTCTCCTCGCGGGCGGCGGCATCAAGCAAGGCCTCGGCCTGCTGGCGGGACATCTGCCCGCCGGGCGCTGGCTCGGGAGGTGGAGGACCCTGCGGCGGCGGGCCGCTGCCACCGCCACCTCCGCCACTTGGCGCCCGCAGCGCCAACTCGTAGTTCCACTGCGCGTTCTTGTCGCCGGGCCGTTCGAGCAACACGGTCCGGAACGCGCGCCGCGCCGCCTGCAGCGCCGCCGACTGCCCCTCCCCGTCACTGCGCAGGCCGCGCTGGAGATAGGCGAGTCCCAGGTTGTAGCGCGCGTTCCGCCGCAGGTCGGGGTCACCGGCGAAGCTCGCGCGTTCGAGCGCTTCGACGGCGGAATCCAGCGAGTCCGCCGCGAGCAGCGCCGTGCCGAGGTTGTAGAGCACCTCGCCGCGACGGTCACCGCCGGTCACCATCTCACGGTAGCGACGGACCGCCTCGAGGTGGCGTCCCGCGCGCTGCGCCGACAGCGCCCGATCGAACTCCGTCTGTTGGCCGAGCACGGGCGACGCCGGCAGAACGAACGCGAGCAGCAGCACGGCGGTCGCCTCGCGGGAGCGTGCGCGCCGCTCGCGGCGCGGCGCGCGACTCCGGCGAGGCCAGCGCAGCCACCGGGGCCGACGCGCGCCATCGCCTTCGAGGGCATCGACAAAGAGCAGCAGCAACGCCAGCGCGGCGAACCACTGGTAGCGCGCGGGGCGATTCGCGCGCAGGGTCTCCTCGCGCGCGGCCGTCTCGAGGTCGGCCAGTGCGCGACGGATGCGATTGCCCTTGTCCGTGGCGTCCGAGGGGACGAACACGCCGCCCGCCGCCCGCGCCACCTCTTCGAGGAACGCATCGTCATTGCGGGTGATGACGATCGCGCCGGCGTCGTCACGCTTGAGTTCGGTGCCGCCGCGCGATCCGAGAGGGATGGTGCCGCCGCCCGGGGTTCCGAACCCCACCGTGACCAAGTGGATGCCGGCCTCCCCGAGCTCCTTCGCCCGCTCCGTTGCGGCCTCACGGTCATCAAAGGCCTCACCGTCGCTCATCACCACCAGCGCGCGGTCCGCATCGCCGCGACTGGCCATCAGCAGGTCCATCCCCTGCCGCAGCGGCGGAAGCAGCGCCGAGCCCTGTTGGCCGACGACGCTGGGGTCGAGGTTGTCGAGGAAGAGTTCGATGGCGCCGTCGTCAGCCGTCAGAGGCGCCAGGATGTAGCTGCGTCCGGCAAACGCAATGAGCGCGATGCGATCACCCGAGGCGCTCGCGCGCAGCCGGCGAACCTCCTGCTTCATCAGCTCCAGACGATTCGGGCGCTCGTCCTGCGCCAGCATCGACTGCGAGACGTCGAGCGCGACGGCAATGTCGAGTCCCTCGGACGCCAACACCGACGTGCTCGCACCCCAGCGCGGCCCGGCGACGGCAACGCCCAACAGCAGGGCGGCAAGTCCGAGTCGGAGGGCGCGCGCTGTCGGCCGTCGCGCCGCCTCGATGGGGGCGAGCCGTGCGATGGCTTCGGGTGTGCCGTAGCGCTGCAGGCGCCGGCGGCGGCGCGCGTGCCCGATCAGGACGAAGCCGGTGGCGGCCAGCGCGCAGGCCAGCGCGACGGCGAGCATCCACGGGAGATCGAAGAGCGCGATCACGGCACCGGTCCCCGGCGCCAGCGCAGGCCCAGTTCGAGCATCAACGTCAACAAGGCGAAGGCCAACGGCCACAGGTACCAGTCGGTGAAGCGCACCGTGCGCGCCTCGCGCATCGGCGTGCGCTCGAGGGCGTCGATGGTTTGGTACGTGCGCCGCAGGGCTTCGGCGTCGCGCGCGCGTTGGTAACGGCCGCCCGTCGTGCGCGCGATGTCCTCAAGCAACGCCTCATCGATGCGCACGGGCCGATTCTCGTAGCGTAGCCCGAACACGCTGCGCCCCACCGGCACGGGTGCGACGCCCTCACTGCCGATGCCCACCGTGTGCACGCGAATGCCCAGCGCCGCCGCCGCCTGCGCCGCCGTGCGCGGATCCACGCTACCGCGATTGTTCTCGCCGTCGGTGAGCAGGATGACGACGCGCGAACGCCCGGGTGCGTCGCGCAGTCGGTTGGTCGCTGTCATCAGGGCCGTGCCGATGGCGGTGCCGTCCTCCAGCTGGCCCGGTGTGAGCTGGTCCAACGCCGCGAGGATGACCGGATAGTCGAGCGTCAGCGGCACCTGCGTCAGCGCCTCGCCGGCGAAGGCCACGAGGCCGACTTGGTCGGCGTCGCGGGCGTCGATGAACTCCTTGGCCGTCTGCTTCGCCACGCGCAGCCGATTGTCCGGCTGGAAGTCCTCGGCGAGCATCGAGCTGGAGACGTCGAGCGCGAGCACGATGCTGATGCCGTCGCCACGGATGGTCTCCGTGCGCGCACCGGTGCGCGGGCGGGCCATCGCCACGACGAGGGCCAGCAGCGTGACGAGGCGCAGCAGCAGCAGCGCCCGCGCGGTCCATCGTCCGCGTTGAGGTCCGTGCGCCAGGAGGCCAGCGCGGGCGTGGAGCAGCGCGGGCGGGCGGCGGCGACGGCGCCACCACAGCCAGGCGACAAGCGGCAGCAGCGCCGCGAACATCCACGGCGAGGAGAAGGTAACGGCGTCCCCGAAGAAGCCGTTCATCGCAACGCCTTCCGTCGAATGCGACGTGGCGGGGCCTCGACCACCTGGCGCCGCGTGCGCCACACCGTCTCGAGATCGTCCACGATGGCGCGCGCCTCAAGCCCGAGGCGCTCCGCCTCGTCGGCGGCGATCGGTGCCTGCGCATAGGCCACCGCCTCGGCGCGATCGAGGAGGCCGACCAGACGTTCGGGTAGCAGCGGGAACTCCGTACCCGTCAGCGCGGACCGGAGCTCGGTTGCCGTCAGCTGCGCCCCTGCCACGGGCCAACGTGCGGCCAGATAGCGCCGCAGCACCTGCGTGTGCGCGAGCAGGTGGCGCCCCGGCTCGCCGGCCGCAAGGAGGTGGAGGGACTCGGCGTGTGCGAAGGCCTCTTCCGCCCGTCGTGCGGCATCGGCGGCGGCGTGTGCGGCCGACTCCGCGCGCTGAACGCGCCAGCGGCGAACGCCCCACCAGAGCAAGGCCGCCACGACAAGCAATCCCAACCAGAACCGCCAATGCCAGCTGGGCACCGCCACGGCCGGTGAGGCCTCGCGCGGCACACGCAGCGCCGTGTCCGCCGGCAGCACGGAGCGGATGCGGATGTCCGGCAACACCACGGGATAACGCCGCTCGCGTCCGTCACGCGTCAGCACCACGTCATCGAGTGCCACGACAACGCTGCCCGTGTCCCAGGCGATCATTCGATAGACTGCGCTCCGGTCGATGCGGCCGTCCGTGGAGGCGTCACGCAGGACGCGCGGATCCAGCGGCTCGATGCGGCTGCCGGTGTCCGGCAGCACCGGAAATCGCACATCCGTTCCGGCCGGCGCACGGACCCGAAGCTCGACAAGAATCGGCTCGCCCACCGCGGGCGCTTCGGGCGTGACGCGCGCGGACACCGTGGCGTCGCGCGTCGGGTCAGCGGACGCCTGCAGCAGCAGGGCGAGCGCGAGGCGGGCGATCACCGGCGGCGGGCGCGCGTCTCGCGCGTGCGGAAGAAGCGCAGCAAGGGTTCCGTGTAGCCGCGTTCGAGCGGGACCAGCACCTCGTCCACCGCCAGGCGCCGCAGCAGGCCCTGCCGTGCGGCCGTCTCCGCCTGCACGGCCTCGGCGTAGCGTCGGCGCAGGCCAAGGTCTGAGGTGTCCACCTCGGCCAACTCACCCGTCTCGGCGTCGACCATCCGTGCCACGCCCACGTCGGGCAATTGACGTTCCGCCGGGTCGTCGAGCACCACGGCGACGACGTCGTGGCGGCGCGAGAGCCGGGAGAGCGCGTCGTCATAGCTCGGCGAGACAAAGTCAGAGATGACGAACACGATGCTGCGGTGTGGCAGCAGCCGCGCGGCGTAGTCGCAGGCGGCTGCGAGGTCCGTACCGCGCTCCTGCGCCCGCGCCGCCAGCACATCGCGCACGAGGCGCAGCGCGTGCCGACGACCCTTGCGTGGCGGCACCACGTGCTCGACACGATCCGAGTGCAGCAGCAACCCGACGCGATCGTTGTTCCGTGTGGCGGTGAGCGCGAGCACGGCGGCGAGCTCGGCTGCCATCGACTGCTTGTCGCGTTCCAGCGAGCCGCCGCGGCTGGAGCCCGACGAGTCCACCAACAGCATCACCGTGAGCTCGCGTTCCTCGACGAATCGCTTGACGAAGAGCCGCCGCATGCGCGCGCTGACGTTCCAGTCGATGGTGCGCACCTCGTCGCCAGCTTGGTATTCGCGGACCTCGGCGAACTCCATCCCCATGCCCTTGAACACCGAGTGGTACTCGCCCGTGAAGCGCGAGTTGACCAAGCCGCGCGTGCGCAGCTCGATGCGGCGCACCTGGCGCAGGACTTCCGGCGGGACGGCGGCCGTGCGGCCGCGCTCGGCGGCCACGGGGCTCACGGGGCGGCGATGCGATCGAGCACGCGCGTGATGACGGCGTCGGAGCTCACGTTCTCGGCCTCGGCCTCGAAGGTGAGGAGCACGCGGTGCCGCAGCACGTCGGGGGCGATGGCCTTCACGTCGTCAGGCGAGACGAACGCGCGGCCGCGGAGGTAGGCGTGCGCGCGGGCCGCCTGCGCGAGGGCGATGGTCGCGCGCGGCGATGCACCGTACTCGATCAGCGGCGCGAGGTCGCCCAGCCCCGACTCCTGCGGCGCGCGCGTGGCGTGGACCAACGAGACGATGTAATCCACGAGTCGATCGTCGAGGTGCAAGGCGGCGATGTCCTTGCGCGCCTGCAGCAGCGCGACCGGTTCGGCGACAGCCTGCACCGGAATGGCCTCACCACCGGCCATGCGCCGCATGATCTCGCGCTCCTCATCCTTCGAGGGATAGCCCACGCGCAGCTTGAGCATGAAGCGGTCCACCTGCGCCTCGGGCAGCGGATATGTGCCCTCCTGCTCAATCGGGTTCTGCGTGGCCAGCACGAGGAAGGGCTCATCCAGCGCGAAGCTCGTCCCGCCAATCGTGACCTGCTTCTCCTGCATCGCCTCGAGCAGCGCCGCCTGCACCTTGGCCGGTGCGCGGTTGATCTCGTCCGCCAGCACGATGTTCGCGAAGATCGGCCCGCGCTTCACGGAGAACGTCGCGGTCTTCTGGTCGAACACCTGCGTGCCGATGACGTCGGCCGGCAGCAGGTCGGGCGTGAACTGGATGCGGCTGAAGGTCGTGCGCACCGTCTCCGCCAGCGTGCGGACCGTCAACGTCTTGGCGAGCCCCGGCACGCCCTCGAGCAGCACGTGCCCGCCCGTGAGCAGGGCGATAAGCAGTCGCTCGACCATGGCCTGCTGGCCGACGACGCGCTGGGAGACCTGCGCGAGGATGTCATCAGTGAGGCGGTGCGCCATCGGAGTGGTGTCAGTGTGGCGTGGAAGTGAGCGCGTCGAGCAGCGTGCGCTCCTTGCTGGTGAGCGCGCGGGAGGCGCCGGGCGCGAGTGCGCCCAGCGTGACCGGCCCGAACGAGGTGCGGACAAGCCGGAGGACCTCGAGTTCCACCGCCTCGCAGAGCCGCCGGACTTCGCGCGTGCGCCCCTCGCGGATGGTGAGGGCGAGGTCCCAGCTGCGGGCCTGCGCACCCGGCGTGACCTCGACCTCCTCAGGCTGCACGAAACCGTCGTCCAGCTCGATGCCGGCCCGGATCTCGGCGGCGGCGCGCTTCACCGATCCGCGCACCGTGGCGACGTAGCGCCGCGGCACCTGCGCGCTGGGATGCGTGAGCCGATGCGCGGCGTCGCCGTCGGTGGTGAGGAGCAGTACGCCTTCGGTCATGTAGTCGAGGCGGCCCACATAGGTGAGCCCGGGCTGGGGCGGCACGAGATCAAAGACGGTGCGGCGCCCTTCCGGGTCGCTGCGCGTGGTCAGTACCCCGGCGGGCTTGTGCAGCACCAGCCACTTGCTGGCCACCGGCTGGGCCACTGCGGCATCATCCACCGTGATGCGGTCGCGTTCGGGATCCACGCTCTGCCCGATGCGTGCCACCTCCCCGTTGATGCGCACGCGCCCCGCGGCCACCAGCTCCTCGGCCTTGCGGCGCGAGGCGATGCCGGCCCGCGCGAGCGCGCGCTGGATCCGCATCGCCCCGTCGCTCACGCGGAAGCGCCCGTCTCCCCGGCGGTGGAGTCCTCGCCCTGGCCGCTGGCCGCCCCTACTCCAGCCGGCTCCGCCGCGCTGGCCACCTCGGCCGCGTCGGCCGCGGCATCGGTCGCTGCTGCGGGCGCGGCAGGAACCGGCGGCGTGTCCGCCATAATCGGCGGGACTGGCTCCCCGTGCTTGCGCAGCGCGATCGCGAGCTCGTCCACGCGCGGCAACTCGCCGAGGTGGCGCAGCGCGAACTGCTCGAGGAAGAGACCGGTGGTGCCGTACAGCAACGGGCGGCCCAGACCCTCCGCGCGACCGACCACGTCGATCAAACCGCGCTCGTGCAGGCCCTTGATCACCGCACCCACGTCGACGCCGCGAATCTCGGAGATCTCAGCGCGGCCGATGGGCTGGCGATACGCGATGATGGCGAGCGTCTCCAGCGCCGCCGGCGAGAGCCGCTGCGGCCGCACCGCCATCTGCGCGCGCTCGATGGCCTCGGTGTACTCCGGCCGCGTCAGGATCTGCCAGCCACCGCCCACCTCAAGCAGTTCGACACCGTGTCCGTCCACGTCATAGTGCTCGCGCAGCTCGTCCAGCGCGCTCTGCAGCGCGGCCGGCGAGGCCTCGGGGTCGAGGGCGGCGAGCTCTTCGGTCGCGATGGGGCGCGGGCTCGCGAAGAGCGCGGCCTCAAGCAGCTTCGCCAGCGAGTTCACGGCGGATCTCCACGTCAGCAAAAGGTCGGGGTTGGGTGAGGTGCACTTCCGAGCGCTTGGCCAGCTCGAGCAATCCGAGCAGCGCGCTCAGCACTTCCCAGGGTTCGGAATCGTCACGGATGAGTTCGCGGAAGCGGGCCTTGGCGCGCAGCTGCAGGATGGCGCGCACGGTCTGCATGGCACCGTCCACGTCCAGCGCACGCGGCACCACCTCGTGGATCGTCGGGCGACGCGAGGCGCGAAGCACGCGATCAACCGCCACGAGTAGGTCACCCAACGACAGCGCCAGCGGGGCCGGCGGCGGTGCGGCGGCCTGGGCCACGAAGGTGCGGCCGAAGCGCGCGCGGCGGTCCTCGCCCAGATGCTCGAGCAAGTCCACCACCTCGCGCATCTGCTGGTACTCGAGCAGGCGGCGCACCAGCTCGGCCCGCGGGTCTTCCCAGTCGTCGTGGCCTTCCTTGCGGGGCAGCAACATCTGCGCCTTGATGCGGATCAGGCGCGCGGCCATCTCCAGGTACTCGGCGGCCTCGTTGAGCTGCAGCTCGTGCATCCGGGCGAGAAACTGCTCGCAGATGCGGGCCACGGGGATGTCGTAGATGTCCACCTGCTCGTCGCGGATGAGCGAGAGGAGCAGGTCGAGCGGGCCATTGAAGCCCGTGAGCTCGACGACAAAGCTGTTCGTGCCGGCGTGGGCTTCGCCGACGGAGGGGTTGGACACGACGCTACGGCTGGAGTGAGGCCCGTCACGGGCAGTCGCGGCGAAAACTATATAGGCGACGGGTGCGATGAAAGCACCCGGTCGCTTGACCTAACCCGCCGTCCCGACTACACTTCCGTGGCTGTGGGACGGCGCCGTTGCCGTCCCCATTTTCATCCATTTGCTGAGAGTCAGGACCAGTGCCGAGAATCGCGTCCGCGAAGAAGAACATGCGCAAGTCCCGTACGGCGACCGCCCGTAACCGTGCGCAGCGCTCCGCGCTCCGGACCGCGCTCAAGACCGCGAAGGCCACGGCCTCGTCGGCCGACGAGAAGGCCAAGGCCGTCACGCTGCTCGACCGCGCGGCCCGCAAGGGGCTGATCCACAAGAACGCCGCGGCCCGCCAGAAGTCGAAGCTCGCCAAGGCCGCGAAGTAAGCGCTCTTTCGATCCGGAAATCCAAACGCCGCGCGCTCACACAGAGCGCGCGGCGTTTTCTTTATCTGCCCTGCCGTCGCAAGCGCTGCGGCCCCGTGGCCGCAGCGGGCCAGGCCGTGACGCCCAAGCCGCGCTACAGGGCCGCCAACTCCCCACCGCAACGCTCGCAGTACCACTCGGTCGGGTAGTTCATCGACCCACACTCCTGGCACTTCAGCGACTTGATGGTCTGCGAGTTGCGCGGATTCGGCTTCCCCAGTGGGCTCGGCGCGGAGTCCTCCTCGTCCTCGGCCGGCTCGGCCTTCGCAGCCGGCTTGCGCGCGGGCTTGGCCTCCGGCTCGGAGGGGGCCGCACTGCGGCTCGCCTCCGGCTTCGAGGCCGCGCTCTCCTCCTCGTCCTGTGCCGCCTCGTCGTCCGCCGGCGCAGCGACCGGCTGGGAGGCGCGGGGCGCGGGGGCCTCCGCTGGCCTCGCCTCGTGTGCCGCGCCTGCAGACGCGCTCGTGGCCGCGGGGGCGGCCGCCACGTTGGCGGGTGTCGACCTCGGCGTCGGCGCCGAAGGACCGTCGCTGAGCGGCTTTGGCGCCGGGGCCGAGCCACCCTCGACGATCGGCTTGGACGGCGTGCTCTGGCGTCCCACGACCGACTTCAGGAACTCCAGCTCGTCGAAGTTCGGCGCACCCTTGATGGCGGTGGTGTGGCGCAACTGCGGGCGCGTGGCGGTCTCGGGAGCGCTCGGACCCTCGGGCGCCGGCTCGATCGCGGCCCCCTGTTCCCCACCCTCCAGCTTGCCCCGCGCCTCGGCGAGCAGCGTCCGCGTGCGTTCGAACACTTCGCGGCGCACGTCGCGCTCCTTCTCGGCCAACGCAATGCTCGCGTTCAGCGCCGTGAGCTTCTTCTGCCAGTCCTTGGGGTCGAACTCGCCGACCTCCGCCCGAAGCTCCCCTTCGATCCGCTCCTCCTCAAGTGCCGAGAGCTTGCCCTCGGCCTCCTGCACGGCGACGGCATCGTCCTGCAGCCCCCCGGAGAGTGACTCCGCCTCGGCGGCCGCGCGCACCTGCGCGTCGGTGAGCTTGGTGAGGTACTCGTCGCGCAGACGCGCGTACACGTGCTCGGGCGTACCCGCCTTGCGGAGCTCAAGCTTCTCGAGGTAGCCCTCGTGCTTGCGCTTCTCGGCGAGCAGGGCCTCGAGGGCCTCGAGGTGCGAGGAATCGGCCTTCTTCATCACGGCTTCGGGATTGGGACCAGGGGACCGACGGCGCGCGCGGCTAGGAAGATCCGCGCCGCGTGCTCTACACTTTCCATCCGCTGATGGGCCACAAGCAGGCTCGGCCCGGCGGTGACGAGGCCGTGGTTGGCCATCAACCAGGCTTCGTGTCCTACAAGATACGGCCTGAACTGCCGCGCGAGGGCCTGCGTGCCTGGTGAGGCGTACGGCACCAATGCCACGGGTCCCACGCCGAGGTCCAACTCCGGCAACACTCCGCTGGGCAGGGTCTGGCCGGCGACAGCGAAACCCGTGGCCGTCGGCGGATGTGCGTGCACCACCGCGGACACGTCCTTTCGCCCGCGATAGATCTCCAGATGCACCGCGACCTCCGACGACGGGCGATGGCGGCCCGTTGCCGTGCGGCCGTCGAGCGACAGCAGCACGAGATCCGACGCGGTGACGTCCACCTTCGAGAGTCCGGCCGGTGTGACGAGGATGCGCTTGGCATCCACGCGCACCGAGACGTTTCCGTCCTGCCCCGCAATCAAACCGGCTTCGTACAGCCGCCGACAAACCCGGACGATGGCCGCGCGCGCCGCCGCCAAGGTCGAGGCCACGGCTTCAGCTCACCTGGTGGACGATCCGTCCGCCCACGATGGTACAGGTGGCGAGGCCGCTGAGCCTGTGGCCGCCGTAGGGCGTGTTGCGGCCCTTGGACTTGAACTGCTTCGGGTCCACGGTCCACTCGCGCGCCGGGTCGAAGACCGTCACGTCGGCGATGCTGCCGGCGGCCAGCGTGCCACCCGGCAGGTGGAAGATCTTCGCCGCCAGGCAGGACATCCGGTTCACGAGCTCGGGGATCCCAATGATGCCCGGCTTCACCAGATACGTGATGTTCACGCCGAGCGCCGTCTCGAGGCCGACGATGCCATTGGGCGCGTCGGCGAACTCGCGCTCCTTCTCGTCGTAGTGATGCGGCGCGTGGTCCGTCACCAGCAGGTCGATGGTACCGTCCTTGAGGCCCTGCTGCAGCGCCTCGACGTCCTCGGGCCTGCGCAGCGGCGGGTTCATCTTGGCGTTGGTGTTGTAGCCCTCGCAGGCCTCTTCGGTCAGCGAGATGTGGTGGCTGCAGACCTCGGCCGTCACGTTGATGCCCTGCGCCTTGCCCCAGCGCACGAGGTCCACGGAACCCTTGGTGCTCAGGTGGCAGAGGTGCACGTGACCGCCGGTGCGCTTCGCGAGCAAGATGCAGCGCGCGACGTCGATCTCCTCGGCCTCCGCGGGAATGCCCTTGAGCCCGAGGCGGGCCGAGACCACACCCTCGTTCATCGAGCCGCCGTGGGCCAGCGACATCACCTCGCAGTGCTCGACCACCGGGATGCCGAAGGTGAGCGCGTACTCCATCGCCGTGCGCATCAGGTGCGAGTTCTCGACTGGCTTGCCGTCGTCGGACACCGCGACGGCGCCGGCGGCGACCATCTCGCCAAACTCGGCAAGCGTCTCGCCCATCTGGCCCAGCGAGATCGCGCCGATCGGATAGACGCGCGCAAAGCCTGCCGCCTCGCCCTGCCGCTTCACGAAACCCACCGTGGCCTGGTTGTCCGTGACCGGCTTGGTGTTGGGCATCGAGCAGACCGCGGTGAACCCACCGGCAACCGCGGCGTGTGCGCCGGTCGCGACGGTCTCGACGTCCTCGCGCCCCGGCTCACGAAGATGCACGTGCACGTCGATCAGCCCCGGCGCGACAACCTGGCCCATGGCGTCAACCACGGTGGCGCCCACAGGAGCGGCAATGCTGCCGCCGACCTGGGCCACCTTGCCATCCACCAGCAACAGGTCGCCGACGGCGTCCAGGTTCTGCGACGGGTCCACCAGGCGCCCGCCCTTCACGAGAGTGGCAGCGCTCACTGGGCGCCTCCCTTGGCGACATCTGCCAGCGAGGCCTTCTGGCCGGCGAGGAGATAGAGCACGGCCATACGCACGGCCACGCCGTTGGTCACTTGGTCTAGGATCACGGAGTGCGGGCCATCGGCGACGTCGGAATCTATCTCGACGCCGCGATTCATCGGCCCCGGGTGGAGGATGAGCAAGTCGCGCGGCGCGGCCTCGAGCCGCGCGCGGGTGACGCCGAAGACGCGGTTGTACTCGCGCAACGACGGGATGTAGCCGGCCTGCATTCGCTCGAGCTGCAGGCGCAGGACGTTCAGCGCCTCGGCCCATTCGATGGCCGTCTCGATGCGGTTGAAGACCTTCACGCCCATCTCGTGGATGGCGTTGGGCAGCAGCGAGCGCGGACCGCAGACGGCGACGTCGGCGCCAAGGGCCTTGAGGCCCCACAGATTCGAGCGGGCGACGCGCGAGTGCAGCACATCGCCCACCAGGCAGACCTTGCGGCCCTCGAGCGAGCCGAAGCGCTGGCGCAGGGTGAGGATGTCGAGCAGGCCCTGCGTCGGGTGCTCGTGCGTGCCGTCGCCGGCGTTGATCACGTTTGAGTCGATGCGCTCGGCCAGGAAGCGCGCCGCGCCGGACGAGCCGTGGCGGATGACGACCATGTCGATGCGCATCGCCTCGAGGTTCCGCGCGGTGTCCACGAGGGTCTCGCCCTTGGACACGCTCGACCCGACGGCGGCGACGTTCACCGTGTCGGCGCTCATCCGCTTCTCGGCGAACTCGAACGAGATGCGCGTCCGCGTGGACGGCTCGAAGAACAGATTCACCACCGTCATGCCGCGCAGCGTCGGCACCTTCTTGATGGCGCGCTCGGAGATCTCGCGCAGGGGCTCGGCGACGTCGAGAATCGTGGTGATCTGTTCGCCGGAGAGGCCAGCGAGCCCGATGAGATCCTTGCCGAGCGAGGCGCTCACGCCCCGCCCCCGGCGAGGATGACTTCGTCGCGGCCGTCGAGCGAGGGGACGAGCACGTCCACGCGTCCGCCGGGTGGCACGCTGACCTTCTTGCCGACCACATCGGCGTGGATGGGAAGCTCGCGGCCGCCGCGGTCCACGAGCACCGCGAGCATGATGCGAGAGGGGCGGCCGAAATCGGCGAGCTCGTCCAGCGCCGCGCGGATGGTGCGGCCCGTGAAGAGCACGTCATCGACGATGACGACGACCTTGCCTTCCAGTGCGCCGGGCAGGTGTGTCTGGCCGACCACGGGGCGCGGGCCCACGGTCTGCAGGTCATCGCGGTAGAGCGTGATGTCGAGGGCGCCGCGGGGCACGTCCTGACCCTCGCGTTCCTTGATGACGTCGGCGATGCGGTCGGCAATCTGGACGCCGCGACGCTGGATGCCGACGAGCATCAGGCGATCGGGGCCGTCATTGCGTTCGAGGATCTCGTCGGCCATTCGCGAGATCGTTCGCGCGACGGCGCGCGCATCCAACAGGACCGAGGACGAGGACATCCTCGGAAATATGTGCGCGGGGCTCTCCGGATGGGAGCCGTGCGCTTGGTCGCGCGCGCCTAGGCACGCTGCGCGCGACGCGGCGGCCGGAGGGGCTCCGGTGGCCGGCGGTCAGCTAGGCCGCGTTCGAGCTGCGGTCGCGGACTTCGAGGCGCGGGGCGCGGCGGGCGAGATACACCTTCTCGCGGCCGGGGCCGATCGGCTGCTCCTCGACGGGGCGGACGATGGTCCCGATCACGCGGCCGGCGGCGTCGCGTAGCTCGAAGCGGGTGGTTGAGAGTCGGGTCACGTTGGCATCCATAGGGGTCTCCTGCGTCTTCACACGGTCTGACACCGGGTGCGCAGGAAAGGTTTGCCCGGCGCGTCACGGTTGTGTCGACGCGGGGTCAGGGATGCGCAACACCCCGCTGCGGCGAGGGCCGTAACGGGGCGTCGAGAGCACGGACAGGGCGGGATTCGAACCCGCGATACGCTATTAACGTATACACGCTTTCCAGGCGTGCGCCTTAAACCACTCGGCCACCTGTCCTGGGCTACTGCTGAATCCTACTGGAAGCCGAGGCCCCCGGAAACGACGACGCGCCGGCACAGCCAGCGCGTCGGGTACCACACGGACAGGGAGAGATTCGAACTCTCGAAACCGTTGCCGGTTTGCCGGTTTTCGAGACCGGTGCCTTCAACCACTCGGCCACCTGTCCAACAGAGGGCGAAAGCTAAACGCTCGTGGGAGGCGGTTCAACGGGTATACAGGAACGAACCGCAGCGACCGATACTTGCTCGCGGGATGCTCACCGCGCTGACGCTCTACCTGCTCCGCCTGTGGCGCCGCCGGCGCTTGGCTGCGGTTTCTAGCCCCGCCGCGCCTTGAAGAACGCGCTGAGGAGCTCGGCGCAGTCCTCGGCCATCACCCCGCCCTGTACCTCGGGGCGGTGATTCAGCTTCGGGTGGCGCAGCAGGTCATGGATCGACCCCGCCATGCCCGCCTTGTCGTCCCAGGCACCAAAGACGACCCGCCCCACGCGCGAAAGCACGATGGCCCCGGCGCACATCGCGCAGGGCTCGAGGGTTACGTAGAGCGTGGCCGTCCCGAGCCGCGTGTCGCCGATGGCGTAGGCCCCGCCCTTCAGCGCCCGCATCTCGGCGTGCTGCGTGGCGTCCTTGCTGCCGACCATCGCGTTGGCCCCGCGGGCCATCACCTGCCCGTTGTGCACCAGCACGGCGCCCACCGGCACCTCACCGGCCGCGCCGGCCTTCCGGGCCTCCTTCAAGGCCTCGCCCATCCACCACGCGTCCTCCTCGGCGCGCGTGCCGAACGTCACGGGGCCGGCGCTCACGCCTGCGCCTCGGCACACCGCGTCGCGCCCTGAGTCGACCCGCCGGCCGACCTCACGCGGCGCCGCCCGTCCGGAAGACCAGGTGCTCGCCCTCGGCGTCCCCGACGATGTGGTCGCCGTCGCTGAACTTGCCCTCGAGCAACTCCAATGCGAGCGGGTTCTGCACCAACCGCTGGATGGCCCGCTTCAGCGGCCGCGCGCCGAAGGCCGGCTCGTAGCCTTCCTTCGAGATGAGCGCCTTCGCCGCGTCCGTCAGCTCGAGCGTGATCTTGCGGTCGGCCAGCAGCTTGTCCATCCGCGCCAGCTGCAGTCCGACGATGTGCTCGATCTGCGCCTCGCCGAGCGGCCGGAAGATGACGATGTCATCCACGCGGTTGAGGAACTCAGGCTTGAACTGCGAGCGCAGGGCGCCGGTGACTTCCTTCTCCACGGTGGACCAGTCGGTGCCCGCGTGCTCGAGGATCCAGGTGGACCCGACATTGGACGTCATGATGATGACGACGTTGCGGAAGTCCACGGTGCGGCCCTGCGAGTCCGTGAGGCGGCCATCGTCGAGGATCTGCAGCAGCACGTTGAACACATCCGGGTGCGCCTTCTCGATCTCATCGAAGAGCACCACGGAGTAGGGACGCCGGCGCACGGCCTCGGTGAGCTGGCCGCCTTCCTCGAAACCGACGTAACCCGGTGGTGCACCGATGAGCCGCGCCACGGCGTGCTTCTCCATGTACTCGGACATGTCGATGCGCACCATCGCCGTCTCATCGTCGAACAGGAACTCGGCCAGCGCACGCGCGGTCTCCGTCTTGCCCACGCCCGTAGGGCCGAGGAAGATGAACGAGCCAATCGGCCGATTGGGATCCTGCAGGCCGGCCCGCGAGCGGCGCACCGCGTTGGCCACGGCCTCCACAGCCTCGGTCTGGCCGACAACACGCTTGGCCAATTGCTTGTCGAGCGTGGCCAGGCGCTCACGCTCGCCCTCCAGCATCCGTTGCACCGGAATGCCGGTCCAGCGCGCGACGATCTCGGCGATGTCGTCCGCCGTGACCTCTTCCTTGAGAAAGCGCGCGCCGCCCTTCTGCTCGTGCAGCCGGGCTTCCACCTGCTTGAGCTCCTGCTCGAGCTTCGGGATCTGGCCGTACTGGATCTCCGCCGCCTTCTGCAGGTCGCCGGCACGGGTGGCCTTGTCGACCTCGGTGCGCGACTCCTCGATCCGGGCCTTGAGCTTCCCCACGTCGCCCAGCGCGTTCTTCTCGTTCTGCCACTGCGCCTTCATCCCTGCGGTCTGTTCCTTGAGCTGGGCGAGCTGCTGCTCCAGCGCCGTGCGGCGTTCCACCGAGGCCGCGTCCTTCTCCTTGGCCAGCGCCTGGCGCTCGATCTCCAACTGCACAATCTTGCGCTCGACCTCGTCGATCTCCTGTGGCAAGGAGTCGATCTCGATGCGCATACGCGACGCCGCTTCGTCCATCAAGTCGATGGCCTTGTCCGGCAGGAAGCGATCGCCGATGTAGCGATTGGACAGCGTGGCGGCAGCCACCACGGCGCCGTCGGTGATGCGCACGCCGTGATGCGACTCGTAGCGCTCCTTGAGCCCGCGCAGGATCGCGATGGTGCTCTCCACACTCGGCTCGCCCACGTACACGGGCTGGAAACGCCGCTCGAGCGCCGGGTCCTTCTCGACGTGCTTGCGATACTCGTCGAGCGTCGTCGCGCCGACCACACGCAACGCACCGCGCGCCAGCAAGGGCTTCAGCATGTTGCCGGCGTCCATCGAGCCCTCGGCCTTGCCCGCGCCAACCAGCGTGTGCAGCTCGTCGATGAACATCACGAACTGCCCCTCGCTGCTCGTGATCTCCTTGAGCACCGACTTGAGCCGCTCCTCGAACTCACCGCGGAACTTGGCGCCGGCAATCAGCGCGCCGAGGTCCAGCGACACGAGCCGCTTGTTGCGCAGCGACTCCGGCACGTCGCCGTTCACGATGCGCTGCGCCAAGCCCTCGGCGATGGCCGTCTTGCCCACGCCCGGCTCGCCGATGACCACGGGGTTGTTCTTCGTGCGCCGCGACAGCACCTGGATCACACGGCGAATCTCCTCATCACGACCAATGACGGGGTCCAACTTGCCCTTGCGGGCGTCCTCGGTAAGGTCGCGCGTGAACCGCTGCAAGGCCTGGTACTGGTTCTCCGGCGTCTGGTCGGTGACGCGGTGCGCGCCGCGCACAGCGGTCAGTGCCTCGAGCAGGTTCTCCTTGGTGACGCGCTGGGCCTTGAGCAGGTTCGCGCTCTCCGAGCCCTTGGCCGTGGCGAGGCCGATGAGCAGGTGCTCGGTGGACACGTACTCGTCGCCGAGCTTCTTGGCCTCGGCCTCGGCGGCGTCGAGGACGGCGGTGACCTCGCGCGAGAGGGTCGGCTGTGCCTCGCTCTGCTTGGGATAGCGTGCGATCTCGCGGTCGATGGCCTCGCTCAGGGCGGGAATCGCGACGCCGAGCTTCTGGAGAATCGGCACGACGATGCCTTCGTCCTGCTGCAGCAGCGCGCGCAGGAGATGCGTGTCGTGCACCAGGGGATTGCCCACCTGGCGCGCGTGCGTCAGCGCCTCGGTGATGGCGTCCCCGGACTTCACGGTCAGGCGATCGGGATTCAGCATAATTGGGTCGTCGTCGGAATCAGGTCTTGCGTGCCACCCGGCTCGGGGGCGCGCCTCGCCATCACGTCACGCAAGCACTACGCCGTTACTTCTCCGCCGTTTCGGCGTGCGCCCGTGCGGCAATGGCGCCCCGAAATGCCGATTCGTCGGTACTGCAGCTTGGGGTGGGAACACCGGTCGGCGCGAGGGCAAAAGCCCGAGCGCGAAGTCAGGGATGCTCCGGAACCGCGGGAAAGGTGCGGCCGGCGTCGGTGCGCCGCGAGATGCCACGGCGGTCGCACCACTCCAGGAAGGGAATCAGGTACTTGCGGCTGATGCCGAGGATCTCGCGCAGCTCCGACGGTGAGTAGCGGCGCTCGGGGTTCGTGCCGCTGCGCAGGGCGGCGAGCAACTGCCGCACCGCCGACGCGGCGAACGGCCGCTCGATGCTCACGGGCACGAGCAGCCCTTCCCGCTCCAGAAGCTTCAGCGTGGCGATGGCATCCTTGCCGTGGGCGGCCACGATCTCCGCCGTCGCGGGCGGTTCCGTTCCCGCTGCTTCAATCGTGGCGAACACGGCGTCCTTCAGGGTCCCCGCGGTCGCGCTCGACGACGGATCGAATCCCGGCGCGCGCAGCACGCTCCCGTGCGCCTCGACCAGCCCGGCACGCTCGGCCCGCCGAATGACCTCGTCCACCAACTCCGGCGCCGCGCGAAGCGCCGAGCGTGCGGTCTGCCGATCCAGTCCCGGCGAGAGTGGCTGGGCTCGATGCGTATCGGACACCATGGCCAGCAACTCGGCACGGAGGCGCTCCAGCGCAGTCGACTCGTACAGCCTCCCCCCGACCTCAGCGACTCCCTTGGCCGCGCGGGTGAGCTTGGCGACGGCCGCCGCGCTGAGCCCGAGGCGCTGCACGAGGCCTGGCAGGTCGACACCCGACTTTCCCGCCTCGCTGAGCATCCAGGTCAGGCGCTGTGCGGGACTCGCCGCCGTGTGCGCGAACGGTCGGGCACGCGCAGTCGGCGCGAGGGGATCGCTGATCACGCCACCACCGATGGTCGTGTGGGGACTGCCGCCGCGCAGCACGAAGCGATCCCCTGCCCGCGCCACGACCGGCGCGTCGAGCAGCACGCGCACCGCACGCTCGGTTCCCGCAGCGACGGGACCCCCCGTCGCGACGATCCGCGCCCCGCGCTCCGCAGTTCCAAGGTGGAATCGCAGCTGCGTGCGAGGGCCGAGCAGTGGCGCGCCGTCGAGCAGCGTCACGTCCGCGCGCAGGATCCGACTAAGGACCCACGCATCAGCCGCGCGCACGACCACGTCGCCCGGATGGACATCGTCTCGGTCAACACCCGCCACCGCCATTGCTGTCCGCGCACCGGGGCTGCTGGCCTCGACCGAGTGTCCGTGCGTCTCCACGCTTCGGAGGCGCGCCGCGTGCTCTGCCGGGAGGAATCGCAGGGCCTCACCCACACGAACGCTGCCGCTCCACGTGGTGCCCGTCACAACGGTTCCCGCCCCTGCGACGGAGAACACGCGGTCCACCGGCATCCGGAACGGCTCGGACTCGTCGCGGCCCGGCACCTGCTTCAGCGCCTTGGCGAGCTCCGCGCGGAGTTCTTCGATGCCCCTTCCTGTGAGCGCGGAGACGGCCACGATCGGCGCCGCCGCGATGGACGAGGACGCCAACACCTGCTTGAGATCCAAGCGCGCGATGTCCTGCAGCTCGACGTCGGCAACGTCGCACTTGGTCAACGCGACAACCCCGCGCGTCACTCCGAGCAACTGGAGGACGTGCAGGTGCTCCCGCGTCTGCGGCATCACCCCTTCGTCGGCGGCCACTACCAAGAGCGCGCAGTCGATGCCGGAGGCACCGGCCAGCATCGTGCGCACGAAGGCCTCGTGCCCCGGCACGTCCACGATCCCGACGGTTCCGATCTCCGCCAACACGAGTGGCGCGAAGCCGAGCGCGATGGTGATGCCGCGGCGCTTCTCCTCTGGCAGCCGGTCCGTGTCGATGCCGGTGAGTGCACGCACGAGCGCGGTCTTCCCGTGGTCGATGTGCCCCGCCGTCCCGATGATCACGGTTCG
Source organism: Gemmatimonadaceae bacterium (assembly GCA_019637445.1). Lineage (NCBI taxonomy): Bacteria > Pseudomonadati > Gemmatimonadota > Gemmatimonadia > Gemmatimonadales > Gemmatimonadaceae > Gemmatimonadaceae bacterium. The sequence goes on along the minus strand of JAHBVS010000003.1, from coordinate 206,979 downwards.
AGGCGCTCCCACGACTGAAACGCGCCCAGGGCCTTGCCGTCCGCCAGGTGCTCCTCGAGGAACTCCCGCAGGAGGCGCTGGTGCGCGCGCTCGGTGGCGCGGTCCGCAATCGGCACGGCGTTGCCGTCAAGCCAACTCCGGAGCGTTGAGCGCGCCTCAGCTGGCAGCGCGCGAGCTCCTGGCGCGAGACTTCGACAACCCACACAGACAGCCCCGCCAGCGCGGTGTGAGAACCGCACCTCCTCGTGCTCATCGATTGGCCGATGGCACAGCGCGCAGTCGTCCAGCGCCGGAGCAAACCCGAGCTCGGCGACGATCCGCCAGGCGGCGGCCAGCGCCAAACCGCTGACCAACCCAGCGCCAGCCCGCGCCAGCTCGTCGAGCCCCGACTCCAATGCATCGTGCACGCCTGGGGTGGCTTCCGTCCCGAAGCGCAGACACAGCTCGCCCAGCGCCGCGGCCGCCCCGAAGTGCCGAAGGGAACTGGCCAGCCCCACGCGGGAATCCGTGGCCTCGAATGACGCCAACGTGTGCAAGTCGCCCGTGCCATGCAGGGCGACCTGTGCACTGCCGCTGGTGAAGAGATCGAGGCCTTGGCCGAAGCGACTGCGCGGCCGGCGGGCCCCTCGCGCGATCGCCGCTATGACGCCAGCGTCCCGGGTGGCGAGCCGCACGATGCGGCTCGTCTCGCGGTAGTCAAAGGCGTGAAGGACGATCGCGCGCGTTTCAATCACCGCTCCAATCTAAGGCCCGCGAAGAACACGCGGCCCGGCGATGCGAAACCGGCCACTTGCTCGTAGCGGCGATCCAAGAGGTTCTCGGCGCGCAGCAGCAGGCGTGACGAGGCGACACCCGGCAGCGAGAGACGGATCTCGGTGGCTACATCGAGCAACACAACCGCATCGAGGGTCACGGGCGCGGCCGGGAAGGACGAGAAGTCACGATCCTCGCGCTCTCCGATACGCACGGCCGTCACCGACAGGTTGGTCCGGTCGCCCAGGGCGCGGCGTGCCGCGATGCTGGTGGTGTGCGTCGGCCGCCGAATGAGCGATCCACCCTCGACGAAGTTCGCACCGCCTCCGGTATCGAAGCCCGCGTCGACTACCCGCGTCTCCGTCCACGTGTGCGAGAACGAGGTCGCGAACCCGGCGACCGATGGCAGGTCGGCCTCGAACTCGACGCCACCCGCGTTCGCCCGCGCGATGTTGTAGTAGTTCGGGTCGCCCGGTGCCGGCGGCGCACCCGTGTACTGGATCAGGTCGCGGAATCGCTGCTGGAATGCCGTGATCCGAAGGCCGACGCCGTTCCGGAAGCCGAACTCGAGGCCGAGATCGCCGGAGCGCGACTGTTCAGGCACGAGGTTCGTGTTCCCCACGGTGAAGCCCGTGGCGAAGTTCTCGAAGAAGCTCGGCGCCTTGAAGGCAGAACCATAGGATGCGCGCAGCCGGAGGCGCTCGGTTAGACGGAGTCCTGCGCCAATCCGCGCGGTGCGGAACGAGCCGAAGGCGGTGTTCTCGTCGAGGCGTCCGCCAAGCGTATACGTGAGACGCTCGCGCGCTCCTTGCAGCTGCGCGTAGAGCGCCGTGTTCTCACGCGCCGCCTCGAAGGCGTCCGGGAACGGCCCGAACTCGCTCAGCGACACCGAGGCGCTCTTCTCCGTGTCGCGTGACCATTCCGCGCCCAGCGTGACGAACTGCGCTGCACCCAGACGCAGCGTGCTGCGAGCATCGGCCAAGCGTCGCTTCACCGTGGCGCGCGCGAAGTATCCGTAGAAACCCAGCGTGTCGGCCGCGTTGTCCGGACCATCGTTATCGCGCGGGAGCAGGTCGGTCGCGGTGAACTGGACTCGCGAGTCGAGGCGGTCCGTCCAGCGCCGGCCCAGCTCGACACCCGCCAGCACGCGATGCTCCGTGCGCTCGGCGTTGCGATCGTCTACGCCACCGGACGAATTCGTGGGATACTGGTACATCGAGGTGTTGTAGCGCGTCGTCAACCGCAAGTCGGTGCGTGCGTCCGGCGCAAGCGACAGCGAGCCGCTGATGCCATCGTTGCGATAGGCGTTGTTGAAGGGCAGCACGCCGTCCGAGGCGTGCCGGTCCGCCTGCAGGCTCCAACCCATCCGGGCGCTGCCGCCGCCAGCGCCCAATGACGCGCGCTGCGCGTCGTAGCTGCCGGCGCCGAGCTCGGCCGTGACGCGTGCCGCGCCATTCCCGCGCCGCGTGAAGATCTGGATCACGCCGGATACAGCCTCCGACCCGTAAAGCACGCTGGCCGGGCCGCGCAGCACCTCGATTCGCTCCACATCGTCGAGCGTGAGGCGGCCAATGTCGAGCGAGCCGCCAGGCAAGTTGACGGGAATGCCGTCAACCAGCACGCGCACGTAGTCGGATTCGCCGCCCCGCATGAAGAGTGCGGCGGGGCCACCGAAGCTCGACTGCCGCGCCATCACCAGGCCCGGGACGCGGCGCAGGGCGTCGGCCACGTGTGTCAGGCCTTCGCTCTGGAGGTCACGGGCGTCGAGCAGCGTGACGGTCGAGGTGAGGGCGTTGAGCGGGGTGGCGAGGCGCGTGGCGGTGATGACCGTTGCGGGGAGGTCGCGGCGGTCGGGCTCCTGGGCGCGGAGTGGGAGCGCGAGGGCGGCTGCGGACAGGGCAAGGACTGGGATGCGGGGCATTCTGGTGATCTGGCGGCTGGGAGGATACGGGAAGTCGTAAGTGGAAAGTCGTGAGTCGTGAGTCGTGAGTCGTGAGTCGTGAGTCGTGAGTCGTGAGTCGTGAGTCGTGAGCGACGAGAAACGGGATGCGGGTCAGCGAGTGCCGCGGCCGCGGAGTGGCACCAAGACGGGGGCGCCAACGGCCGGATCGCGAGAGATCACCAACGGCCATTCGTAGACCCGTTCGAGCACGTCGCCGCGCATCACCTCGGCCGGCGAGCCGGCGGCCGCCACCTGGCCGCGATGCAGCAGCACAATGTGGTCGGCGAAGCGCGCGACGAGGTTGAGCTGATGGCTCACGAGCAGTACCGCCTGTCCCTCGCGGGCCAAGGCATCGCAGAGCTCGAACACCGCCATCTCGTGCGCGATATCGAGAAACGTCGTGGGTTCGTCGAGCACCAGCGCTTCCCCGCCCTGCGCCAGTGCGCGCGCGATGCGTACGCGCTGCCACTCGCCGCCCGACAACTCGTCCGTGGCGCGGTCCAGGAAGGCCACTGTTTCCGAGCGCTGGACTGCACGCTCGATGGCCGCACGATCTTCGGCACTGCGGCCGGCGAAGGGTCCGCCGTGCGGATGCCGCCCAAGACCGATGTACTCGCGAACGGCCAGCGGAAACACCGGTTCCTCGCGTTGCGGGACCACGGCCATCCGCGTAGCCACGACGCGTCGGTCATGGCTGCGGATCGGCTGTCCGTCCAGCGTGACCTGCCCGGCCTCGACCGGCAGTCGCCCGAGCAGCGCGCGCACCAGGGTGCTCTTGCCGCTGCCGTTGGGCCCGACGACCGCGGTCACCCGGCCGCGCCGCGCCTCGAGGCTCACGCCGTCCACGGCGGCGGCCGCCGCACGCGGGTAGCGAATGCGCGCATTCTCGAAGCGAATCATCGCGCGCTCCGCAGGCGCCAGAGGAAGAACGGCACACCGATGATAGCGGTCACCGCGCCCAAGGGGAGTTCCGCCGGACGCAGCAGGGTGCGCGCCGCGAGATCGGCGAGCACGACGAGCGCCGCGCCAGCGAGCGCAGCGGCAACAACCGCCTGGCGAGTGTTGCGTGCCCCGAGCGCGCGGGCGATCGCCGGAACGATGAGTCCGACGAATCCGATCAGTCCCGCTCCGGCCACCGTGGCCGCAGCCAGGAGCGACGCCGTGAGATAGATGCGCCGCGTGACGCGCTCCACCGGCAGCCCCAACGAGGCGGCGGCATCCTCACCGAGCGCAAGGACATCGACGTCGCGCGACCACCACACCAGCAGTGCGATGCCAATCGCCACGTAGAGCGCCACCCAGCGCAGCGAGCGCCACTGCGCGTCGCCGAGGGAGCCCATCATCCACCACAGGGCGCCGCGCACGGTGTTCTCGGGCGCCGTCGCCAGCGCCACCATGATCACTGCCGTGCAGAACGCGCCGACGACGACGCCGGCCATCAACAGCACGCGCGGATCCGCGTGGCCGCTCACGGCGCGCGCCACCAAGAGCACGATGACCACGGCGACCACCGCCCCGGCGAACGCAAAGAGCGGAAGCAACAGGGCCGAGCTGAGTCCCAGCGTGACAGCGGCCACCGCTCCCGCCGCTGCACCGCCGCTCACTCCCAGGAGGTACGGCTCCGCCAGCGGATTGCGCAGCGTGGCCTGCAAGGCTGTGCCGCTGGCCGCGAGTCCGGCCCCCACCGCCACACCGAGCGCCACGCGCGGCAATCGCAGGTTCTGCACGATCGCCAACTGCGTGGCGTCACCCACGCCGCGCAGCGCCGACCACACCTCGGTGGCAGCGAGCGGAACCGGGCCACCGAGTACGCCAAGTACGACTGCCACAAGTAGCAGCAGCACCAACGCGAGCCAGACGTGCAGCTTCACCGCGGCCGCCCGATGCTGTCGACGATGTGCAGCCGCAGGAAGCGCGCGGCCTCGCCCATCCGCACCCCAGGACGCCCGACAATCGTCGTATCGATCACCACGATGCGCCCTTCGCGCACGGCGCGCACGGCGCGCCAGCCCGGCGTGCGGCGGATCCGCTCGGCCGCCAGGGGCCCTGCCAGCAACACATCCGGGTCGCGCCGTGCGATCTCTTCCAACGAGACCTGCGGCGATGGCTGCTCGAGATCGCCGAACACGTTGGCGGCACCCGCCACCTCGAGCAGTTCGGAGAGGTAGCTGCCACCGCCGATGGTCATGATCGGCGCGTCCCAGATGTGCCAGTACGCGCGCGCCGGTTCCGCGGGACGCGGCAGCGCACGCACCGACTCCACGCTTGCGTGCACGGAGTCAGCCACGAGTCGGCCGACCGAGTCGACGCCGAGCGCCGCCGCTATCACCGGGATCACGCGCTGCAGGTCGGCGATGCGATCCGTGCGGTGCGTCAACGTCTGCACGCCGGCGGCGCGCAGCTGCTGGATGGCGAGACGATTGGACTCGCTCGCGTAGAGCAGCACGAGGTCCGGCCGCTGCCCGAGCACGACCTCCACGTTCGGGCCCATCCCGTTCCCGACATCGGCCACGGCGCGCGCCGCCTCGGGGTAGAGATCCCAACTGGTACGTCCCACGAGCCGATCACCAGCGCCGAGCGCGAAGAGCAGTTCGGTCGTGACGGGGTTCAGCGAGACGACGCGTGACGGCGCGGCGGCCAGGCGTAGTGTGTCGCCGAAGTCGTCGACCACCGCGTCGCCGGCGTTAAGTCGCGGAGCCTCGCCGCAGGCGGCCACCGACAGCAGGCAGACGGCGGCAACGGTCACGGCGACGGTACTGAAGCCCGTGTAGACAGCCTGTCGGAACCCGCGCAACGCAGACGATCGGTGCTGAAACATCAAACGGGCTCCTTCCCTTGTTGAGGAAGAAGCCCGCATGCACGTGAAGCGGTCCGACCACGATCAGGCAGACCCACTCGACGCCACGGCCCCTCCCCCGAGGGTGCTGTTGTGGCGCGAACGTGGGTCGTCTCCTGGCTTCGGGCCGTTCACTCACCTTCCCGGATCCCGCAGGATCCAGTGGCTGTGCTCGAGTGGACGTTGATGCCCGTTACAGTGGCGGGGCCGCGCCGGCATTGCACCGGCTTCCGTGTCCCGCGTTCGCGATCAGTTGTCGGACGGAATGCTAGGCGAGTCCATCGCGCTTGGCAAGCGCGGCGCTCAGGCGTCCCTTCAACTGCGCCCGCTTGAGGTAGTGCTCGGCTTTCGCCTCTTCACTCGGCGTCGCGACGGCTTCGAAGGCACGGTCGAGTGCGGCAATCTCCAGCGCCAGTGACTCAGGCGTCACGCTGCGCCGGCGCGCGAAGGCCGAAGGCCCCCCGCGCATGAAGGTCATTCCGAGCCCGAGCAACATTGCGGCACCCACCGCAGTGACGACGAGCATCACGCGCAGCCCACGGATGCCTTCCGCGGCGCCCGGCATTGTCGTCTCGATCAGCGCAGGCGCCGCGACATCCGTTGCGAGAAATCGCTTGAATGGGCGCTCGTCCACGAGCACCGGATCGACTTCCTGCAAGTCCGCGCCCGTGGCAGTGCCCCGCGGGTCCTCCACCAAGACCTCGACCGAGGCGACCGCTTGCTCCACGTGCACCGCGAGCGAGGCCTGCGTCGCCGGGAGTTGATAGGAGAACGAGAACTGCTTGAGCCCCGGCGACAGCGGCGCGAACACCTGCACGCGCCCGTTCGCCACACGGATGGCCGCCGGCGAGATGTCGCCCTGGCCACCGAGGATCTCCGTGACGCCCTCCGGCAGCGGTCCCTCGAAGGTCGGGACGCCGGCGCCCGAGGCGACCCGCGTCAGCGTGCTGTCATTGCTGAGCTCGTAGACCTCGATCACGGAGCGCGTGGGGCTGTCCGTCGAGTCGGGCGCCGTGACGATCAGGTGGCGTCCCCGCACGGCGATGGGGATCGGCGCGCTGGTGGTGTCGAACACCAGGAGGTCCGCGAAGCCACCGCGCACGGATGGCTCGCGTGTCGGCGGCGTGAAGTAGGCCACCCCACCACGCATCGCACTCACGAAGTAGACGGCATTGCTGTCGCCACTGGCGCGGTAGCGGAAGCCGTAGGAGCCGTCGGCACGCAGGCGCATCGAGTCCAACGGTGCCGCGGCGTCGCGGCCGACGCGATGCAGCACCACCCAGTCGCCGCTGATCGGTGCTGTGCGCCCGTTCCCAAGCGCGCGCGTGACCCGCCCTTCGATGCTGCGCGACGCGCCCTGCGCGGCGACGCCGCCCGCACTCGCCGCGGCCAGCCCGAGAGACAGCACCAGGGCCAGCGCCCAGCGACTCGCCGTCCAGCGCAAAGCCGCCCAGCGCATTGGCGCTCGAGGCGGACGCGTCCCCCGCGCCCTCACGGCGTGAAGCGCCCGAAGTCCTCGGGCCGCAACTGCGAGAGATGACGCTGCAGCTCGTCCGCCGAGAGATGGTCGCCGTCGGAGGGCGTGGGCGTCTCGCCTGTGTCGTCGTCCTCCTCCTCGAACAGGACCTCGGCCACGAAGATCGGCGCGCCGAGCCGCAGGGCGATCGCGATGGCATCTGACGGCCGCGCGTCCACCACCACGGGCTGCCCGCCCCGTTGCAGGTGCAGTTCGGCGATGAACGTGCCCTTCACCACGCGCGTCACCTGCACGCGGCGCAGCAAGCCACCCAACCCGGTGATCAGCGAGCCGGCAAGGTCGTGGGTCATCGGCCGCTCGCGCGGCACCTCATTGAGATGCGCGGCAATCGCCTCGGCCTCCGGGCGCCCGATCCAGATCGGCAGCGCCCGCGTCCCCGACTTCTCCTCCAGGATCACCACGTAGGCCTTGGACGACGCGTCCAATCCAATGCGATCCACGATGACCTCGACCACGGCTGCCCCGCTGACCGTCGCGCTCAGCTGCCGCGGACCGCGCGCCGCAGCTCCGCCGTCTTGTTGGTCTGCTCCCAGGGGAAGAGCATCACCTTCTTGCCGAAGCGCACGGCCTTCTCGGGCGCGCGCCCGAAATGTCCGTAGGCGGCGGTCGGACCATAGATCGGCTTCCGGAGGTCCAGCGAGTCCATGATGCCCTTCGGCGTCAGGTCGAATACCTCGGACACGGCCTTCATGATGGCGCGCTCATCCACCGTGTTGGTGCCGAAGGTGTCCACCATCACCGAGACGGGCTTGGCCACACCGATGGCGTAGGCCAGCTGTACCTCCACCTTCGTCGCCAGCTTGGCGGCGACGATGTTCTTCGCCACCCAGCGCGCGGCGTAGGCCGCCGAGCGATCGACCTTTGACGGGTCCTTGCCCGAGAAGGCACCACCACCGTGACGGCCCATGCCGCCGTAGGTATCCACGATGATCTTGCGACCCGTGAGGCCGGCGTCACCGTGCGGGCCACCGATGACGAAGCGCCCGGTGGGGTTGATGTGGATCTTCATCCGCTTGGCGCGCAGTTCCTCGGGGATCACCACGTTGATGATGTCGCGGATCACAGCCTCGCGGATCGTCTTGTTCGAGATCTTGTCGGCGTGCTGCGTGGAGATGACCACCGTGTCCACCTCGACCGGTTTCCCATCCTCGTACACGACCGAGACCTGCGACTTGCTGTCCGGCCGCAGCCACGGCAGCGTGCCGTCCTTGCGACGGTCGGCCAGCGTGTGCACGAGCCGGTGCGCCAGCATGATTGGCAGCGGCATCAACTCCGGCGTCTCGTCGCAGGCGAAGCCGAACATCATGCCTTGGTCGCCGGCGCCGCCGGTGTCCACGCCCTGCGCGATGTCCTGGGACTGCTGCCCCAGCGCGTTCAGCACGCCGCAGGAGTCGGCGTCGAAGCCGATGCCCGCCTCCGTGTAGCCGATGTCCTTGATTGTCTCGCGCACGACCTTGCGCAGGTCGACCCAGGCGTTGGTCGTGACCTCGCCGAAGATCGTCGCCAGTCCCGTGGTCACCATCGTCTCGCAGGCCACGCGCGAGCGCGGGTCCTGGGCGAGCAGCTGGTCGAGCACCGCGTCGGAGATCTGGTCGGCAACCTTGTCCGGATGGCCCTCGGACACGGACTCGGACGTGAAGAGATGGCGATGTTGCATCGGGGCGGGTGGCGTTGGAAGAAACACGAACGGCCGGCGCTGGGCCGGCCGCGGGCGAAGCCTGCTACAGGAAGGATACTCGGCTTAACCGAGGCCGAGCAACCCGTCGACCAGCTCCTCGCCGAGCTCCGCCACCAGTCCCTTCGTGAGGATCTCGCCCGCCGCGCGGGCCGACTCAGCTTCCAAGGCCTGTCGCGCGACCTGCTCGGCGTTCAGCGTGCTTACGCCGCGCACGATGCGCTTGACCACGCTCAAGCCGATGGCCGACACGCTGAGCTCGCGGACGCCGAGCCCGAGGAGGGCGTAGGCCATCAAGGGCTGCGAGGCCATCTCGCCGCAGACGCTGACTGAAAGCCCCGCGGACTGGCCCACATCCAGCGTGCGCGCAATCAAGCGCAGCACCGCTGGGTGCAGCGGCGTGAAGCGCGTGGCCAGCGAGGCGTTGCCACGGTCCACCGCCAGCGTGTACTGCACCAGGTCGTTCGTCCCGATGCTCAGGAAGCCGACGTCCCGCACCAGCGTGTCCACGGCCAGGGCCGCCGCGGGCGTCTCAACCATCACCCCCATCGACACCTCCGCGCGGTGCGGGATGTGTCGCCGCTCCAACTCGGCCGCCGCCTCCTGCAAGAGGAAGCGCGCCTGCCGCACTTCATCGACGGTCACCACCAGCGGCAGCATGATGCGAAGGTCGCCGTGCACCGCGGCACGAAGCATCGCCCGCAACTGCACCTTGAAGATCTCGGGCTCGTCCAGGCACATCCGGATGGCGCGCCATCCCAGGAACGGATTCGGTTCGTGCGGGAAACCGCCGACCGGCAGCTTGTCGCCCCCGACGTCGTAGGTGCGGATGACCACCGGGTGGTCGCCGAAGCTCTCGACCACGCGCTTGTAGGCCTCGTACTGCTCGTCCTCCGTGGGCATCGCCGTGCGTCCGACCACGAGGAACTCGGTACGCATCAGTCCCACGCCCTCGGCGCCGGCGGCGGCGGCGAGACTGGACTCATCGGGCAGGTCCACGTTGGCCCGCAGCGTGATGTGGTGCCCGTCGGTCGTGAGCGACTCGACGCCGACCAGGGTTGCCAACTCCGCCTGCGCCGCGGCCTCGCGGCGCGCGCGATCGGCGAACTGCGCGAGCTCGGCGGCGGTGGGCTTCACGACCAGTCGGCCGTTGGTCCCGTCGAGAATCACGCGCTCGCCGGATTGCAGCCGCGCCGTCGCGTCAATCAGGCCAACGACCGCCGGCAGGCCAAGCGAACGCGCGAGAATGGCCACGTGCGAGGTGCGCGTTCCCGCATCCGTCGCGATGCCCGCGATGGCCCGGCGATCGAACTGCATCGTCAGGCTTGGTGTGAGATCGTGCGTGACCACGATGGCGTTGCTGCCCGGCGCGAGGTCCACGGGATCGTGGTCGGGCAGTCCCAGCAGGATCGTGAGCAGCCGGATGTGCACGTCCACGAGGTCGCCCACGCGCTCGCGCATCATGGGGTTCGTGCTGCGGCCGAAGTGGTCGCGCCAGTCGAGCATCACCACATCGAACGCCTTCTCCGGTGCGAGGTGCTGCTGCACCAACTGCTCGACCTGCTCGCGCAGCGAAGAGTCCTGCAGGATGGAGACCTGCACGTCGAAGATCGCCGCCTCGGCCTCGCCAGCCTTCTCCGCCGCGCGCTTGCGCACGCCCTGCAGGCGTTCGATGGCCTTGGCGCAGGCATCGCGGAAGCGCTGCAGCTCCGTCAGGATCTCCTCGTCACGGACCACGCGGGCACTGACGTCCGGCACCTCCCAGCGCAGCAAGTGCGCGGTGCCGACGACGATGCCCGGCGAGGCCGGGATCCCGTGGAGCTGTGAGGGCACTAGTGCTCCCCGAAGGTCGAGCCAACCAGTTCGACGAGCGCGTCCAGCGCGGCGGCCTCGTCGGCCCCCTCGCAGCGGATGCGCACAACCGCCCCACACTCCGCGGCCAGCATCATCACGCCCATGATGCTCTTGCCGTTCACCTCGGTGCCGTCGCGGCCGAGCGTGATCTGCGAGGTGAACTTGCTCGCCAGCTTCACGATCTCCGCCGCGGGGCGGGCGTGGATGCCATTGGCGTTCATCACCTCGACGTCGCGTTCGAGCATCAGCGCACCACGGAAGAGAGGAGGAAGGCGGCAAGCGCGAAGATGGCCAGGCGCCATCCCTCGAACTTGCCGTGGAGCAGCGTGACGACGATCGCACCACCAGCCACCGAGACGAGCACCGCACCGAGCCAGGCCCGTCCCGCCCCGATGATGCCCTGCGCCGCCACGGGAAGCGCGACGCCCGCCACGAAGGCCGTGGCACGGGCCACGTGTGCCGGCCCCTGACGGAGCACCGGATTGCCCAAGGCCTGCGCCACGCGAAGCCCGTCGCGCCAGCCGACGTGCAGGGCCCAGATGCGTAGCGCCAGGTGTCCCGCGTTATAAAGTCCGAGAAAGAGCAGCACCACGCTAGCGGGCGAGGCGCCAAGCCCGAACGCCAACAGCCCCACGGACGAGCACAGTGGCACCCAGCCAGCCCAGATGAGGCGGTCGCCGACGGAGCCCAACGGGCCCGGCGCAGCCGTCCGGAAGCGGTCAATCTGCTCCGGCGGCAAGTTGTCCATCTCCGCGCGGGCAAGCGCGCCCACCGCCACGGCCGTCAGATACGGGTGCGCGTTGAAGTAGCCGGAGTGGCGCACCATCGCCGCACGGTAGCGGTCCCCGCCCCGGCCCCCTGGCAGCAGGCGCATGGCCGGCTCGAGCGCGAAGGCGATGCCGTGGCCCACCATCCGTTCGTAGGTCCAGGCGCCCTGGATGGCAAAGAGCCGCCCGAGGATTGCCGCCCGGACGTGCCAGGGAAGTCGCGGCGCGGCGCTCACCAGAGCCCCCAGGCGATGCCGAAGCCGAAGAGCAGCCCGGCGGCCATCCACCAGCGCGCGCCTTTCGTGGTGTGCACCACCTTCCACACCGCGGCGAGCCCGACAGCGGAGGCCACCGAAACGGCCACGGCGCGCGAGAGGGTGTCGGGGAAGACAAACGTCCCGAGGATCGCCGTGCGCAGCGGCACGAACACCGCGAGCGCGCCAAGCGTCAGCAGTGCACCGCGCAAGAGATCAGCCGTCAGGCCGGCGAGCTGCAGGCCGACGACCGCACGGCCCGATCCGGCGGCCAGCATCTCGTGGCGGCTCTCCGCCACGGCCTGCGTCCAGCGCCTGAGCGCGACCATCGACGTGCCGGCGACGGTCGCCGTGGTGAGGGCCGCCAGCAATGCCATCGACATCGCGGCCGCCGTGTTGTCCGGTGTCATCGCGAACAAGGCGCCGCCGACCACCGAGGCCGACCCCCACTCCGGATACCGCGAGGCACCGAAGGGCATCGACTCGAGGGCGAAGAACTCCAGCGCCACGCCGACCACCAGGCCGCGTTCGGGCTGCCCGATCAATGCCCCCGCCATCGTCGCGGCGACGATGGGCCGCGACAGCATCGCCTGGGGGAAGCTCACGACATCCAGCCCGAGCACGCCGCCGAGCACGGCGAGCGGGAGGAGCTGCAGCAGGTCGATGGCCAGCGTATCGATCATCCGCTGCCGTCTCCCGCCAGCACGTCCGCCAGCGGAACGGCGGGCGACATCGGCACGTCCTGCGCGACGACCTGGATGCCCTGTGCCGCCATCGCCGTCAACTCCCGCTCTTCCTCCGGCGTGAGAAACACATAGCGGAGGCGCGCGCGGCGTCCGTCCTTGTGATGGATGCCGCCGATGGTCACGCAGCGCACGTCCGGTACGGCGTTCACCAAGCGCTGCATCGTGGCGATATCGCCGGTGAGCAGGAGACCGGGACGCCGATCGGCGCGATAGTCGGCCATGCGGCGCGCCGCGCTCTCGACCGAGTCGAAGTACACGTCCATCTCCGGCGGCACGCCCATGCGGTAGAGCTCCTGCTCCCACTCGGAGCCCACCACGGCATCGTCAACGAGCACGAGGAAGCCGAGGCCGCAGGGCTGCCCCCAGCCGACGACCACCTGTCCGTGGATCAGCCGGTCGTCGATGCGAAAGTACTCAAGCACCCTCGGGGCCCCCGTAGCGCATCAGCGACTCGCGGCCGCGGGCGACGGCCTCCTCGACACTGGCTCCCATCGCGTACGCCAGTAGCGTCGGCAGCGTCACCCCCGTGACCACGGTGACGGACGGGCCGAGCTTGGCGAGCCGTCGGACCGCCATCGTGCAGCTGCCGGCAGGCAGGTCGGTGAACACCACGGTCGCGCCGGTCGTCGCCAGCGCCTCGCGCACGGCCGTCTCAATGGCCTCGGCGCCGAGCCCGGTGTTGCTGATCGCCACGAAGCGATCACCCAGCCCCGTGATCTGCTGCACGGCGGAGACGAGCCCGGCCGCAAAGCTGCCGTGGCCGGCGACGATGGCGCGGGGCGTGCTATTCGTCGTCATCGAGCAGGTACCGCGCCACATCGGCCTTCTGGCGCATATGGCCCTTGAGGCGCTCGTTGAACGCCTGGGCCGGGTCCTCGCCGCTGTAGCGCAGCAGGTGGTTCATCGCCACGACCTCGGCGACCACGGTGATGTTCTTGCCAGGATTCAGCGGCAGCGTAATCCGCGGGACGTCCACGCCCATGATCTGCGTGACCTGCTGCTCGAGGCCGGTACGCTCGACGACCATGCCCTCGCGCCAGGCCTGCAACTGCACGACCACCTCGATGCGCTTCTGCTGGCGCACGGCGCGGATGCCAAAGAGCTGGCGCACATCGATGAGGCCGACGCCACGGATCTCCATGAAGTGCCGCTGCAGCGGATGCCCCGATCCAATCAGCACGTCGCCGCCTTTTCGCCGTACGATGACGACGTCATCCGCCACCAGTCGGTGCCCGCGCTCGACGAGGTCCAACACGCACTCCGACTTGCCGATGCCGCTCTCGCCCGTGAACAGCAACCCGACCCCGTACACGTCCGCCAGCGAGCCGTGCAGGTTCGTGCTCGGCGCAAAGCAGTCTTCGAGGAAGGGATGGATGTGGTGGTAGAACTCCTGCGTCTTCAGCTGCGAGCGCAGGATGGCCAGCCCCGCCGTCCGCGCCGCGTCCTCCATGCCCTCGGGCAGTTCCTGCCCCTTGGTGATCATCACGCAGGGGATCGGATAGGCGAAGAAGGTCTCGATGATGCGATGCCGATCCGCGGCGGGCAGTGACTTCAGGTAGCTGACCTCGGTCTCGCCGAGAACCTGCAGCCGCTGGTGCACGAATCGTCCCGTGTAGCCCGCCAGGACGAGGCCCGGCCCCGAGGCATCGTCCGTCTCGATCGGACGCTGCAAGCCGTCTGGGCTGCCGAGTAGCTCCAACTGCAACTCATCCTTGAGCCGCTCGTAGAGCGCGCCGACCGTCAGCGTGGGCATGCGCTCAGCCACGGACGCGCGCCCGGGCTGCCGTACGCTTGCTGGCGTGTCCGGCGCCCCGCTTCTCGCGGTTGATCTGCGTCGTCACCCGGGCCAGCGCGGCGACGAGTGCCGGCCCGAAGAACTTGCCGTCGGCCCGGCCCATCAGGTCGTGATGCCGAGGCGCGCGGAGGGTGACCGTCACGCGCTTCGTCGGCCCATCCTCTTCGAAGCGAAGGATGGCCTCCACGGCCCGAGGGAGCCGGGTGGCCACGCGTTGGACTGCGCGCAGGGCGCGCTTGCGCATATGCTCGGAGACGCTGGCGTGGTGCGAGTGGATGACGACGTCCACGGCCCTACCTCCCTCGGTTGACCACCTCGAGCAGATGCGCCTCGGTCGCGCGGGCGCAGCGGTCCCAGGTGAACGATTCGGCGAAGGCCCGTGCCTTGCCGCCCATCTCCGCCACCAGCGCAGGACTGTCCGCCAGCCGTCGCATTGCCTCGGCCATCGCCTGCACATCGCCTTGCGGCACGAGGAAGCCTGTCTCACCGTGCCGCACCGACTCTCGGATGCCGGGGGAGTTGGACGCCACAACGGGCGTCCCGCAGGCCTCGGCCTCCACGTTGGTCAAACCCCAGCCTTCCTTGGGCGAAGCCAAGGCCACGCCCCACGCCCGTCGATAGAGTGCCAGCTTCTCCGCCTCGCTGACGAAGCCAAGAAAACGTACGCGCTGACGCAGGGCAAGCGAGTCCACGAGGGCCTCAAGCGCCGGCCGGTAGTCGCCCGCCCCAGCAATCTCGAGCTCGGCATCCGGATGTCCCATCGCGGCGAAGGCACGAATCACGTGGTGCACGCCCTTGTAGCGCTTGAGGCGTCCGAGATACGCAAAAGTCGGCCGTTGCGCACGGGCGGCGGGGTCCGGCGTGTAGTACTCCGCGCTGACGCCGGGAGGAATCACGGTGACGCGCTTGGGATGGATGCCGCGCAGCATCAGGTCCTCGGCCGTGCTCTGGCTGATGGCCTGAAAGGGCACGCGACGGTACATCCAGGGCAGCGGCTGCTCGCTCAGCCACACGGCACTGGCCAGCACCGGGTTCAGTTCCTGGAAGGCGGCGTCGCCGAAAAGGTGCGGCACGACCGCAACCACCTGCCGGGCCCCCCAGCGGGTCGTGTACAAGGGCACCTTGTTGATGTCCTCATACAGCACGTCGACACCCGAGTCGCGCAGGTGGCGATTCCAGTACCGGCGCGCGAGAAAGGGGAACGACTGCCGCGTCCCCACGCGATGGATCTCGACGCCATTGCGCGTCGCGCGCGGTGGACAGCCCTTCCAGCCGCCGCAGAGCAGCACGACCTCGTGCCCAAATCCGGCCAGCCGTTCGAGGATCTCCTGCAGGTGCGTCTCGGCCCCGCCGCCCAATGGGTTGTCGAGGTCCTGCCAGTTCACGGCGACGAGCTTCAAGAGAGCCGGCCCATCCGTCGTGCGAGCGCGTCGAGCACGCCGTTCACGAAGCGCGCGCTCTGCGAGGACCCGTAGCGTTCGGCGAGCCGTACGCATTCCTGGATCACCACCCGCGGGGGCGTCCCGCCCTGGGTCAGCTCAGCCGCGCCGAGCCGCAACACGCAACGCTCGATGTGGCCCAGCCGCTCGAGCCGCCAGTTCGTCGTGACTTCCGCCAGCTCGGCGTCCATTGCCGGCCGGTCCGCCGCGATGAGTTGGATCAAGGCATCGGCGAAGGCACGCTCTTCGGGCGGGATCGCGAGGTCGTCCCACACCAACTGCGCCACACGCGGCAGTGGCAGCGAATCACGGCGGACATCCCAGGCATAGAGGGCTTGCAGGGCGCGCGAGCGCCCACGGGTCTCAACGCGCGCCATCGTCCTCGTCCGCCAGCGAGTGGTCCAGCCGACCGATCAGGTCGGCCATCTCGAGCGCGGCCAGCGCCGCTTCCCAGCCCTTGTTGCCGTGCGCGCCACCGGCCCGCGCCTCGGCCTGTTCCATCGTGTCGGTGGTGAGCAGGCCGTTGCCGATCGGCACGCCGTACTCGAGCTGCAGCTGCGCCATCGAACGATTCGCTTCACCCGCGATGAAGTCGAAATGCGGTGTCTCGCCGCGCACCACGGCGCCGACGACGACGCTGGCGTTGTAGCGTCCGGACTGCAGGGCTTCGCGCAGGGCCAGCGGCAGCTCCCAGGCGCCCGGCACCCAATAGACGTCCACGGCGTCGAGCGTGGCGCCGTGCTTCAAACAGCACTCCAGTGCGCCATCGACCAACTTCTGCACCACGTGCTCGTTGAAGCGACTGGCGACGAGGGCCATCCGCACGCCCGCGCCGGTGGGTGTTCCGATGAACTCTCCCATTACATCGCTCGCAGGTGGCCGAGCTTCTTGCGCTTGGTCTCGAGGTACTCGGCGTTCTCGCCGTTCGCGGGCGAGATGATCGGCACGCGTTCGCCGAGGCTCAGCCCATAGCCCTCCAGGCCCACGAGCTTCTTGGGGTTGTTCGTGATCGGCCGGATGGAACGCAGGCCAAGGTCCAGCAGGATCTGCGCGCCGATGCCGTAGTTGCGCAGGTCGGGCGCGAAACCGAGGCGCTCGTTGGCCTCGACCGTGTCCGCACCCTCGTCCTGGAGCTGGTAGGCCCGCAGCTTATTGAGCAGGCCGATGCCGCGCCCTTCCTGGTCGAGATAGACGATGACGCCCCGACCGGCCTCCACCACGAGACGCATCGCCTCGTGCAGTTGCCAGCGGCAGTCGCAGCGCAGCGAGTGGAAGGTGTCACCCGTGAGGCACTTGGAGTGCATGCGGACCAGCACGTCCTCCCCGCCCTGCACCTCGCCGTAGACGAGCGCCACATGCTCGTGGCTGTCCACGTCGTTGCGATAGCCGACGAGGCGGAACTCACCGAACTCCGTGGGCAGGCGCGCTTCCGCCGCGCGATGCACGAGGCGCTCGTTCTGCAGCCGGTAGGCGACCAGTTGCGCCACCGTGATGAACGTCAGGTCGTGCCGTTTGGCGAAGGCCTCGAGCTCGGGGCGCTTGGCGGTGGAGCCGTCGTCGGTGAGGATCTCGCAGATGACGCCGGCGGGTTGCAGGCCCGCGAGGCGCATCAGGTCGACGGCGGCCTCGGTGTGGCCCACCCGCTGGAGCACGCCACCCTCGCGGGCGCGCAGCGGGTGCACGTGACCCGGGCGGCGCAGGTCCGCCGGCACGGTGCTCGCGTCGGCGACCAGTCGAATGGTCTTGGCCTGGTCGCGGGCGCTGATGCCCGTGGTCACGCCGTGATGCGGCGCAGCGTCCACCGTGACCGTGTACGCGGTGCGCAGGGCGTCCGTGTTCTCCGAGCCCATCATCTGGAGGCCGAGGCGATCCACGCGCTCCGGGGAGAGCGCCACGCAGATCATGCCTTTCGCCTGCATAAGAAAGTTGACCTTCTCCGGCGTGATGTGTTCCGCCGCCAGGATGAGGTCGCCCTCGTTTTCGCGATCTTCGTCGTCCGCGACGACGATGAACTTGCCGGCCTTTAGGTCCACCAAGGCCTGCTCAATGGTTCCGAACATTGCTCAACTCTGCAGAAGGGGCGCCGCGAGGCGCTTAATGTGCTTCGCCAGGATGTCCGCCTCGAGCTGCACGGCGTCGCCCACGCGGAGCGCGCCCAGCGTCGTATGGCGCATCGTGTGTTCAATAATGCTGAGCCGCAGAAGGTTCGCCGCCGGGAGTTCCACCACCGTTAGGCTCACGCCGTCCACGGCGATGCTCCCCTGCGGTACCAGCAGCTCATCGATGGCGTCGGGTACTCGGATGTCGAGGATCCACGCGTCGCCACGGCGCTCCGCCGCAACCACGCTGCCCACCCCGTCGACGTGTCCCTGCACTAGATGCCCGCCGAGCCGGTCACCGACGGCCATCGCGCGTTCGAGGTTCACGCGCGTGCCGACCTGCCAGGCCTCGATGGTCGTGCGCTCGAGGGTGGTCACGACAGCGGCGACGGTGAACGTCCCGTCCCCGATCTCGCGCACCGTGAGGCAGGCACCGTTGCAGGCGATGCTTTCCCCGATCTCCAGCCCCGTGTACGGCGCGGCAATGACCAGCTCGCGCCCGGCCTCCGTCGAGGAGACGCGGACGATTTCGCCGACTGCGGTGATGAGGCCAGTGAACATCAGGGATCGCGGGTGGAATCAGCGGCGGCGGGGCGATACACGCTGACCAAGTCATCCCCCACGGGGCTGCTCTCGACCAACGTCCATCGGTCACCGTGCCCGGCCGGCGGGACGACTGTCCCGAGACCTGCCAAGGCACCGGCCCCCAAGAGGACCGGCGCCCGAAAGATAATCAGGCGATCGACATAACCGGCCGACAGCAGGGCTCCGGCCACCCCCGCCCCGCCCTCCACGTAGAGGTGCCGGACGCCCCGCTCGCGCAGGCCCGCGAGGTGGGACTCCAGGCTGGCTGCCGGCTGGACCAGTACACCGCGGTCGCGGAGCGCCTCGACCCGCTCCGAGGGGGCAGTCTCACCGGTCAAGACCTCCACCGGCACCTTCCGCGCGCCGCGCGCGAGCTGCCCCTTGAGCGGGAGCCGTGCGTCGCGGTCCAGCACCAGGCGCCGAGGGGCGACGCGGGGGCGCTTGCCGGAGCGCACCGTGAGCGCGGGGTCGTCGGTCAGCGCCGTCCCGATCCCGACCAGAATGGCATCCGCGCCCGCGCGCTGACGGTGCACGAGCTTGCGCGCGGCCTCGCCCGTGAGCCAGCGCTGCGTGCCGTCACCGGGGGCGATTGCCCCGTCAAGTGACAGGGCGAGCTTGAGCGTGACGAAGGGCCGGTCGCGTCGGACGTGCGAGAAGAGGAACGGCGCGTTGAGCTCGGCGGCCGCTTCGGCCTCCACGCCGACGTCCACCGCAATGCCGGCCGCCTTCAGGCGGTCGATGCCGCCAGCGGCTTCTGGATTCGGATCCGCCACGGCGATGATGACACGCCGCACGCCGGCGGCGACCAAGGCATCCGCACAGGGCGGCGTCTTGCCGTGGTGATTGCACGGCTCCAGGGTGACGTACACGTCCGCGCCACGGGCACGCTCACCCGCCTGCGCCAAGGCCACCGCTTCTGCGTGCGCGTCGCCGAATCGGGCGTGGTAGCCCTCTCCGACCACCTGGCCGTCGCGAACGACGACGGCGCCGACCATAGGGTTCGGCGCCGTCTGCCCCCAGCCGCGCCGCGCCAATCGAAGCGCGCGGCGCATCAGGGCCCCGTCACGCGGGGCGGCGGGAGTCATCGATCCAGCGTGCCGATCACTTGCCGATGCGGATACCGACCGAGCCATAGAGTCGCGAGTCATCCGCTGGCGTGTCGTAGGTGTGGAAGGTGCCGATCGTCCCGCCCGACACCTGACCCACCTCGGCCACGATCTTCATCAGCCACAGGTTCACGCCCAGCGTGCCGTACATCGTGGTGCGGTTGATCTTGAGCGCGTCCTGCAGCGTGCCGGTGTTGCCCTCGGCGTTCACCGACGCCGAGGTCGACAGGTCATAGCTGTCGCCACCGAAGCCGGCGCCGAGCTGGAAGAGCAGCAGGTTCTTCTGCGCCGAGATGCGCCACGACGTGGTCTTGACCGAGAAGTCATTGATGTCGAACGAGGTGCCGTTGTCCGCGCTGGCGCCAAAGTCGAGCGTCGGCAAGTCGCGCTTCATGTACGACACGGAGACGCCCGGCAGCAGCGCCGACTGCTCGAGCAGCCCCACGCGGGCGCCAAGGCCCACGGCGATGTTGCTCTCCGGCGTGAGGGTGAACTCATCCTCGGTGATCTCGGGCACGTAGGTCAATCCGCCGATAAGGTCGACGCCGCCAATGCGCGTAACTCCGACGTTGAAGCCCTTCGTCAGTCCGAGCGCAAAGTCCACCGTCGCCATCGGCACCGGTGCATCCTCGACCGCGAAGTTGCGGGCCGACGCCGGGCCGGCGAAGACATCACCGAGTTCCGGCAGGTTGCCCTTCACCGCGTTGACGCGCAGGGCGAGCGAGAAGCGCGGAAAGCCACCGAGATTCGTGCCGAGTCCCAGCGTGTGGCTGCCGCCAGCGATTGCGGTGCCGAGTTGGCCACCCATGTAGCGAAAGAGGTCGCTTGCCACATAGCACGCATCTTCGGCCAGCGGATTGCCGCCGCAGGTCTGGGCCTGCACCGCAGCCGGGGCAGCCGCCAGCACAAGGGCGGCAGAGGCGGAAACGACGAAACGACGCATACAGGTCAACTCCTTTGGGGCTACACGAGGTGAACCCGCCCGGACCCCGGGCGGATGTGGCCGAGCATCCAAGATTCGACGCCGGCCTTACGAGCAAGGTCACGCACTTGGGCCGCGCCGGCCGTGTCGGCTATCACAATCATGCCGACACCCATATTGAACGCGCGGTACATCTCTGCGCGCTCCACCTTCCCGGCCGACTCCAGCACACGGAAGAGCGAGGGGATCTCCCAGGCCGACGTCTCGACCACTGCGTCGAGATGTGACGGCAGGGCCCGGTCGAGGTTGCCCGGGATCCCGCCTCCCGTGATGTGAGCCATCGCATGAACGGTGCCAAGCGCCGGCTCCAGGATTGGGAGGTAGGAGCGGTGCACGGCCAACATCACGTCGGCCACCGACTTGCCCCCCGATTCAGGAAACACATCCCGCGGCCCAAGCTGCAGTCGTTCCGTCACAATGTGACGAGCCAGCGAATAGCCGTTGGTGTGCAACCCTGTGCTGGCGAGTCCAACCAACACGTCGCCTTCCCGCACACCCGCTGAGGTGATGACCTGGTCCTCTTCCACCCAGCCGACGATGAACCCAGCGAGGTCATAGTCCGGCGCGGTGTAGACGCCCGGCATCTCCGCGGTCTCGCCGCCGATCAACGACGCGCCGTTCTCACGACAGCCGGCAGCGACGCCCTTCACCACCCCCTCAACCACAGATGGGAGCAGCTTGCCAAACGCGACGTAGTCGAGGAAGAACAGTGGCCGCGCACCCTGCACGAGGATGTCGTTAACGCAGTGGTTCACGAGGCAGTGGCCGATTGTGTCGTGCCGATCCGCCTCGATGGCGATCTTGATCTTTGTGCCCACGCCGTCGGCGCTGGCCACGAGCAACGGCTTCTTCGCGCCCTCGGGCACGCGGAACATCCCGCCGAAGCCACCGAAGGCGCCGCGCGCACCGGCCGTGAACGTGCTCTCGACCAGCTTCTTGATGCGATGCTTGCTGTCGTCCGCGGCGTCGATGTCGACGCCGGCGCTCGCATACGTGAGCTTCTCCTCGGCCATCAGGTCAGTTCCTGGTCGAAGGACACCAGACGATGGAACTCGCCGACGCGGCGGTCAATGTCCGCCCGTGTCACCTCTAGCAGCCGCGTGATCGAGAAGCCCTCGACCACGAACGAGCCCATCGCCGAGCCGACGATCACCGCGCGGCGCATGTTGGCTTCGGAGAGGTCGCCGGTGCGGGCTAGCCAACCCATGAAGCCGCCGGCGAACGAGTCGCCTGCCCCGGTGGGATCGAACACCGACTCAAGCGGATACGCCGGCGCGAAGAACACGCTGTCCTTGGTGAACATGAACGCGCCGTGCTCGCCCTTCTTGATGAGCACGGTCTTGGGCCCGCGCTCGAGGATCCAGCGCGCCGCGTGCACGAGGTTGGCCTGCTCCGTGAGCTGCCGCGCCTCGGCATCGTTCAGCGTGATCAGGTCCACCTTTCCGAGCAGCGTGAGCAGGTCGGCCCGACGCGACTCGATCCAGAAGTTCATGGTGTCGCAGGCCACGAGCTTGGGCTGCTTGACCTGGCCCAGCACCTGCAGTTGCAGCCGCGGGTCGATGTTCGCCAGGAACACGTACTCCGCCGACGCGAACTGCGCCGGGATCTTGGGCTGGAAGTGTGAGAACACGCCGAGCCGCGTCTCGAGCGTCTCGGCCGAGTTCAAGTCGTGGCGATAGCGCCCGCGCCAGCGGAAGGATTCGCCCTCGGCCTTCTCCAGGCCCGCGAGGTCCACCCCGCGCGCCTTGAGCGCGTCGAGCTTGGCAACCGGATAGTCGGACCCGACGACGCCGACGAGCTGCACGCCCGTCTGGTGCGACGCCGAAGCGGCGAAGTAGTTGGCCGAGCCACCGAGCACCTCATCGGCCTTGCCGAAAGGGGTCTCAACGGAGTCGAGTGCGACGGAGCCGACGACGAGAACTGTCATTGCCCTTTGGGTTCTGCGTTTGGAAAGGAACTGCAACTGAATGCCACAGAGGCACAGAGACACAGAGAACTACAACGGCACTGCGAGGGTGAACAACGCGCGAGGGCAGCAGAAGCGCCCCCTTCAAGCACTTGTGGTTCTCTGTGCCTCTGTGGCAAACACCTCAGCGCATTAGACTCAGGAGAGCACTACATGCGTTCGGGCGCCGCGATGCCGAGGAGCCCAAGACCGTTCGACAGCGTTATGCGCACCGCCTTGGCCAGGGCCAGACGCGCCTGCATGATCGCGGGCGGCTCGCCGAGGACGTGGTGCTTGTGGTACCAGGTATGCACGAGCCGTGCCGTCTCCAGCAGCCAGTTCGCCACGCGGTGCGGTTCCAGCGCCTCGGCGGCCGCGGCCACGAAGGCCGGCCAGTCGAGGATTGCCTTCACCAGTTCGCGTTCTTCCGGCGTGTCCAAGACGCTCCAATCCACGCCCGCACCCGTGATGGTCGCCGCATCCACTTCGCCCACGCGGAAGATGCCGCAGACGCGGGCGTGCGCCATCTGGATGTAATAGACCGGATTCTCCTCACTCTGCGAGCGCGCCAGGTCCACGTCGAACACCAACTGGCTGTCGCCCTTCCGCATCAGGAAGAAGTAGCGCACCGCATCGCGACCCACCTCGTCGATCAGGTCGCGCACCGTCACGTAGCTTCCCGCGCGCTTGGAGATCTTCACCTCCTCGCCGCTGCGCATCACGGTGACCATCTGGTGCAGCACGTACTCCGGGTAGCCTTGCGGGATGCCCATCTCCAGCGCCTGCAGGCCCGCGCGCACGCGGGCCGTCGTGCCGTGATGGTCCGCACCCTGCACGTTGACGGCTCGCGTGAAGCCGCGCTCGAACTTTGTCACGTGGTAGGCGACGTCGGGCACGAAGTACGTGAACGTGCCGTCCCGCTTGCGCATCACGCGGTCCTTGTCGTCACCGTAGTCCGTGGTGCGCAGGTACAGCGCGCCGTCGTCCTCAAAGGTGTGCCCCTTGGCCTGCAGCGCGGCGACCGTCTTCTCGACCAAGCCGTCCGTATAGAGCGAACTCTCGAGGTAGTAGACGTCGAACTTCACGCCGAAGGCGCGGAGGTCGAGGTCCTGTTCCTTGCGCAGTTCGCGCACCGCGACCCGGCGCACTTGTTCGAGCTTGTCGCCCTTGGGATCATCCGCGTGCTCGGCCGCGTAGCGCTCGGCGATCTCGCGGATGTACTCGCCGTGGTAGCCGCCCTCGGGAATCTCCAGCGCCGCACCTGCTCGCTCGCGCAGACGGGCCTGCACGGAGAGCGCGAGGTTCGCAATCTGCACGCCGGCGTCGTTGTAGTAGAACTCGCGCTGCACCTTCCAGCCCTGCGACTGCAGCAGCGCGGCGATCGAGTCACCAAGTGCTGCCTGGCGGCCGTGGCCGACGTGCAATGGGCCGGTCGGGTTCGCCGAGACAAACTCAACCACCGCCACCTTGCCCTGCCCCGCCGCGCCGCGGCCCCACGCCTCTCCGGCCTCAAGCACGCGCGCCACACCAGCCGCAAGATCCGCGGTGTCCAGTCGGAAGTTGATAAATCCGGGTCCCGCGATGCTAACTTCGCCGACGCCGGCCGCCTTGCGATCCAACGTCGCCACCAACGCGTCGGCGATGTCCCGCGGCTTCTTACCGAGTGGCTTGGCGAGCGTCATCGCCAGGTTCGTGGCCCAGTCGCCGTGTGACGGGTCGCGCGGGCGTTCGAGCAGCACCTTGGTCTCGGCGGGCGCGCCAATGCTGGCCGCCGCGTGCGCGAGGGCGTCGCGCAGGGAGTCGGCGCCGCTCACTTCGCGGGGCCGGACTTGGGGCTGCTGGTGCTGCTGGAGCTACCGGTGCCGCTGGCGGCGCCGCCGCCGCTCTTCGACGAACTCGAACTGCCGGCACTCGCCGACGCCTTACCCGAGCTGTTCGATGCAGACGCACCCGAGGAGGCGCCCCCCTCGCTCGACTTGCTCGAGCTCGATGACGCCTCGCCCGACTTCGCCGACGCGGAATCGGAACCCTTCGCGCCAACGCGCTGATCCTTCTTGCCGTCCTTGCCGTAGTCGGTGATGTAGAAACCCGAGCCCTTGAACAGGAGCCCGGAGCCGGCGCTCATGCGCTTGGCGGCCACCTTGCCACAGGTTGGGCACGGCAGTTCCGACTTGGCGTCGGAGATCTTGAGAACGAAATCTTCGAAGTCGTGCCCCTCGGGGCAGCGATACTCGTAGGTTGGCATTGGGCGGGCTGAATCGTAAAGTGCGTAGCCCGTTGAAGTTAGCGACCCCTGCCGAGGCGTTCAAGTTGGGTGATGAGCTTCGCTGGCAACGTGAGCTGGTCGGCGATCGCCGCGATTTCCTCGGCCTCCTTCCACGTGGCCTCCAGTTGGGCGAGTTCGCCTTCAAGTGCGCGGCGCTCGGCGTCTTCGTGGGCGGCCATCTCTAGGGCGAGGCGCAACTCCAGAGGCATCGCCGCCAACGCCCGGCTGGGATCGCCGTAGGCATCGCGACCGACTTCCTGAGCTGTCCGCAGGAACAAGTCGTGAGGACTGCGAGCGTGCTCGAGTTTGCGCACTGCCAACGCGACACTTTCCGACTTCCCTCCCACGCGGTTGATGACGGGAAGGAACTGGCGCATAGCAACCTCTGCATCGGCACCAACAATCTCCACGCGCTTGTCCTTGAAGACCGAGACAGCGCGTCCGAATCGACCGTTCGGGTGCGGGCCTCGCTTCGCCGTCACCCGCAGCCGCCAGCCGAGGGTAGACTCTCGATCGGCGACGACCTGCGCATCATTGAGGTGGCGATAGTTCACCGTGAAGGGTCCCTCGGCATCATGGAACTTGCCGACGACACGGCGCGAATCGTAGAAGCCGCGGGAGGCCTGGATCAGGTTGTACGGCAGCAGCGCCGCACTGGCGACGGTGAGGCCGAGGACTGGCCCAGCCACCCAGTAGGCCAGCGTCGACGCGACACTCGCGGACGTCCAGAGCAGGTGCCGACGCCGCCTGGAGCCAAACCGCTCCCCATACCGCCACGCCGCAAACTCCGGCCTGAGCGGCTCCCCGACCCGCACCAAGTCCACGCCGTCGCCGACGCGCGCGAGCCCGATGTTCTCCGTACTCACCCGCTTCCGCGCATCGAAGTACAACCGCTCCGCCTCCTCGATCGCCTCCCAGCGAATCTCCAGCGGCGAGAGATTCCACAGCCGGCAACTCGGACACACCACCCACAGTCGTCCACGCGCCTGGTCGAAGGCCAGGCGCCTGCCGACGGGAAAGTGTTCCAGCGTCTCGTTGCGGCCGAGCGTGGCCTGGCAGAACGTGCAAGTCGCGTACACGACTTGAAGCTCTCGGCGGACGCTTGGGCGGTCAACGGCAGTCGAGCAGCTCCGAGCCTAGGTCGGGCGGTACTCGCCCCAGACCTTCCGCAGCGCGTCGGAGATCTCGCCCACCGTCGCGCGCGCGCGCACGGCATCGATGATCAACGGCATTAGGGGCGCACGCTCCCCCGAAGCCTTCGCGTACGCCGGCGCCGCCTGCGCGATGGCGCCCAACGCGGCATCCACCGCCGCTCCATCCCGCGCGGCACGCATCGCCGCGACCCGCGCGCGCTGCGCCTGCTCCAGCGCCGTGAAGTCCGGCGCCGGGATGATTGGCGGATCCTGTCCGTCGGCGAACTTGTTCACACCGACGATCACCGTGCTCCCCCGCTCCACCGCGAGCTGGTGCTCGTACGCCGAGCGGCCGATCTCATCCTGGAAGAACCCGGCCTCGATGGCCGGCGCGGATCCGCCCAACGCCTCGACCTTCGCGAGCAACTCGAGCGCGCGACGCTCGACCTCGTCGGTCAACGCTTCGACGTAGTAGCTGCCGGCGAGCGGGTCGGCCGTCTGCGCCACGCCGCTCTCGTACGCGGCGATCTGCTGCGTGCGCAAAGCAAGGGTCGCCGCCTCGGCGGTGGGCAGCGCCAGCGCCTCGTCGTAGCCGTTGGTGTGCAGCGATTGGGTGCCACCCAGCGTGGCGGCCAGGGTCTGCACCGCGACACGCACCACGTTATTGAGCGGTTGCTGCGCCGTGAGGGTCACACCGCCTGTCTGCGTGTGGAAGCGCAACCGGCAGGACGCGTCGCTGGCACCGTACCGATCGCGCATCAGCCGCGCATAGATGCGGCGCGCGGCGCGGAACTTGGCGACTTCCTCAAAGAGGTCGTTGTGGCAGGCGAAGAAGAAGCTCAGGCGCGGCGCGAAGGCATCCACTGCGAGACCCGCGTCCACGGCGCGCTGGACGTAGGCCATCGCGTTGGCGAAGGTGAACGCCAACTCCTGCACCGCCGTCGCCCCCGCCTCGCGGATGTGGTAGCCCGAGATGGAAATCGGATTCCAGCTGGGCACCTCCGCCGCGCAGAACCGGAACGTCTCGGCGATCAGCGCCAGCGACGGCTGCGGCGGGAACACATACGTGCCGCGCGCGATGTACTCCTTGAGGATGTCGTTCTGGATCGTCCCGCTGAGTTGATCGCGCGCGACGCCACGCTCCTCGGCCACGACGATGTACATCGCCAGCAGGATGCTTGCCGTGGCGTTGATGGTCATCGAGGTCGAGACCTCGCCCAGCGGCAGGTCGGCGAGCAGGAGGTGCATGTCCTCCACACTGTCAATCGCCACGCCCACGCGCCCGACCTCGCCCAGGGCGCGCGGCGAGTCGGAGTCGAGGCCCATCTGCGTCGGAAGGTCGAAGGCGGTGGACAGTCCCGTCTGCCCCGCCTGTAGCAGGAGCTTGAAGCGTGCGTTGGTCTCCTGCGCGGTTCCGAAGCCCGCGTACTGCCGCATCGTCCACAGCCGCTTGCGATACATCCCGTCGTACACGCCGCGCGTGAACGGGAACTGGCCGGGATCGCCCAACTGCTCCGCGTACTGGGCCGGGGCGGCGTCTGCCGACGGCGACGATGCCGCATCAACCGGCCGATAGACCGGCGCGACCGGAATGCCCGAGGGCGACATCCGCTCCTCGGGTGCTGCGCGCTTCGAGCGATCACTCATTGCCGGTCAGCCTTCGGCCAACATCTCGGCGGCCATCGCCACGTCCGCCTTGGAGCCCACGAAGTACGGCGAGCGCTGGTGCAGCGAGGTCGGCTGTACATCGAGGATGCGCTGCCGACCGTCGATGGCCGCGCCACCGGCCTGCTCACAGATGTACGCCAGCGGATTGCACTCATAGAGCAGGCGCAGCTTGCCATTCGGGCTCTTCGTGTTGGCCGGATAGGCGAACAGGCCGCCGCTCAACAAGTTGCGATGGAAGTCCGCGACTAGGGAGCCGATGTAACGCACATTCATCGCCTTGCGCTTGCCATCGAGCCCCTTGTACCGCTGCATCAGCTTGCGCACGGAGTCCGTCCAGCCTTCCTCGTAGGCCCCGTTCACTGAGAGGAACACGCCCTGCTCCGGCGTCCGGATGTCGGGATGCGAGAGCAGGAACTCGCCGATGGACGGATCCAAGGTAAAGCCGTGCACGCCGAGCCCGGTCGAGTACACCATCATCGTGCTCGACCCGTAGACGACATAGCCCGCCGCCACCTGGCGCACGCCGGGCTGCAGCGCATCCTCGAGCCGCCCCTCCTCGCCCTCGGTGACCTTTTGCAGCACCGAGAAGATCGTGCCCACCGGCACGTTCACATCGATGTTCGACGAGCCATCGAGCGGATCGAAAAGCAGCAGGTACTTGCCGCGCTTGAAGCGCTCGGGAATGGGGATGAGTTCCTCCTCTTCCTCGGACGCCATCGCGCAGAGGCGGCCGCCGTGGTCCATCGCCTTGCGGATGATGTCATTGGAGATGACGTCGAGCCGCTGCTGCACCTCGCCCTGCACGTTCTCCGTGCCGTGGGCGCCGAGGATGTCCGCGAGGCCGGCCAAGCGCACCTTGTTCGCGATCATCTTGGCCGCGAGCGCCAGGTCGTAGAGGATGCCGGAGAGCTCCCCCGTGGCGTCGGGAAAGCGCTTCTCCTGCTCGATGATGTAGCGCTCGATCGTGACGACGGAGGTGTCGGTATTCGTGACCACAGGCTTGGCGGTTCGAGTGAGGGAATGGTGAAAGGTCGCCGTTTCAGGGGTGCTCGGGCAACCGCGGCGCCACCGGCCAGCGGATGCCCGCTGCCTCAACTTCAAGCTTCGTGCCATCGCTGCGCAGGACGATTGGCCCCAGCTGGTCCGTCCGCAGCACCTGCGCACCGGCAAGCGTGAGGCGACGCATCACCTCCGGCGACGGGTGCCCGTAGAAGTTGCCGGCCCCGACGCTCACAATCGCGAGGCGCGGGCCGACGGCGGCGAGGAAGTCGGCGCCCGTACTCGTGCGCGAGCCGTGGTGCCCGACCTTGAGTACCGTCGCAGCCAAGGCTGCTGGTCGATGCTCAAGCAGCCAGCGCTCCTCGTCTGCCTCGGCGTCACCGGTCAGGAGCAGGCGATGCGTGCCGTACGTAACGGCGAGCACGGCGCTCGCGGCGTTCGGGTCCCGGAGCGTGGTGACCCACGCGGAGTCAGGAGCAAGCACCTCGACCGTCGCGCCATCGAAGTCGAACCGCTGCCCTGGGCGCAAGCGCCGCCACTCCGCTCCCGCGGCGGCCGCCTCCCGCAGCACCTCGGCGTAGTGCTCGCTGGGCTCGACGAAGCCACTGTCGTGTACGCGTGCAGGGTGCAGCGCGCGCAGGATGGACGTCGCGCCGCCGATATGGTCGGCGTGCGGATGCGTGAGCACCAAGTCGGTGACCACGCCGCCGCGCCGGCGGAGATACGGCAGCACCACGCTGCGTCCCGCGTCACCGGAGGCCCACACGCGGCCGGCGTCCACGAGCAGCCAGCGGCCGCGCGGCGATCGCAACGCGAGGGCATCACCCTGCCCCACATCGAGCACGTGCAGTTCGAGTTCGCCGCTCGCAGCGCCAATCCCGCGGTCCGCCGGCAGCCACGCGAGGGCAGCCGTCGCCAAGATCGCGACGAGGGCCGGGCGAGCGGGCGCGCGACTCCAGCCCGCCACGAGCACCGCAGCGGTGCCGAGCAGCGCGAGGACGATGGCCAGCTGGCTCGGTGCCACCTGCACGGCGGCGAGCGGCAGCGCCGCCGCCGCGGCCGCCACGGCATCCAACGCACGCATCAACGCGACGGACGCGTCCATTACGATGCCGAGGCCGGGCACGTCGGGCAGCAACATCACGACGAACAGCGCAGGCTGCAGCAGCGACACGATCGGGCCGGCGAAGAGATTGCTCAGCGGCGCCACGAGGCTCAGCCGACCGAAGTGCCAGGCCACGAGCGGCGCGGTCGCCAAGGTGCTGAGGGCGCCGGTCGTGAGCTCGCGGCCGAGCGCACGGCCCCAGCGCGGCCAGTCTTCCGGCATGCGGCGTCCGACGCGCCCAGCAACGATGATGGCCGCGTAGCCTGACACCGAGAGCTGCCAGCCGAGGTCGAGTACCGTCCGCGGCTCGACGAGCGGCACCAAGGCCCCTAGTGCGTACGCACCCCACGGCGAAATCGGGCGTTGAGCCAGCCGCGCCGCCTGCGTCGCCGCAAACAGCGTGACCGAGCGCAACGCTGGCGGCGGCGCGCCGATCGCGAGGACGTACAGCCCCGTCGTGGCAACCGCCGCCACCGCGGCCACACGTGGCGGCAATCGCAGGACTCCGGCCAGCAGGAGCAGCGAACCGCCGACGATGGCAACGTGCAGACCCGAGATGGAGAGCATGTGCACGAGGCCAGCATCTGCGTAGCGTTCGCGCAGGCCTGGATCGAGTCCGCGCGTGTCGGCAATCAGCAGAGCCCGAACCATCGGACCGTCCGCTGCGAAACGCGCGTCGAGCCTCGCGGCCACGGTGTTCCTCCAACGCGCGAGGGGGCCGGGGCCCGCCACGCTGCGCAGCCGTGCGTCGCGTAGCAGCAGGCCGCGGTCACCCTCGCTGAGCTCCCCGCCCTCCCAGCGCACGCGAGCCCCCGCCGCCGCCGCGCCACTGCGAACTGCGACCGCGAGCGGTACCACGCAGCCGGGCGCGTGCAGTTCCGCGCGCACGAAGCTGCCGGGAGCCGCGGCCGCGCCAAGCGTCAGTTCACGGAGATCTCCAGCTCGCGCCAAGGCCGCGCAACGTCGGTCTGCCGCTGCGAGATCCGCTCCCAGCAACAGCCCTGCGCCCACGAGCAGCGCGAGTGCCATCCCGTACTCGGCGTTGCGCGCGCGCCGTGAACGGCGGGCCAGCCAGCCCAACGCGGCGCAGAGCAGCAGAGCCACCAGCCACGGACGCGCATCGCGGACCGAAAGCCCGAGCGCCGTGCCCGCCACCCAGGCGAGTGCACCCTGCAACAGAAGTGGCATCGCCCGGGAAGCCTGAGGCCTCCCGGGCGATGCGCATCATCTTCTCATTGCCGTCGTGGGTCCTGCCAGCCGGCCCTATCCCGCCATCGGCAGCGGCTGGCGTTCCTGCACCGGCGTGCCGGTGAACGTCGCACCCGTCGTGCCGGTGAGCTCGACGGTGAGGTACTGCCCGATCATGTCCGGCGTGCCGGGCACGAGCACGGTCTTGAAGTCCCGGCTACGCGCCTGCATCAACTCGCCGCCCTTGCGCGCCTCCTTCTCAATCAAGACCTCCATCCGCTCGCCGAGCCGCGCGAGGTTCTTCTCGCGGGAGATGCCGCGGATTGTGGCGAGCAACTCATCGTAGCGCGCATCCACGATCGCGGGCGGGACGGTCCACTCGGGTGGCATACGCGTGGCGGGCGTGCCCTCACGCGCCGAGAACTTGAAGGTGAAGGCGTCGTCGAATCGGACTTCGCGGCACAACGAGATGGTGTCCGCGTGCTCCTCATCCGTCTCGGCGGGAAAGCCGACGATGATGTCCGTCGTGAGCCCGAGCCCCGGCATCGCCGCGCGCAGGCGCTCCACGCACTGCAGGTACTCCTCACGCGAGTAGCGACGCAGCATGCGCTTGAGCATCGCCGTGGAGCCACTCTGCATCGGGAGATGCACGTGCTCGCAGACCGTCGGCGTCTCCGCCATCGCGGCGATGACGCGGTCGGAGAAGTCATTCGGGTGCGGGCTGGTGTAGCGCACGCGGCGAATGCCATCCACCGCCCCGACCGCGCGCAGCAGGTCCGCGAAGTCGTGCGTGCCGTCGTGGTACGAGTTCACCGTCTGTCCGAGCAGCACAACCTCGCTGATGCCGCGCTGCGCGACCTCGGCCGTCTCGCGGACGACATCGGCCAGGCGCCGCGAGCGCTCAGGCCCTCGCGTCGTCGGGACGATGCAGTATGTGCAGCGATAGTCGCAGCCACGCTGCACGGGGATCCAGGCCTTCACGCCCTCAAAGCGTCGCGCGCTGAAGTCCTCGTAGTGCTCCTCGAGGTCGAAGTCGGTCGCCGAGAATCGTTCGCCGCCACGGGCGCCGTCAATCAGACTCGGCAGCGACCGGTAGGCGTCGGGACCGACCACCAACTGCACCCGCGTGTCGGTCTCCAGCAGGCGGGGTCCAAGGCGCTGCGCCATGCATCCAGTGACGCCGAGCACCGCGCCCGCCTTCAGGTCGCGCCGCAGCTCGCCCAGACGGCCGATCACGCGCTGCTCGGCGTTCTCGCGAATGGCGCAGGTGTTCACCAGCACCACGTCCGCGCCCTGCGGCGCATCCACCGCCACATAGCCCTCGGCTTCCAGCCGCCCGTACATCAGCTCGGAATCGCTGACGTTCATCTGGCAGCCGTAGGTCTCGATATAGACCGTGCGAGGAGTGCTGGTCGTGCTCATCGCTGAAAGATACACGGGGCCGGTCAGGCGCCGATGCCCACCGGCAGCCAGACGTGGAATCCGCTGCCCTCGCCCTCGACGCTCTTGACCCAGATCCGTCCGGCGTGCGATTCGACTGCCACGCGGCAGAAGGCCAGGCCGAGCCCGCTGGAGCGGACCCGCGGCGCATTCGGCACGGCGATCTGCGCGAACTGCTGGAAGATTGTCTCCTGATACTCGGCGGGAATCCCCGGGCCCGTGTCGTGCACGGTGAACAGGATGCCCGCCCCTTCGCGACGCGCGCCGAGCCGCAACGCGATGGGCGTGGGCGCGTGCGTAATGGCGTTCTGGATGAGGTTCGACAACACGCGCTTCACGAGCGTCTTGTCGGCGTGGAACACCGGCGCGTCGTCGGCGACCTCCGTGGCCGCCTCGGTCTGCTCCTGCCGAAAGCGCAGTGACCAGTCGAACATCAGCTCCGCCACCAGTGCCGCCGGGGCGATGGGTTCCGGGTGCAGGGCCAGCGGCTGTTCGTCCACGCGCGAGACGTCGAGCAGGTCCTGGATCAGCGCGAGCAGATCCTCCCCCTTGCCCTCCACGTCGCTGAGGGCGCGCCCCACCCGTTCCTCCACGGCACCGAAGTCGCCATCGCGCAGCATCTCCAGCGTGGCGAGCATCGAGGTCAGCGGTGTCTTGAGGTCGTGCACCACCATGCGCGTGATGTCGTCGCGGGCCTTCTGCATCTCGCGTAACCGACGCAGCGACTCCTCCAACGCATCCGTGGCACCCTTGAGCTGCAACAGCGAGCGCACGCGTGCGCCGAGCACGTGGCGATTGTGCGGCTTGACGAGGAAGTCGTCGCCACCGGACTCGATGGCCTTGATGCGATCGGACGCGTCGTTGAGGGCCGAGACAAAGATCACGGGGATGCGCGCCGTGCGCGGGTCGCGCTTGAGCCGGCGGCAGACCTCGAAGCCCGTCTCCCGCGCATCGACGCCGAGATCGCCGGCCGGCATCGAGACGTCGAGGATGCAGAGGTCCGGCCGTTCGCGCGTCGCCAGCTCGACGGCCGCAGGGCCGTCACCTGCCTGCAGGATCTCGCAGCCCAGCGGGGCCAGCTGGTCGCGCAGGAGCTCGACGTTGGCCTCGACGTCGTCAGCGACGAGGATGCGGGGCTGGCCCGCGGCCGCCCCGCGCATCGGCATCACCTAGGGCCGGATACCGAACCCGAGGCTGACGAACCAGCCGCCTTCGCTGGCGCCACTGGTCGACCGGACGGCGCGCTGCACCGCGAGATCGACCTGCGAGCGGCCGCGTGCCACCGGCAGTCCGACGCCGAAGGAGTACGCGCGCTCGTCCACCTGATTGCCGTTCACGCCGAAGGGCAACGTGCGGTCGCGGATCCCGGCGCGCACCACCGAGTTCGCGCCGCCGATGCGCGGTCCGAGCACGTCGACCCCCAAGCCAAACTCCGTCGC
Source organism: Gemmatimonadaceae bacterium (assembly GCA_019637445.1). NCBI lineage: Bacteria > Pseudomonadati > Gemmatimonadota > Gemmatimonadia > Gemmatimonadales > Gemmatimonadaceae > Gemmatimonadaceae bacterium. The sequence continues at coordinate 173,426 of JAHBVS010000003.1, read as the reverse complement.
ATCGAACACGGAGAGGCTGGGGGTGCCGAGGCCCTCCATGTCCGTCCAACGCACCCGCTCGACCCGGCCGCTGACCCAGGCCCCCGGCACGGCCAGCCAGCTCACGCCGAGGCCAAAGCGCGTCGGCACAGTGGCCGTCGCGGCGGCGGTGCGGTTCTCCTCGACACTAAACTCACCGCCAGAGCGCATCGAAGCTGCGAGCACAAGGTTGTCGCGCGGTGTCGCCACGACGCCGAGTGACAGAGCAGTGCCGGAAAACGCGATTGAGGAACGCTGCGAGAGCGCCCCCACCCCGCTGGTGTCGGGGAACACCCGCGTGAACTCCGTGCGGAACTCGCCGGTCATCGCGTGGATCCCGACGCCGACCTGCAGGCGCGGGTTCACCACATAGCCGAGGGCGGCGCGAACATCACCGATCGCACCATCGCTGGCGATCGTGGCCGTGGACGGAATCCAATCGCCAAGCACGAGCAGGCTGTCGTCGTACTGGTTGAGCCAGGTGCGGTCGAGGAAGGTCGTGACGCCCACCGCCCCCGTGAATCGTCCCATCGCCCCGGTGGCGAGGAAGGTGGGGAATCGCACCACCGTGGCATTGCTGTGCGAACTGCCGACCGAGGTGCGCCGCCATTCCGGCTCGAACTGCAGCTGGATGGCAAAGCGCGTGCCCTGAGTGATGGCCGCTGGATTCAGGCCGGAGCTGGGATCGGACTCGGCGTTGGCGCCGCCCGCCGCCAGCGCGGCCGCGGACAGCTGACCCGTCGGGTAGCCGAAGCCCTGGTTCGACAGAGCGCCCTGCGCCGGCAGCGTGGTGGCCGTCGTCACGGCCGCGAGGAGGAGGAGTCGACGCATCACGGGCGACCGAAGACCTGGTTTCGCGTGTAGCTGACGCGTAGCCGCGGCCGCAGGGCCGGGTCGGCGGCGTTCTGGCCAAAGAAGCGCAGACCGCCAGCCGTCGCGCCTTCGCCGCCGCTGCGCAGCAACAACGCCGCAGGGATATCGGCATTGCCGGATACGCTTGCCCACTGGCGCAGCAGGCTGTTCATCTCCAGGACCTGCACGCCGGAGTCCGCCGGGAGCAACCGCAGCGTGTTGTTGAACAGATTCCCGCCCGCGAGCAACGTCGCCGCGCGCCTAAGGTCCGTGATGGTGTTGTTTGCCAGGACAAGGTGCGCGACCAGCGACGTGCTGTCCTGGTCGACCCCGTAGACAGGATCCTGGGTCAGTTCCAGCTGCGCCCGTAGGATGCCGACAGAGTCGGTCAACCACAGGGGGAGTTCAAAGCGCAGGTATGTCCGTGCGCCCGGCAGCCCGCCCACTCGGAACGTCCCAGCGCGGGAGATGTCCGGTGCGGCGGCAACCAGCGAATAATCCACGTAGTCGCCCGCCACGAAGAGCGGGAAGGCGGGCGTCAGCGACGCCGGCTCCAAGCCGGCCACGCGCCGCACCAAGGTGTCGGGCGAGACACGATACTCAAGCGCCGGACCATCGCCGCCCGGGAAGTACGGCGTCATCAGCAGCCGCACGCCACTCCCTGAGCGCACCCGAAGCCCGATGCGCAGCTTGTGATCGACGTTCCCGATGATGGCGAGGAGCTTCGCGTCGTCGAGCGGGATGCGCACCCGGCTCGAGTCCACGAATGACGCCGAGTCCGTACGCAGTGCACCGAGTAGCCGCTCGTCGGTGAACAGCGGGAGCAGGTTCTGCGGAATCGAGTCGACCAGGGTCGAGTCGAAGACGTCGAAGGCCTCGACGAAGAACTGCTGCGGGATCGGGGCCCCGCCGCTATAGAGGCGCAGCGACAGAAATGCCGAGTCCACGTAGGTAATGGCCTCGAGCGTGTCGCCATCGAGCGGCACCCACTGCCGCACCAGCGTGTCGAAGCGCACCACGGCGCGCACGTCGAAGGTGTCGCCAAACTGCGCGAGCAGCAGCGGGCTCTCGAGGCCCTGCAACGGGAAGCCCGTCAGCACCGTGTCGAAGGCATACGCCGGCTGGACGGCCGAGTCCTGCACCACGATGCCCTGCCCGGGGCAAAGCAACGGACAGGTCCCGCTGGTCTCAAGCTTCTCGCTGCAGGCGGCGACTGCCGCAACCAGCGGCACCGCGACGAGCAGCAGTGAACGGGGGAAGCGCCAAGAAATCACGAGTGGAGCGATGAAGGCGTGAAAGGTGTCGGCAACAACTCGGCGAGCGTCCAGCGCGTCACGCGCCCCTCGCGATCGATGGCGACGACAGGAAGCGCCGGCTGGAACTCCGCCAGCGCCTGGCGGCAAATGCCGCAGGGAGGTGTGGCCACCGAGGCGTCGGTGGCGATGGCGATGGCAGCGAACTCACGCTGACCTGCGACGACCGCCGCGCCAAGCGCCACACGTTCAGCGCAGGTGCCGGCCGGATAGGACGCGTTCTCGACGTTGCAACCCTCGACGATGCTGCCGTCGGCACAGAGCAAGGCCGCGCCAACAGTGAACTTCGAGTACGGCGCATAGGCGCGGGCCTGCGCCTGGCGCGCGCGCGCCGTGAGCTCCTGCTCGCGGGTCGAGGCAGCGGTGCTCACGGGACGATCGTCGTCAGGAACGACTGCCCACGGCCCCGAAACCCGATGCCCAGCCACTCGGCCACCGTCGCGCCAAGGTCGGAAAACGTCTCCCGCTGCCCAAGATCCACCGGCTGCACACGCGGACCGGCCACGAGCAGCGGGACGTTCTCCCGGGCGTGGTCAGTCGATGGCGTCGTTGGATCGTTGCCGTGGTCGGCAGTGATGAACAGCAGGTCGTCCTCGCGGAGGGCGGCAATGATGTCAGGGAGCGCCGCATCGAACTCACGCAGCGCCTGATGGAACCCCGGAACGTCGTTCCGGTGCCCAAAGGCTTGGTCGAAATCTACAAGGTTGGCGAACAACAACCCATTGGGGCCCCCACGCAGCCAATCCAGGAGTTTCGACACACCCTCGGCGTTGTTGGTTGTGTGCCCGCCCTCGAGGCCTCGGCGGGCGAACAGGTCGTCCACCTTCCCCACCCCGCTGCGTGGAATTCCGGCCGCCTGTAGGGCGTCGAGCAGCGTCTCCTCGGGCGGGGCGATGGAGAAGTCGCGACGGTTGGCCGTGCGTCGCCACGCGCCGGGCGTCCCCACGAATGGCCTGGCGATCACCCGCGAGACGTCGTGGGGCGCCACAAGCATGGCCCGCGCCGTCTCGCAGGCGGCGTAGAGCTCGTCGAGCGGGATGGTCTCCTCGTGCGCCGCCACCTGGAAGACCGAATCGGCCGAGGTATAGACGATCCACGCGCCGCGCTGCCGATGCTCATCGGCGTAGCGATCGATGATCGCCGTACCGCTCCCCACGACGTTGCCGATGACTGGACGCCCCGTGCGGCGCGAGAACTCGTCGATCACGTCGGCCGGGAAGCCCTGCGGGTACGTTGGAAACGGTTGCGCGAGATGTACGCCCGCGATTTCCCAGTGCCCGGTCGTGCTATCCTTGCCCGCGGAACGCGGCTGGAGCAGGCCCCAGGCGCCCTGCGGTGCGGGATCCGCCGCGACGCCCTCCAACGACCGGATGCGCCCGAGTCCGAGGCGCGCGAGGTTCGGCAGCTGCAGCCCGCCGACGGCCCGCGCGAGGTTGCCCAGCGTGTCGGAGCCCTCGTCACCGTAGGCCGCCACGTCGTGCGCGGCACCGATGCCGACGCCATCCAGCACGAGGATCACAGCGCGATGGGTCATCGTCAACGACGCTCCGTGTAGAGGCGCAGCAGGCGCTGGCGCAGACCCGTCAGCAGCTCGTACGGCGAGAGATCCGCGCGCGCCGCGACGTCCTCGGCGGTCAGCAACTGATCCTCGTGGCGGCCGAGCAAGGTCACGACATCTCCTGCTGCGACGTCGAGTCCCGTGACATCGAGCATCAGCATGTCCATCGTCACGGTGCCCGCCACGGGTGCGCGTCTCGCCCGGCCCGCGCCTCCTGACACCAAGGCTTCTCCCACGTTGCCGAGCGATCGGCGATAGCCATCGCCGTAGCCAACGCCGACCGTCGCGATGATGCTGTCCTGCGCGGCCGTCCACGTCGCGTCGTAGCTGACGGTCTCGCCGCGGCGGAGGCTGCGGGTCTCGACCACGCGCGCCCGCAGATGTGCCACTGGCTCGGGCTGGAGGGCGGCGCCATTGCCGCTGCCCACGCCGTAGAGGAACACGCCGGGTCGCACCGCCTGCCAGGGCGACGGCGAGCGTCGCACGATGGCCGCGCTGTTATCTGCGTGAAGCAGCGGCGGCAGGGCCGGCAGCGCGCTCAGCGCCTCGCGGAAGCGCTGCTCCTGCGCCTCGAGCGAGCCATCGTCGAGCTCGGCGGAGTGAAAGTGCGTGAATGCTCCGCTGGGCGGGCACTGCTGCAGCTCAGCGGCGAGCGTGCCGACGTCCCGCCAGCCGATGCCCGCGCGATGCATCCCCGTGTCGATCGCGAGATGCCAGTCGCCCCCACCGAGGGCCGCCCAGGTCGCAATGCCCTCGCGGCTCGCCAGCGTGGGGACCAGCGCCGCCGAGCGCAGCCGCGCGAGGTCGCTGGGCAGCGTGGGCGTGAAGACCAGCACGGGCCGCGTGATGCCGGCGCGCCGGAGTTCCTCGCCCTCAACAATTGACGACACGCCGTAGGCCAACGGGTGGAGCGATTCCAACGCTTGGGCCACGCGGACGGCACCCAGCCCGTAGGCGTCGGCCTTCACCATCGGGATCAAGGGGACGCGCGCGCAATTCGCGAGGGCCTTCGCGTTCCGGACGACGGCGTCGAGGTCCACCTCGACCCAGGCACGGGGCAACGCGTCCGGACTAGATTGCGTGGGCATTGGAGCCTCGAAGTGTACCGGACCAAAAAACGCGATGCAAGACAAAGCCACGCTTGAGGATGCCCTCGCGATCATGCGCGACCTGCGCGCGCGCGACGCCTGGGATCGCGCGCAGACGCACGAGTCGCTGCGGCCCTACCTGAACGAGGAAATGCACGAGCTGGACGACGCCCTGCGCGAGGGTGACGACGCGGCGATGTGCGGCGAGCTGGGCGACGTGCTGCTGCAGGTGCTGTTCCACGCGGTGATCGCCGAGGAGCGCGGGGCCTTCGGTCCGGAACAGGTGGCCGGCTCGCTGGTCGGGAAGATGACGCGACGCCATCCCTGGCTGTACGGCAACGAGAAGGAGCGCACGCCGTGGGAGCAGATGAAGGCGCAGACGCGGCGTTCATTGGCGGAGGGATTGCCGAGCGGCCTGCCCGCCCTGCACCGAGCGCATCGCCTGCAGGAACGCGCCGCCGGGGTCGGCTTTGACTGGCCGGACACCGACGGGCCGATGCAGAAGGTGGCCGAGGAGCTGGAGGAGGTGCGCGCACAGATCGCCGTGGACGGCGCGGAGTTCGACACGCACGGCGTGCCGAGCGGCGATCCACAACACGGCAAGCTCTCGGAGGAGCTGGGCGACCTATTGTTTGCGGTGGTGAATCTGTGCCGGAAGGCGGGGGTGCATCCCTCGTTGGCGCTGGACGGCGCAAATGCGAAGTTCCAGCGCCGCTTCGAGCAGATCGAGCAGTTGGCGGCGGTCCGCGGCATCGACGTGCGCTCGGCGGGACTCGAGGCGCTGGACGCGCTCTGGGACGAAGTGAAGCGGGGCGAGGCCGGCGCGTGAGCGAGGACGTTCCGGTGTGGGGCGCCCCTTCGGTGCCCAGCGAAGTCGCCTCGCTTCCCCACTTCGGCTTCGCGACCGCCGACGAGACCGGCGCCGCGCGCTGCGGCTGGTTCAACACGCCGCACGGCGTCGTGGAAACCCCGGCCTTCATGCCGGTCGGCACGCACGCGACCATCAAGGGACTGAGTGTGCAGGAGGTGGAGGCCACCGGCGCCCAGATGGTGCTGGCGAACGCCTATCACCTCTACCTGAGGCCCGGCGACGCCGCCGTGCGCGCACTCGGTGGGCTGCACGCCTTCGCACGCTGGAAGGGGCCGATGCTCACGGACTCCGGGGGTTTCCAGGTTTTCTCGCTGGCCCAGCATCGCACGGTGCGCGAGCGCGGCATCGAGTTCCGCTCACACCTCGACGGCTCGCTGCACGACTACACGCCCGAGTCCGTGATGCGCATCGAGCGCAACCTCGGCGCCGACGTGATCATGCAGCTGGACGAGCTGATCGAAGGCAAGTCGGACGAGGCGGCCTCGCGCAGCGCGATGGAGCGCTCGCTGCGCTGGCTGGAGCGCTGCCGCGAGGAGTTCGAGCGGCTCGGGCGCGAGGGTCGCGCGCCGTTGGATTCGATCGCCTTGCCGCCGGGCGCCCCTGCCCTGTTCGGCAACCTGGACCTCGAGCGCGTGGCGCCGCCGCAGGCGCTGTTCCCGATCGTCCAGGGCGGCATCCATCCGGAGCTGCGGCGCGCGAGCGTGCGCGGCATCCGGCAGGCCGGCGACTGGCACGGCATCGCGATCGGCGGACTCAGCGTCGGCGAAGCGAAGCCGGACATGTACGCCACGATTGAGGTCTGCGATCCCGAACTGCCGCGCGACAAACCGCGGTACCTGATGGGCGTGGGCTTCCCGGATGACTTGGTGGAGAGCGTGGCGCGCGGCGTGGACCTGTTCGACTGCGTCGTCCCGACGCGGATGGGTCGGCACGGCACGGCGTTCACGCCCGATGGCACGGTGCAGATCAAGCGTGCGGACCATCGCTTCGACAAGCGGCCGTTGGTGGAGGGCTGCGACTGCTACTCGTGCACGCACTATGACCGGGCCTACCTCAGGCATCTCTTCAATGCGGAAGAGATGCTGGGGCTGCGGCTGCTCTCCTTGCACAACGTGCACTATCTGGTTGGCTTGATGCGACGGGCGCGGCTCGAGTTGGCGGCCGGACGATTCCCGGCTTGGGCGGCCGAGTATCTCGCGCGGTACCGGGCGCGGGGGAAGTGAGATCGGCGCGCTGAAGTTTGCCACAGAGGCACAGAGACACAGAGGGCTCCGCAGTGTTGCGGAGCCCTCCGTCGTTCCAAGGCACTTCAGTCGTTGCCTGCTCTGTGCCTCTGTGTCTCTGTGGCAATGCAGTTCAAGGCTTACTCGCCATACGGAATCCAGATGTTCTTTACCTGCGTGGCCTCGCGCAGGAACTCGCGGCCCTCTCCGTGCTCGGCTGACGACCAGTCCACAACGCCCGCGTGGCACCAGGTGCGCTTCATATTGCTTGCGCTCGCCAGCTCGACGGCCTTCACGCCCTCGCGCGCGCCCCAGTACCAGATCCCTTCGACGTCGTCGTGCTCCGCCAGCGTCTTGGCCAGCGGGTCCTTGTCACCCGTGACGATGTTCACCACGCCGCCGGGCAGATCGCTGCTCTCGAAGACCGTGTAGAGGTCCGTCGCGCTCAGCGGATGCGGCGCACTTGGCACGGCCACCACGGCATTGCCGGTGGCAACGAGCGGCGCGACAGCGGAGATGAACCCGAGCAGTGGCGACTCGTCGGGTGCGGCGACGGCCACCACGCCGATCGGTTCGTTCATCTGCAGCGCGACGCCGCGGATGGGCACGCTGTGCACGGCGCCATCCCACTTGTCGGCCCATGCGCCGTAGCTGAACAGCCGCGCGACGCTGGCCTGCACCTCGGCGCGCGCCTGCGCCGCAGTCGAACCGGTCATTGCACGAAGACGCGTGGCAAACTCCTCAGCTCGCGCATCGAGGTTCTCGCCGATGAAATAGAGGATCTGCGCGCGCAGATGCGCCGTCGCCTTGCTCCACGACTTGGCGGCCGCCTGCGCCGCCTCGACGGCGTTGCGGATGTCCTTGCGATTGCCCTCGCCGACCTCGCCCACGCGCTGACCCTTGGGGCCGACGATGACGCGCGAGTACCCGGAGTCCGGCCGCGCCTGCTTGCCGCCGATGAAGAGCTTCGGGGTGCGGTCGACGGACGGCAGTTGTGAGTCGTGAGTCGTGAGTTGTGAGAGTACAGCCTTCGAACGCGCCGATACTGCCGTTCCCTTACGACTCACAACTGATGACTTACGACTGCAGTACTCATACATCCCTTCCCGTCCACCCTCGCGCCCGTACCCCGACTCGCGGTAGCCGCCGAAGCCCGCCGCCGCATCGAAGAGATTCGTCGCGTTGATCCACACAACGCCCGCCTTGAGCTTCGGCGCAATGTCCAGTGCGAGGTTGATGTTCTCGCTCCACACGCTGGCGGCCAGGCCATAGGGCGTGTTGTTCGCGAGCGCGACCGACTCCTCGGGCGTGCGGAACGTCATCGCCACCAGCACAGGGCCGAAGATCTCGACCTGCGCGATCGTGCTCGCCGGCTCGACGTTGGTGAACAGCGTCGGCGGATAGAAACAACCGTTCTTGGGCACGCTCCAACTCGGCTGCCACATCGTGGCGCCCTCGTCCTTCCCCTGCTTCACCAGCTTGGTGATGCGCTCCAACTGTTCGGGCGCGACGATGGCCCCCATATCCACCGCCTTGTCGAGCGGATTGCCGACGCGGAGCTTCTCCATCCGCGCGCGAATCTTCTCGATCAAGCGGTCGTGGATGCCTTCCTGCACGAGCAAGCGCGAACCCGCGCAACAGACCTGTCCCTGATTGAACCAGATGGCATCCACGACGCCCTCGACCACGGCGTCGAGGTCGGCATCCTCGTAGACGATGAACGGCGACTTCCCGCCGAGTTCGAGCGAGAGCTTCTTGCCGCTGCCCGCCGTCGCACGACGGATGATCTTGCCCACCTCGGTGCTGCCCGTGAAGGCGATCTTGTCGACGCCCTTGTGCTCCACCAACGCCGCGCCGGTCTTGCCGTCGCCCGTGAGGATGTTGAGCACGCCGGCCGGCAACCCGGCCTCGTGGGCCAACTCGGCGAACAGCAGCGCGGAAAGCGGCGTGAACTCGGCGGGCTTGAGCACCACCGTGTTCCCCGCGGCCAGCGCCGGCGCGACCTTCCACGCCAGCATCAGCAGCGGGAAGTTCCAGGGGATGATCTGTCCCACTACGCCCACGGGACCGTAGCCGACGAACTCCGACTCCATCAGCTGCGCCCAGCCAGCGTGATGGTAGAAGTGTCGGGCGACGAGCGGGATGTCGAGGTCGCGGGTCTCGCGGATGCTCTTGCCGTTGTCCATCGACTCCACGACGGCCAGCAGACGCGAATGCTTCTGCACCATACGGGCGAGCGCGTAGAGATGCCGCGCGCGCGCGTGCCCGGAGAGCTTCGCCCACTTTGGCTGCGCCTTGCGCGCCGCGGCCACGGCGGCGTCGACGTCCTTGGTCGTGCCCTGCGTGACCTTGGCCAGCTTGTCGGTGCTGCTCGGGTCGATCACGTCGAAAGTCGCGCCGACCTTGGTGAAGGCGCCGTTCACGAAGTGCCCGAAGCGCGACTCGTGGCGCTTCAGCCAGGCGCGCGCTTCGGCAGCGCTTTCGGGCGCGGGGCCGTAGTCCATCGTGCGGAAGATCTCTGCTACGCTTGCCATACGTCGCTCGCGGATCGAAGGCAGGTCAAGGCATCGGATGACGGTGCGCCGCGGCATAGCGGCCCGTCACGAAGTGTTCGAGCTGGCGCTCGATGTCAGTCAGCAAGCTTGACGCGCCAAAACGAAACAGGTCGGGCTGCAGCCAGCGCTCGCCCAGCTCTTCCTTCATCAGCAGCAGGTAGTCGAGCGACTGCTTGGCGGTGCGGATCCCACCGGCGGGCTTGTAGCCGACCTTGAAGCCGCTGGCGCGCTCGTACTCGCGGATCTGCCGCACCATTACCAGCGAGAAGGGCAATGTCGCGTTGACCCCTTCCTTGCCAGTGCTGGTCTTGATGAAGTCGGCGCCCGCCTGCATCGCCACCCAACTGGCGCGCGCCACGTTGGTCAGCGTGGCCAGCTCGCCCGTGGCGAGAATGGCCTTGAGGTGCGCGTCGCCGCAGGCCTCGCGGAAGGCCTTCACCTCGTCGTACAGCGCCTGCCAATCACCCGTGAGCACGTGGCGACGCGTGATGACGATGTCGATCTCCTGCGCGCCGGCCTTCACGCTCTCGCCAATCTCCGCCAGCCGCTGCTTGAACGGCGAGAGCCCGGCCGGGAAACCCGTACTCACCGCGGCGACGGGAATGCCCGACCCGTCGAGAGCCGCCACCGCCGTCTCCACCCACTGGTGATAGACGCAGACTGCCCCGACGGTGATGCCCAGGTCGTTCGCGCCCAGCGCGTCGACCAGATCGTCGCGCAGCGGGCGCCGCGCCTTGGCGCAGAGGCGGCGCACGTTGCCGGCGGTATCGTCACCGGAGAGCGTCGTGAGATCCATCAGCGTGATGGCCTTGAGCAGCCACGCCGCCTGCCACTGCTTCTTCACCGTGCGGCGCGTCGGGATCGTGGCCGCACGGCGTTCGGCCGCGCTCTTGTTCACGCGGATGGCACGCACGACGTCGAGGTCGAGCGGCTGGCCCGCGTTGCGCGTCAGATCGGAGGCGCTCACGCGACGCACTCGGTCGCAACGCGCGGCGTTGTCACGGGCGGCACGGTATCGCGCATCGGCATCACGGATGCAGGCGGGTCATCATCCGCGGGAAGGCGATGCACTCGCGGATGTGCGGCGTGCCGCAGATCCAAGCCACCGTGCGCTCGAGGCCCAGACCAAAGCCTGAGTGCACGAAGGTCCCGTACTTCCGAAGGTCGAGATACCACGAGTACGCCTCCACCGGCAGCTTCTCCTCGTGGATGCGCTGCAGGAGCTTGTCGTGGTCGTCTTCGCGCTGCGAGCCGCCGATGATCTCGCCGTAGCCCTCGGGCGCCAGCATGTCGTCGCAGAGCACGGTCCGCGGGTCAGCCGGGTTCTCCTTCATATAGAAGGCCTTGGCTTCCTTCGGATAGTTGCAGATGAAGATCGGCGTCTCGTAGTCGGCAACCAGCAGCGCTTCATCCTCGGCGCCGAGGTCGTCGCCCCACTGGACGGCGCTGCCCTTGCCCTGCAGGGTCTTCACCGCATCGGAGTAATCGATGCGAGGGAACGGCGCCTTGATCTTCTCCAGCTTGGAGACGTCGCGCTCGAGCTCCTTGAGGGCGGGCAGCTGCCGCTCCACCACGCGCTGCACGAGGAAGGACACGAAGTCCTCCTGCAGCCGCATGTTGTCGTGTGTGTCGTAGAAGGCCACCTCGGGTTCGATCATCCAGAACTCGGTGAGATGGCGCCGCGTCTTGGACTTCTCCGCGCGGAAGGTCGGGCCGAAGGTGTAGACCTTGCCGAAGGCCGCCGCCAGCGCCTCACCATAGAGCTGACCGGTCTGTGCGAGGTAGGCGTTGCCTTCGTCGAAGTATTCCGTGGCAAAGAGCCCAGAGCGTTCACCGATCGCCGCCGTGAGGATCGGCGTGTCGGTGCGCAGGAAGCCGCGCGCGTAGAAGAAGTCGTGGATGGCCTGCTCGATCTCGTTGCGGATGCGCATGATCGCCACCTGGCGCGGCGTGCGCAGCCAGAAGTGGCGATTGTCGAGCAGGAAGTCGACGCCGTGTTCCTTGGGCTGAATCGGGTAGTCGAGCGCGCTCGACCCAATCAGCTGCAGCTCGGCAACCCCGAGCTCCACGCCACCCGGCGCGCGCGCGTCCGCCTTGACCTCACCGGTCACGCGCAGCGAACACTCGAGCGTCAGCGACTGGAACGCCTCCCAGGTCTCGGCGCTCACCTGCGGCTTCACGACGACGCACTGCAGCAGGCCCGTACCGTCGCGCATCGTCACAAAGGCGACCTTGCCGGAGGATCTGGTGTGCGTCACCCAGCCGCTGACACTGGTGGTCTGGCCGACAAGGGTCGGAAGGTCGGAGATGCGAATGGGTTCGGGCGTGCTAGACATCCCCGAAAGCTAGAGGCACTGCAGGAGCGCTGGTAGGATGGCCGTCGCGGCCGACCGACCCTCAGCTGCCCGGTTCGGCGCGACCCCTGGTCACAGGGGCGGAGGCATCCGAGAGGGCCCGCACGCGACTCGACTGGTCGTGGGGCGGCAAGAGAATGCGGAACCGCGTGCCACGCCCCAGCTCGCTCTCCACCAGCGCGTGCCCACCCGCGCCGCGGACGACGCCCTGGACTACCGCCAATCCCAGCCCGGTGCCTGCGCCTGTCGGTTTGGTGGAGAAATACGGCTCAAAGATCCGGCGACGGACCTCGTCCGGCATGCCGCTGCCCGTATCCTCAACCTCGAGCACGACCCAACGACCCTCCGGCAGTCGCGCCGCCGCCTCTGCGGCCACGTCTACGACGTACAGGCGAATCGTGATGCTGCCCGATCCGGCAATCGCGTCACGCGCGTTGACGACGAGATTGAGCAGCACCTGCGTCAGCTGCGAGGGCTCGATCCATACCCGGGGAACGCCTTCGGCCACCTCGACCCGCAGGCGCAGCGCCCGACCCAGCAGACGCCGCAGCACGGGCTCCAACTCCTGCACCGTCTGCCGCAGATCGATGCTGCGCGGTTCGGCCGAGGTCCCGCGGCTGAACGCCAGCAGTTGGCGCGTCAGTCCGTGGGCGCGACCTGTGATGCGCAGCAGCTCATCGAGATCCGGCTCGGCGGCACGGCGCACGGGGTCGTCTGTCGGTGCGCTACGCAGGGCCTCGCGGGCAAGCTCCGCGCAGCCCGCGATGGCCATCAAGAGGTTGTTGAAGTCGTGGGCGACGCCGCCGGCCATCGTGCCGATCGTCTCCACACGTTCGAGCTGCCGAGCCCGCGACTCGATTGCCCGACGGTCCGATGCATCCGTGATGATCCCGCGCACCCGTTGGGCGACTCCGGCAGCGTCACGCTCGACGTCCCCTGTCACGAAGACCCAGCGGGCAGACCCGTCGGGCAACGAGATGCGATGCTCCAGTGTGTAGTCGTTCCGGCCTGACGAGAGCACCTCGATGAACACGCGGGCGACAACGGCTGCGTCTTCCGGATGCAGCAGCGGCAGCAGTCCCTCGAGCGGACCGCTGAGCTCGGCCTGGTCCCGGCCCATGATCGTCGCACCAACGGCGTCGAAGCGCATCGTCTCGGCCACGACGTCGATCTCCCAGCGGCCCATGCGGCCCGCCCGGAGGGCGATGTCGAGCTGACTCTCCCGGTCGGCGATGGTGCGGGAGAGCCGCGCCTGCCGCTGGCCCACCAGCACGCCAGCAAGCGTCACGGCGAGCACGAAGGCCAGGAGGCCCAGGCGCACCGGCTGGGTCTCGCGGGCGAGCGCGGCCTCCCAGCCTCCCTCCGGCGCTGCCAGCAGCCGCCAGTCGCCGTCCACGACCTCAACCGGTGCCTCGACCGGCCGCTGCACGCTGCCCGCGCTGTCCCCGCCGAACCAGATGCCCGATCGGTCGCGCACCTCCAAGAGCAGGTCGCTGCGTTCCGGCGAGATGCCCGCATCCGCCATGAGGGTGGGAATGTCCAAGACGATGGCGGCCAGGTCGGGAAATCCGGGACGCTGGGTGAGCCGCTTGCGCACGATGAGCCCGCTGCCGCCCTGCACCAGCTCGATCGGCCCAGTCACGATCGGTGTGGTGAACGCCATCGAGCGTTCATAGCCCTCGCGGATGGCAGGACGGGGATCGCGACTGAGGTCATAGCCGAGTGCCGCGGCATTGCCCTGCGTTGGCCAGGTCCGGACAATCCGGCCGCTCTCGACGAACTGCACGGTGCGCACGCCGCTGGTGCCGGTCAGCAGCCCGCTGGCGAAGACCGGAAACTGAGCCTCGAGCCGTATGCGCGAGTCCTCAGCCTCCGCGAAGGACCAGAGTCCCTCAAGCAGTGCCACGCGGCGCTCCACGGCGGACCGCAGCGCTTCGACCGTGGGCGCCATCTGCGAACTGACGCGGACGCGGAGCTCACGGTCCACCCGCGCCGCGTACCAGAGGTCGACGGCCATCGCGCAGGCCGACGCCACCACGAAGGCCGCCCCGGCGACAATCCACACCGTCCGCCTCGGACGATGCGACGGCGCAGCTGCGGCGCGCACGGCGTCTACGCGTCTCACGGATGTGGCCTACGGTGCCGGGTTGAAGGGTGCCATCAATGGAGTATCGGCAGATTCTCGGTGATCGGCCAAGCGTGACAGCACGCGGACCCGCAAGCCATATTCCGAGGCCCTCGGACACTCCGGGCCCCCACCTGGACCCCAACCCAACGCCGATGTCGACTCGCCGGTTTACCCTGGCGGCCGCTGCGCTCTGCGCGCTCTCCGCCCCGATCCCGACGCTCGCTGCCCAAGGCGGTCCCAGCGCCTCGGGCGCGGCCGCTACCACCCTGCCCCTGAAGACGGCTCGCACCCACCGCTTCACGGCCACCGAAGGCACCTGGATGTCGCTCGACGTCTCGCCCGACGGCCAGACGATCGTGTTCGATTTGCTCGGCGACCTCTACACCCTGCCGATCGCCGGCGGCAAGGCCACGCGCCTGACCAAGGGCATGGCCTACGACGTGCAACCGCGCTTCTCGCCGGATGGCAGGCGCGTGGTGTTCGTCTCCGACCGCAGCGGCGGCGACAACGTCTGGGTCCTCTCGCTCGACGGCAAGGACACGCTGCAGCTGACCAAGGGCAACAACAACCTCTACGTCTCGCCGGAGTGGACGCCCGACGGCCAGTACATCGTGGCCTCCCGTGCGGGCGGCCTGGGCGGCGCGCACAAGCTCTGGATGTACCACGTGGACGGCGGCAACGGCGTGGCGCTCTCCGCGACGCCCACCCCACCGGCCAACCTCAAGATGCTCGGCGCTGCCTACGGCGCCGACCCGCGGTTCCTCTGGTTCGCCGCACGGCAGGGCGACTGGCAGTACAACGCGCTCGGCCCCCAATACCAGATCTACAGCTGGGACCGTGAGACGGGCCGCACCGCGCAGATGACCACGCGCTTTGGGTCGGGCTTCCGGCCGGCGCTCTCACCGGACGGCAAGTACGCCGTCTATGCCTCGCGCTTCGAGACCCAGACGGGCCTCGTGATCCGCGACCTCGGCAGCAGCGAGGAGAAGTGGCTGGCCTTCCCGGTGCAGCGCGACGAGACCGAGTCTCGCGCGCCGATGGACGCCTACCCGGGCTTCTCCTTCACGCCCGATTCGCGTGCCGTCGTGGTGTTCTACGGCGGCGGCATCTGGCGCGTGCCCGTGGACGGCAGTGCCCCCACGCGAATCCCCTTCGAGGCGGACGTCGAGTTGGAGATGGGTCCAGAGGTGATGTTCCAATACCGCGTGGACACCACCAGCACGTTCACCGCACGTCAGGTGCGCGATCTCGCACCGTCGCCGGACGGGACCAAGCTCGCGTTCTCGTCGGTGGGCAAGATCTACGTGATGGACCTGCCCAATGGCACGCCGCAGCGGGTCAGCGCGGCCACGACCGGCGAGTTCATGCCGGCCTGGTCGGCCGACTCGCGCAGCCTTGTCTGGGTGACCTGGAACGACCAGACCGGCGGTTCGCTCGTGAAGGCGACCACGGCCCGCCGTGGCTGGACCACGCAGACACTGGCGTCCGGGGCGCTCTACTTCGACCCCGCCTGGTCGCCGGCCGGTGACCGGATTGTCGTGACGCGGGCCGCCTCGCGCGAGATGCAGGAGGCGGGAGGCGCGTTCTTCGGACCGGCCGCCGCAGAGTTTGTGTGGATGCCGGCCAACGGAGGCGACGCCACGTCCATCATGCCCACGAGCGGCCTCGGCAACCCGCATTTTGCGAATGCCGCAGATCGCATTTACGCGTACAGCCGGCGCGAGGGACTCGTCTCGTTCCGCTGGGACGGCACCGACCTGCAGAACCACCTGCGCGTGACAGGCCCGATGCCGCCGGGCGCGGGCGGGCCGCTCACGCTCGACGCCGGCAACGACATGCAGGCCGCGATGATCCAGGGCGGCCGCGCGGCGCGTCCGCTCACGAGCGCGGAGCCGCGGGCCTACGACATCACGCGCAATACGCCGATGTCGCAGTCGCACCTGGGCGACGACCACGAGCTCGAGAACAACCCGACGCCGCCAGCGGCCGGCCTCATTCAGGTCTCGCCGACGGGCACGCAGGCGCTGGCCTCGGTGGGCATGGACTTCTATGTGGTCACCATCCCGCAGACGGGCGCCAACGCGCCGACGGTCAGCGTGGCCAACCCTGCCAGCGCGCCGGTCCCGGTGCGCAAGCTCAACGAGGTCGGAGGGGAGTTTCCGGCATGGAGCGGCGATGGCCGCAAGGTGATGTGGGGCCTGGGCAACGCCGTGTGGACTTACGACATTGACCGCGCCAAGGTGGTCGAGGACTCCCTCAAGGCCGATGCGCGCCGCGTGGCCGCCATCCGGGCGGACACCACCAAGAAGGACTCTTTGGCCCGTGCCGATAGCATCGCCAAGGCCGACACGACCAAGAAGGAGAAGCCGGGCTACAAGCCAGCGGAGCAGCGCATCAGCGTCAGCGTGCCCCGCGACAAGCCGCAGGGCTCGGTCGTGCTGCGCGGCGGCAAGGCCATCACCATGCGCGGCCGCGAGATCATCGAGAACGCCGACATCGTGATCCGCGACGAACGCATCGTGGCCATCGGCGCCCGCGGCCAGGTGCAGGTGCCGACGGGGGCGCGCATCATCGACGTCTCCGGCAAGGTCATCATGCCGGGCATGGTGGACACGCACTACCACCCACAGTGGCTCACGCCGGGCGTCCACAACACCCAGACCTGGCAGTATCTCGCCACCTTGGCCTACGGCACGACAACCACGCGCGACCCCCAGACGGCCACCACGGACTTCCTGACGTATGGCGACCGTGTGGCGATGGGGGAGATGATCGGCCCGCGCATCTACACCACGGGTCCGGGCGTCTTCTCGGCCGAGAACGTGCGCGACCTGGACCACGCGCGGCAGATCATGAAGCGCTACGCCACCTACTACGACACCAAGACGCTCAAGATGTACATGAGCGGCAACCGTCAGCAGAGGCAGTGGCTGATCCAGGCGGCGAGGGAGCTGGAGATCATGCCCACGACGGAAGGTGGGCTGGACCAGAAGCTCAACCTGACGCACGGCATCGACGGCTACCCGGGCATCGAACACACCCTGCCCATCACGCCGAAGTTCGCGGATGTGTTCGAGTGGTACAAGGCGACGGGCACCTACAACTCGCCCACCCTCATCGTCGAATACGGCGGACCGTTCGGCGAAGGCTGGTTCTATCAGACCGAGGACCTCGCGAACGATCTCAAGCTTCGCACGTTCACGCATCCAATCGACCTCGCGGGCAAGATTCGACGCCGCGGCACGGGGAACGCACCCGGACCCGCCGGCTTCGCGCTGCGTGAGGAGTACGCGATGTGGCAGCACGGCGCGGACATCGCCAAGACGGTCGCGGCCGGCGGCAGGATCGGCGTCGGCTCACACGGCCAGCTGCAGGGACTCGGCATGCACTGGGAGCTGTGGCTCATCGCCAGCGGTGGTCTGCCGAACCACGATGCCCTGCGCGCCGCCACGATTGTGGGCGCCGAGGCCATCGGGCTGGCGACGGACATCGGGTCGCTGGAGGTCGGCAAGCTTGCCGACCTGCTGGTGCTGGACCGCGATCCGCTGAGCGAGATCCGCAACTCGAACAGCATCGCGATGGTGATGCTGGGTGGGCGGCTCTACGACGCGAACACGCTGAACGAGGTCTACCCGCGCCAGCGGACGCTACCCCGCCAGCCTTGGGCGTATCAGCCGCCCTCGACGCGCGCGGGCATTGGCATGCGGTAGCGGCGATCAGGCGCGGCGACCGGCCGCACGTACCTGGCCGCGCCTAGCGACGAACGGGCCGTCTCCCTCGGGAGGCGGCCCGTTCGCGTGTTTTGCTTCGTCCTTCGTCCTTCGTCCTCCGTCCTTCGTCCTCCCACGTTCATCCTTCAGACACCGTCCGCTGCCGCTCGCGGTTCACGACCAGCCGCGTCACGTCAGGTCGAGCATAGTGACCCGCGAGGTCGAAGTTCTGGCGCTCGCGACGCACCAAGGCGTGGTCGATGGTCGCGACGATCACGCGCTCCTCGCCGATCACGGGTTCCACGATCCAACTGCCGTCCGGCGCGGCAATGCAGCTCGCGCCGTTCGCCGGCACCTCGGGCAGGGCGGCCATCAACAGTTCGCGCTGGGGCACATCCGGCCCGACGTCCGATCGCCGCATCAGGCCGCTCACCGAGATCACGAATGACCGCCCCTCGCGGGCAATGAAGCGCGTGAGGTCGCGCGTGTTGTGCTTTCCGCCGGGCCAAATCGCCACGTGCAGGTCCTCGCCCTCCGCGTACAGCACCGCACGCGGCAGCGGCATCCAGTTCTCCCAACAGTTCAATCCGCCCACCGCAAAGGCGCCGAGCCGATGGGTGCGCAGGCCGTGCCCATCGCCGGGGGACCAGGCCAGGCGCTCTTCATACGTCGGCACCAGCTTGCGGTGCACGCTGCCGATCTCCCCGCTCGCCGCGATGTAGACGAGGCTCGCATACAGGCTGTGCCCGCCCCGATCCTGCGGACGCTCGATGATGCCGAGCACCACGGCGACTCCCAGCTCACGCGCCGCATCGCAGACGGGCCGCAGGTGGCCGGCCTCGATCTGCACCGCCTCACGCTGATAGTGCGCGTGCAGTTCCTTCTGCAATGCGGACTCAAAGCGCGCGCCGTCGGTGTGCTCCAGCCAAAACGGATAGCCCGGCACCAGCGCCTCGCCGAAGGTCACGAGTTGGGCGCCCTGCTCTACCGCGGCTCGAATGGCCGCGACGACCTTGGCCAGCGTGCGCTCGCGGTCAAGCCAGACGGGCGCGATCTGCGCGGCGGCGACGCGAAGGGTGTCAGGCGGCGGTTGCATCCGGCAGAAGCTATGCGGTCACCGAGGGGACGGCAGGACCGGTTCGGGCGGCGCGCGGCGTGGACCCGCGCGCCGGCGACCCCTCAACCGGGCCAACTACGCCTCTGGCGCCGATGCCAATAGGCGCTAGGTTTCCGCGCGCATGACCGGCCCAACCCCACCGATACATCCGCAGCAACCCGACGAGGCGCCCCGGCCGAACACCGGGGCGTCCCTGCGTTCCGCGCCGGGCATCCTCCCAAGCGCGAACCCGCTCATCGCGGTGCTGGCCGAGGCTGATGCGCGCCGCGTCATCGCCCGGGTCGCAATCGCCGCTGGCACGCCGATCCTTCGCATCGAGGGGCGGCTGACCGACCTCCCGACGCGTCATTCGGTGCAGGTCGGCGCCTCACAGCACATCGACCCCTTCGACCTCTTCGACGACGCCGCGCAGGTCGAATGGCGCTCCTGGATGTACCTCAACCACCACTGCGAGCCGAACGCCGAGCTGCGGGAGCGCGTCTTGGTGGCGCTGCGGGACATCGCCGAGGGTGAGGACGTGACCTTCGACTACAACACGACCGAGTGGGAGCTGGCGGAGCCGTTCAGCTGCGCCTGCGGCAGTCCACGCTGCGTCGGTGTGGTGCGCGGGGCGCGCTTCCGGCGGCGGTAGCTGACGGGAGCGCCACGCGGCCGTGCGAGCCAGCGTCCATGCACGACAACTGCTTGCGCACCCTCGCGTCAGCCCACCCGAAACAGCTCCAGCGCCCGCCCATACTGCCGCTTGAGCGTCTCTTGCAGCGCGGCGTGCTCGGGCCGCGAGAGTGCGGGATCGCGCGCCAGCACACGCCCCGCTGCGGCGCGCGCGAGCTCGCTGAGCCCCTCGTCGCGCAGCGGGTCCGCCACCTTGAACATCGGCACGCCGCTCTGCCGTTCGCCGAATAGGTCGCCCATGCCCCGCTGTTCGAGGTCCGCCCGCGCGATCGCAAACCCGTCCTCGGTCTCGAGGAACGGCTGCAGCCGCTCTGCCACCTCCTCGCCAACGTCGCCAAGCAGGATACAGTAGGACTCCTCCGCCCCGCGCCCAACGCGGCCGCGCAGCTGGTGTAGCTGCGAGAGGCCGAAGCGCTCGGGGTGCTCGACCATCATCACCGTGGCGTTGGGCACGTCGATGCCAACCTCGATCACCGTTGTCGCCACCAGCACGTCGATGCTGCCGTCGCGGAAGTCGCGCATGATGCCGTCCTTCTCGTCGGCCTTGAGCTTGCCGTGCAACAACGCCACGCGGCGACCGGCGAAGGGGCCGGCCTGCAGTTCCTCGAAGGCGACCTTGGCGGCCTTCAGGGCGGACTTCTCCGACTCCTCGATCAACGGATACACGAGGTAGGCCTGCCGACCCGCGTCCAACTCGCGATTGATGAACGCCAGCACGCGGCTGCGTGCCGATTCCGGCCGCAGCGCGGTCGTGACGGGCTGGCGACCAGGCGGCCGCTCGTCGAGGATGCTCACGTCGAGGTCGCCGTACACGGTCAGCGCCAAGGAGCGTGGGATCGGCGTGGCCGACATCAGCAGCACATCCGGCCGCTCGCCGCGCTTGCCGCGCTCCGCCAGCGAGCGCCGATGCTCCACGCCGAAGCGATGCTGTTCGTCGATGATGGCGAGGCCCAGCCGAGCGAACGTGGTGCCCTGCTCCTGCAGCGCGTGGGTGCCTATGGCGAGCACCGGCTCCCCGCCCTCCAACCGCGTCGCTGCGAGTTTCCGCTCCTTCGCGCTGCGCGAGCCCGTGATGAGCACCGGCACGATCCCGAGCGGTGCCAGCAGCCGGTCCACCGTGCGGGCGTGCTGCTCGGCCAGGAGTTCGGTCGGCGCCATCAGCGCGACCTGGTAGCCGTTCTCCATCGCCAGCAACGCGGCGAACACGGCCACCACCGTCTTGCCCGAGCCGACATCGCCCTGCAGCAGGCGATGCATGCGCTGCGGCGCCGACATGTCCTGCACGATCTCGCGCACCGCGCGCACTTGGGCCTTGGTGAGCTCGAACGGCAGCACCTCGCGGAATCGCGTGGTCAGCTCGCGGCGGTTCTCGAACACGATGCCATCGCGAGCCTCACGGGCCAGGCTGCGGGCGCGTTGGTGCAGCAGGTGGACAAACAGCAGTTCCTCGTAGGCCAACCGCGCGCGCGCCCGCAACGCCTGGGCCACGGACGTCGGTCTGTGCATCGCCCGCAATGCGTCCGGCAGCGTCGGCAGGCCGGCCTCGGCGAGCAGTTCAGGCGGCAGGTACTCCTGCACCAACGGCAACAGCGCATCGAGATGCCGGTCGATGAGCTGCCGGATCAGCTTGAACGAGAGTCCTTCAGTGGCCGGATACACGGCAAGCACGCGGCCGGCGCCGGTGCTGTCGCCCTCGGGACCAAGATTGACGAACTCGCGCGGAGCCAACTGACGCCCGTGATAGAAGCGCACGGGTCCGCTCAGCAAGAGTTGATCGCCCTTCTGGACCTGCCGGTCCAGCCAGGGCTGCCCGGGCCAGCCGACCTCGATGAGCCCCGACGCATCCTTCACCACCGCCTGGAAGATCCGCAGGCCTTTGCGCGTGGGCAGGATGCCCTTCGAGACCACCTCGCCGATCACGGTGGCGTCGTCGCCCACCTTGAGCCGCGCGATGGGCGTCACGGTGCTCGCATCCTCGTAGCGATGCGGCACGTGCAGCAGCAGGTCGCGCGCCGTGAAGATATTGAGCCGTCGCAGGGCCTCGGCGCGCCGGGGCCCGACCCCGGTGAGGAACTCCACCGGCATATCGAGCGAGCGTCGGCCTGCGCCTGCTCCGCCGGCGGCCGGGCTCATCCCTCCAGCAACTCCGCCGCGAAGCGCGCGGGCTCAAAGGGCAGCAGGTCCGCGGCCTGTTCGCCAAGGCCTAGGAACTTCACCGGCACGTCCACGGCCTCGTGCACCGCCACGACGACTCCGCCGCGTGCCGTGCCATCGAGCTTGGTGACCACCAAGCCCGTGAGCGGCACCACCTCGGCGAACTGCTTGGCCTGCTGCACGGCGTTCTGCCCGACAGTGCCGTCGAGCACGAGCAAGGCCTCGTGCGGTGCGCCTTCGAGTCTCTTCGCCACCACGCGATGCACCTTGCGAAGTTCGTCCATCAGCGCGCCACTGGTGTGCAGGCGACCGGCCGTGTCGACGATGATCACATCCACGCCCCGTGCGATGCCCGCGTCGATGGACTGGAACGCCACCGCCGCCGGATCAGCGCCGGCGGTGGCGCCGATGAACTCGGCACCCGTGCGCTCGGCCCAAACCTTCAACTGATCGATGGCACCGGCACGGAAGGTGTCGCCCGCCCCGAGCAGCACGGTCTTCCCTTCCTTGCGGAAGCGGGCGGCCAGCTTGCCGATGGTGGTCGTCTTGCCGGCCCCGTTCACGCCGAGCACGAGGATGACCGTCGGGCCGGAGGTCGCCGTGGCGAGCGTTGGCGTGGCGTTGCCGCTCTGCAGGGCCGACGACACAAGGTCGCGGATGGTCCCGCGAAAGTCCTCGGCGGTGCGGATCACGCCCTTGGACGCCTTGGCCCGCACGGCGTCCACGAGTCGCATGGTGACGGGCACACCCAGATCCGCCTCGAGCAGGGTCTGCTCCAGGCGCTCGAGAGTGTCGCCGTCCACCCCGCCGCGGGCGAGCACGCCGACGTCGGTGAGCGCGACATCCTTGATCCGCTGCCAGAGGGAGCGGCGGGACAGCAGGTTGGCCATGGATTCGAAGGAGGTAAACGCGAGGCGCTACGTCAGCGCCATCCGATTCGCCGCCGCAGCACCCATTCCGTGCAGAGCGCGACGAGGGCCAGCAGGGCCAGCCACCACGCCCCTCGCGCCCGGGGCGCCAGGTCCCTCGCCGGCCCCTCCCCGACGCTCCCTGATTGCACCGTGGCTGGCTGTGGCACCAGTTCCGCGTTGACGCTTGCCGACCCGGCGGCGGAACCGGCCACCCGCGGCGTGGCGGTGGCCCAGTCGAATATAGTCCCCCACAGCGCGTCGAAGGCGTCGGCGGGGCGGCCGCCGCGGGTGCGCCAGCGCCAGAATCCGGCCGCCGTTAGCACCACCACACGGGGCGGACCTTCGCGAAGCGCAACCACGGCGCGTTCATCCGTGCGACGCGCGCGGCGCGCAAGCAGCGCGCCGAGCGTACCGTCAGCCGCGACCGGCGCGCCGACCGTCAGTGGCGGCAGCGCGTCCCAGGGGAGATCGCCGAGCAGCGGGCGCAGCGGCGAGTCCCCAGCGGCGACGACGTAATGCTCGTCGGGACCGGCGGGTGGCGTCGGCATCAACACCAGGGCGCCGCGACTGCGGCTGCGCGGCGCACCGAAATACGCGGTATCGCCGTGCAACACGGCGAGCGAGGCCTGCTCCACGGCGCGTCGGACCGTCGCCTCCGGCACGGCCCGCAGGGCGTCGCCCTCGCGCCACTGGCCGGGTGCCACGCGCCAGTAGGCCCGCACCGCAGCCCGCTGGGTGCCGCGCAGCACGGTCAGCGCAAAGCGGGCGTCCTGGTCAGGCGCCGTCGACACCAGCGCGATGCGCGCCGTGCCCACCACGTTGATGGGCACGCGCAGGCTGTCGTTGGCCGCCAATGCATCATTGGGCTCAATCGACACGACCAGGTCCTGCTCGCCTTCCAGCGCCGGCACCACGACCCGCAGGTGTTCCTCGCGCTCGGCGTAGGCCTCAAGGGCCGGGACCTGCGCCCCGCCGAGGTCGCGCCCGCCCAGCCGGACGCCGACGCGGCGTGCCTGCGTGGCCAACGCGCCGCTGCGCAGGATGATGCGCAGGTCCAGCGTGTCGCCAATGACCGCTGCACGCGGCGCGTTCAGCCCGGCCACCGCCAGGTCGGAGAGCTCCGTCGGATCCACGCGCAGCAGGCGCGAGCCACGGGGCAGGTCCGCGAGATGCTCCGTGTCCGTCAGGCGGCCGTCGGTGACGACCACCACCGGTCGGCCCAGCGCGCGGGCCGCCGCGACCACGGGCTCCACGCGCGAGCTGCGGTCCCTGGGCTGCACCGGGAGGGAGTCGCCCCGCAGGGAGTCGCCGAAGAGGAGCAGCGAATCCGCACCCGCGGCCTGCAGGGAGTCCACCACCCGCCGGGCCACCGACCACGCCGCCCCACTGCCATCCGTGCCCCAACTCGCGGACGCGTCCACCACAACCCAGGGGGCCAAGGGCCGGGCCGGCGCCAGCGGCGCGTCCAGCAGCAGCGCGGTCACGGCCACGGCGGCCAGGGCGCGCAGCGCGGCCACACCGCGCGGCTGGACACCACGGTACGTGAGCAACGCCAACGACGCCCCCACCAGGAGGGCGACGAGCCATGCAATCATGTGTGTGGTCTACCGGCGCTGGTCACGCGCCGAAAGCTAGTTGCCGAGCGCGCGAAGTGGTCCCGCTGGTTGCTCAAGGGCGAACAGGACGGCATCCCGGGCTTGCTCAAAGCGCGCCAGCTCGGTACCCGAAAGCGGCGGGCCAGACTCGACCATGGCCAGGGCACGGCGCGGGTCGCGGAACTGCCCGCCGACGAGAATCTCGAAATGCAGGTGCGGCGCGGTCGAAAGGCCCGTTGAGCCCACGTAGCCAATCGTCTGCTCAATCCGCACCCGCGTGCCCTTCCGGATGCCCTCGGCGAAGCCACGCAGATGCGCGTAACGCGACACGAAGCCGTTCGAGTGCCGGATTTCGATCTGGTTGCCGTAGCCACCGTTGCGGCCGGCGGAGATCACGACGCCATCACCGATGCTGCGCACCGGCGTACCGGCATTCGCCGCGTAGTCCATGCCGTTGTGGTTGCGCATCGTCCCGAGGATCGGGTGACGGCGGCGACCGAAGCTGCTCGAGATGCGGCGGAACGACACCGGATTGCGCAGGAACATCGACGCCAGCGAGCGTCCCTTCTCATCGTAGTAGCGCACGCCGCCGTCCGCCTTCTCCAGACGGAAGGCCTGGATCTCGGTGCCCGCCTGCTGAAGACCCGCTGCGATCACCTTCCCGATGCGCTGTGTCCCGTCGGGCGCGGTATGCCGCTCAAAGAGCGCGCGCACCTTGTCGCCCTGCCGCAGCTCACGCGACATGTCGATCTTGTACTCGTAGATGTCGGCGATGCTCCAGGCCAGTTCGTCGCGCGCGCGGCCGCTCAGCATGCCCTCGCTGCCCATGCCAATGGCCTGGTACAGCGACGATTCCACCGTGCCGCGCACAATCAGCGTGTCGATCTTCCACGGCAGAATCTCTTCCGTGGCCGCCCATGAGTCGCCGGAGCGCGCCAAGCGCACGATGCGGTCCACCGCGAGGCGGAAGCGGATCTCGTGCGGCCGCGTGTCGGTTGTGTCACCGGAGACTTCCACGGCGAGTCCGGGGCGCAGGCGCCGCGGATTCAGCGGCGTGGCCGCCTTGATCACGTTCAGCGCCTCGACACCCGTGAGGCCGCGGCGCGCCAACAGGCCGCTCAGCGTCTCCCCTTCACCCAGCGTGTCGTGCGCGGTCCAAGGCTGCAGGTCCGGTTGCAGGATGGACAGCACGGCGGACGGGTCGCCCGGCGTGGGGGCCGGCAACCGAAGCGCGGCGATCGCGAGACCCGCGACCACCGCGCCCGTCAGAATCCGCCGTCCAGTGCCCGGCATCAGTCCATCTGTCTCCGAATGAACGTCGGGATCTCGAGGTCGCTGAGATCCTCCGCCGGGCGGGCCTGCGAGGGCCGCGGGCGCGGCACAGCATTCCCTGCCGCCGGAGCCTGCGTGCCACCGATCGACGGACGCTGCGAACGCGCGAGCGGATCCAACGGGATCACCGGCGTGCTGGCCCGCTGCGGGATCGCCATCCCACCCTGCGCCTTCCGCGCGAAGCCCGTGGCGATCACCGTCACGCGCACCTCGCCCTGCATGGCCGGCTCGCTCACCGAGCCGAAGATGATCTCGGCCTCCTCGCCCACCGCTTCCTTCACCACCTCGGCGATGGTCGTGACCTCGTCCAGCGTCATCTCGTGGCCGCCGGTGATGTTGATCAGCACACCGCGCGCGCCAGCGATCGACACGTTGTCGAGCAGCGGGCTCTCGATGGCCATGCGGGCAGCGTCCAGCGCGCGGTTGTCGCCGCGGCCGATGCCGGTGCCCATGATGGCCGAGCCGCCGTCCTTCATGACCGTGCGCACGTCGGCGAAGTCCACGTTCACCATGCCGGCCTTCGTGATGATGCCGGAGATGCCGCCCGTGGCCTGCAGCAGCACTTCGTCGGCCTTCTTGAGCGCGTCTTGGAACGGGATGCCCTTGCCCACCACGGCGAGCAGCCGCTCGTTGGGCACGACGATCATCGTGTCCACGTGCTTGGCCATCTCGGCGATGCCCTCGTCGGCCTGGCGCATGCGCTTGCGGCCTTCGAACAGGAACGGCTTGGTGACGATGCCCACGGTGAGCGCGCCGACCTCACGTGCGAGTTCGCAGACGATCGGCGCCGCACCGGTGCCGGTGCCGCCACCCATGCCGCAGGTCACGAACACGAGGTCCGAGCCTTGGATGGCGCGCATCACCTCATCGCGATTTTCCTCGATCGCCTGACGCCCGATTTCCGGGCGGGCGCCGGCGCCGAGGCCCCGCGTGAGCTTCTTGCCGATCTGGATCTTGACGTCGGACTTGGAGTTGAGCAGCGCCTGCGCGTCGGTGTTCACGGAAATGAACTCGACGCCCTCGAGCTGCTCCTCGATCATCCGGTTGACCGCGTTGCCACCGCCGCCGCCAACCCCCACGACCTTCATCCGGGCGTGTTGGGCGTTGGTCTCCTCGAACTCGAAGATGCTCATAGAGGGAGAATGGGGAACGGTGGAGGGTGAACGGGTCACGGGCGGCGCCGGAGGACGGGAAATATAGCCCAATCCGGGCCCGCCTTCACACGTGGGATGACGACTCGGGGGGTGCGGGGGAAACGGTGGGGTTGTCCACTGCCTTCGACTGGATTGAGCAGATTTGTGACCTCGGACAGAGGCGAAGGTGGTAGGACGAAGGACGGAAGCCAAACGGCGATCCGGAGCCCCGCCCCGAATCGCCGCTGTCCGCCGTTCTCTTCCGTCCTTCGTCCTCCGTCTTCCGTCTTAAAACCAATCCTGCAGCCAAGTCTTAAACCGCTGCGCCATCGAGTCCATGTTCGGCGCCGCATTCGAGAGCGACAGCCGCCGCCCCTTCCCTTGGCTGGCCCCGATCGCCACGCGGTGGGCGCCATACTGGACCAGGCCGGTCACGGTGGAGAAGCGCGGGCTCTGGACGCTGTCGGCGAGGCCGCCAAGGTACTCACCGGGGACGCCGACGCGGGCGCCGGTGCCGAAGACGTCGCTGGCCAACAGATCCGAGCCCGGCTGGGCCGCGGCGCCACCGGTCACCACCACACCCGCGGCGAGGCGCGGCAGCAGGCCGGCCTCCTCCACGTTGCGCAGGACCATCTCGTAGATCTCCTGCGTGCGCTGGTGGATGATGTGTGCCAGCAACTCGCGCGGGATCTCCCGGTCGCCCTGCGCCGCCGTGCTCGGCAGCTTGATGACCTCGCCCGTCTGCTTCACGATCGGCTCATAGGCCGCGCCGTACTGCTCCTTGAGGCGCTCCGCATCCAACTGCGTCACGCCGAGTCCGTGCACGATGTCGCTGGTGACGTTCACGCCACCGAAGCCGACGGTGCCGAGGTAGCGGATCTTGCCTTCGTGGAAGACGGCGACGTCGGTGGTGCCGGCGCCCATCTCGATCAGGGCGACACCCAGTTCCTTTTCGTCGTCCGTCAGCACGGAGAGCGCAGACGCGAGCGGCTCCAGTACCAGCTCACCGACCTGATACCCGGCCCGCTCCACCGCCTTGCGCAGGTTCATCGCCGGCGAGGCGCCGATGGTGACGAGGTACATCTCCGTCTCGAGCCGCGTGCCGATCATGCCGACGGGATCGCGCACGCCCTGGTTCTTGTCGACCGTGTATTCCTGCGGGATTGCGTGGATCAGCTCGCGGTCCTGCGGAATGGCCTGCGCGCGGGCGACCGCATTGGCGCGGTCCACGTCGGCGCGGGTGATTTCCTTGCCGGTCACGCTGGCGATGCCCGTGGAGGTCATGGCCTGCACGTGCTCGCCGGCGATGCCCGCATAGACGGTCTCGACGCGCGCGCCTGCCATTCGCTCGGCGTCCTGCATGGCCTTGGTGATGGAGCGCTGCGTTTCCTCGATGTCGGCCACCACGCCCTTCCGCAGGCCCGTGGTGCGCGCCTGCCCGACGCCCAGGATGTTCACCGTGGGATGCTTGGGCAGATCCCCCACGACCTCCGCGATGACAGCGGTGGTCTTGGCGGATCCGATATCGAGGCCAGCGACGAGACGGTCGAGGTTCATTTGGTCTTTAGACGGACGATCACTTGGTCACGGTAGCGTAGGTCGAGCTCACGGATCGTCCACTGACGTCGCGCCGCATCGAGTTCCACGGGGAGCACGTCGGCCAGCCGCGCGGCCGTTACCGCCGGCGTCGCGAGGATCCGGAACTCGGCGAGTTCCAGCAGCACATCCCCCCGCGCCGTCCGGCCTGCTTCGCTCAGTCGCGCGAAGAGGGCCGGCTCATCGGCCTGCGTCTCCGCGAGCAGCCGGAGCAGCAGCGTGTCCTCCCGGGCGAGCACCGGCAGGTCCACGTCAACCGCCGTGGGATCCACCGGTAGCGAGTCCCCCGCCGCATCCGTGACCACCATCCCGCGCGGCGTGTTGACCAATGCTACCGGCGGATTCTCCGTCACGACGACGACGAGCGTGCCGGGAAGCTTTCGCCGGATACGCACCGTGCGCACCTGCGGATGCTCCGCCACCCGCGCCTCGAGCGGCGACACGTCGTCCCACACGGACGCGGTCGTGTCGACCCTCAACCGCGAAACGATTTCGTCGGGCGCGGCGTAACGGAGGCCCTCGAGCTCCACGCGCTGCACGCGGAAGAAGTCCATCTGCTGCAGCAGGGCGCGTCCCCACCAGGGGCTGGCGAGCACGGCCAGCACCAGCGCAACACGCGTGATGCGGTGCAGTAGGCGACGCGACTTGCTGGGCCCGCCGCCATCGCCCGTGCCCGACGCACCGAGGCCGCGCGCCGACCGACCTGTTCCATCTGCAGCCGTGTCGCGCATTGATCAGCCCCCGAGCCGCGCGAGCAGCTCGGGTCCGGTCTTGGTGATGTCCCCCGCCCCGACAGTGAACACCACGTCGCCCTCGCGCACTTCGGTCGTGAGCGCTGCGGCCAGCTCGCTGCGCGGGCCGCTCCACCGCGGGCTTCGCTCGCGTGTCGCCAACGCATCGGCGACCAGGGCGCTCGTCACTCCGGGGATTGGCTGCTCACGCGCCGGATAGATGTCCGCCAGGAAGACGGCGTCGGCCTGCGCCAGCGCCGCGCCGAAGTCATCGGCAAAGTCCCGCGTGCGGCTGAAGAGGTGCGGCTGAAAGGCCACGACGATGCGCCGCCCTGGAAACGCGTCGCGCGCGGCGGCGAGCGTCGCCCGCACCTCGGTCGGGTGGTGCGCGTAGTCGTCCACAACCTCGATGCCCTGTGCCGAGCCCAAGCGTTCGAAGCGCCGCTCCGCACCCACGAAGCGCGCGAGCCCCGGCGCCATCTGCTCCACCGTCAGTCCCCAAGGCCCGATGCCACAGGCCAGCGCGGCGAGCGCGTTGCGCACGTTGTGCAGCCCGGGCACGGCCAGGCGCACCTCGCCCATCGCCTTGCCGTCGTAGTGCACCGTGAAGACGCTGCCGCCGTCCACGGCACGCACATCGCGCGCCACCAATCGCGCGTCGGGGCTCGTCACACCGTATCGAATCACCTCGGCTGTCGCCGGACTCGGCAGGGCGTTGGCGCCAAGGTCGTCTGCGCAGAGCACCACGTACCGCGCCCGCCGCACGAACTCCGCGAAGGTCGCCGTGATGTCGGCCAGGTCCGCGTAGATGTCGAGATGGTCCGCCTCGACGTTCGTCACCACCGCGACCGTGGGCCACAGCGCGAGGAACGAGCGGTCGTACTCGTCGGCCTCAACGACGAACACCTCGTGCCCGCCGTCCGAGAGATTCCCGTTCCAGGCACGCACCCTCGCGCCCACGACTCCAGTCGGATTCCGTCCGGCGGCGGCGAGCGCTTCCGTCGTCATCACCGTCGTCGTGCTCTTGCCGTGTGTGCCCGCGATGCCGATCAGCGTGCCGCCGGCCGTCGCCTCCGCCAAGGCCTCGGCGCGCCGGATCACCGGGATGCCGGCAGCGCGCGCGGCGGCAATCTCCGGATGGTCCTTCGGCACGGCACTCGTGACCACGAGCGCGCGATGCCCCGCCACGTGCGCCGCATCGTGCCCCTCGTGCATCGCGATGCCCAGCGTCCGCAGGTCCGCCGCACCGGCGAGCGACTGGTCGCAACCGGTGACGCGCGTGCCGCGCCGATGGCAGAGCTCGGCGAGCGCACTCATCCCCGCACCCGCGATCCCCATGAAGTGCACGGGTCGCGGGTCGGTTGGATCGATCAATGGCATGTCAGGAAAGATACGCGGCGATGTATCGCGCAATCTCTGCCGCGGCCTGCGGGCGGCCGCGCGCCTTGGCAGCCGCGGACATCGCCGCGAGCCGAGTGGGATCCGACAGCAGGCCGCCGATCTCGCGCGACAACCGCTCCGCCGACAGCGCCGACTGCGGCAGGTGCAACGCCGCCCCTGCGGCCTCGAGCACCCGCGCGTTTTCCGTCTGGTGGTCGGCCGCCGCGCTCGGCAAGGGCACGATCAACATCGGCACGCCCCAGGCACAGAGCTCGCTGCTGCCCATCATCCCACCGCGCACCAAGGCGAGATCCGCCGTCGCGTAGGCCTCGGCGATCGGCGAGAGATACGGCAGCACGCGGACGTCCGGCCGATCCAGATGCGCGTAGGCATCGTGCTGCGCACGCCCCGTGGCCCAGAGTACGCAGAGTCCGTCGGGGATCCCCTGCTCCACCCAGGCCGCAACCGCTTGGTTGATGGCGCGCGCCCCCTGCGAGCCGCCGAACACAAGCAGCACGGACGCCGAGGCGGGAAAGCCCCAACGCGCCCGCGCCTCGGCGCGCGCCGGTCGGATGTCAGGCGGCGGTTCGATCGGATTCCCCGTATCGCGAAGTTCCGCACGACCGCTGGGCAGGTGCGAGGCTGCTTCGGGGAAGCCGAGGTACGCCTCGCGCGTGAAGCGCGCGCTCCAACGCGCCGTAATGCCCGGCACCGAATCGCCGATGTGCTGAACGGCGGGAATCCCGCGACGCCAGGCCCAGAACAGCGTCAGGCCTGCGGCGTAGCCGCCCGTACCGACGACAAGTCGTGGCGCACGTTCGCGCGCCGCGTCATCGAGTCGACTCCACCCCGCCCAGGCGCCGCGCAGCGTGCGCCAGTTCTTCCAGACCTGCGGGCGATACAGCGGATGCAGGTCCAGCAGCAGATGCGGAAACTCCGTCGTCGGCAGCACGTCGCGTTCGATGCCCCGCATCGCGCCGACGAAGAACGGCTGCACGTCGGGACGCGTGCGCACCAAGGCCCGCGCGATGGCGAGCCCCGGGTATAGGTGTCCGCCCGTTCCACCGCCGCTGAACCAGACGTGCACCCTGTGCCCGGCGCTGCCTGCCGCGCCTTCACTGCCAGGGCGACCTTCGCGGCTCACGCTAGCGCCGCGCAGCCAGCGGGTCCGAAGCTCGATCGCCCACGACGCGCTCCGCCGTGCTGCCGATGTTCACCAGGATGCCCGTCATCACCAGCGAGAGCAGGATGTTCGACCGGCCATACGAGATGAACGGCAGCGTCAGGCCCGTCGTCGGCAGCAGTCCGATGACGACACCGATGTGCAGGTACGCGGTCACGAGCATCGTCACCGTCAGCCCCAAGGCCACCAACTGCGTGAACGGCGTGCGCGCGTGCTTGGCGATGCGAAAGCCCAGCCAGCCCCAGAGCGCGTAGACGAGGATCAGTCCCGCCAGCCCGATGAAGCCCCACTCCTCGCCGACGTTCGAACCGATGAAGTCATTGTACGGCAGCGGCAGGAAGCCGTACTGCTGGCGGCCCTGCCCGAAGCCGACGCCGAGCAGTCCGCCCGAGCCCACGGCAATCAGCGACTGCGTCAGTTGGTAGTTCACCTCGGCCTCGGCGCCGCTGGCACCGGCAAAGCCGAGGATGCGCGCCATCACATACTCAAGGCGGTTCACCTGCGACCAGAGCACCGGTAGCAGCAGGACGCCAAGCAGCACGAAGTGGCCGATGCGCGCGCCGGCGGAGAACAGCATGGCTCCCATCACGACGGCGTAGAACAGCGGCACGGAGAGGTCGGGCTGCAGCACGCAGAGCACGCTCAGCACACCGAAGATGACACCGAACGGCATCAGCCCCTTGGTCAGCCGCTTCAGGCCCTCGGCGCCGCCCTTCTTCACGATCAGCATCGCCGTCCACATCACGAGGGCCAGCTTGCCGAACTCCGAGGGCTGGATGGAGCCGCCGAGCAGAAAACGACGCGAGCCATTGATGCGCGGCGCAATGCTCGCGGGCATGCCGGGGATCACCGTGATGAGCATCGTGAGCACGGCCACGGCAAGCATTGGCCACGCGAGGGTACGCCAGCGCTCCGCATCCACCTTGGCAAGCACGGCAAACGCGACGATGCCGACGCCCACACCCGTCAACTGCTTCACGAAGAAGTGCCAGCTGGGGTTGCCGGCCTGCACGGCGACGATCGAGCTCGCGGAGTAAAGTGTGGTGAGGCCGAAGACCACCAGCGCGGCCGTGAGCATCACCAGCGCCCGCGCGGCGAGGCTCATCTCCCAACGGATGCGCTCGTGGGGCGCCCGCGCGGAGTCGCGTGGTGTGGCGCGCGTCGTGACACGCGCGGCGGCACCGGCCGTGGCGGCCGGCGAGAACACATCACCGACGGCGGTCACTGCGGCAGGGCCAGCGCACGGAACGCGGCGCCGCGTTCCTCATAGTTGGCGAACATGTCGAAGCTCGAGCAGGCAGGGGCAAGGAGGACCGCGTCGCCCGGGCGTGCCAGTGCACGCGCACGCGCGACGACTGCCTCAAAGGACGATTCAAGACGCTCCACCGGCACGTGCCCGCGCAGGTCCGCTTCCACCTGCCCTCCCGCTTCACCAAACGCCACGACCTGCGTGACGCGACCCTGCATGGCCGACAACAGCTCCGTGTACGGCTCGCCCTTGTGCCGGCCGCCGAGCAGCAGGACGGTCGGGCGTTCCATCGCGGCGATGGCCACCCGCGCCGCGCCCACGTTGGTGGCCTTGGAGTCGTTCACCCACAGCACCCCGGCGCGCTCCCCGACGATTTCCAGGCGATGCGGCGGCGGCCGGAAGCTCTGCAGGCCGACGGCGAGCTTGGCCCGCATCGCGGCACTACGCTGCGTCGGCAACGCCTGCCAGACGGCCAACACCGCACACAGCGCGTTGGCCACGTTGTGCTCACCGAGCATCGGGAGGCGGTCGCGCTCCAGCAAAGGCGCGCCCTCAAGCAGCAGCACACGCCGCTCCGCGTCGTACGAGGCCTCCGCTGCCCGGCCGGCAACCGAAAACGTCTTGGCGATTCCCGGCACCTCGGCCGTGCGCCGCAGCACCTCGGCATCGTCGGCGTTCACCACGCGCAGGCTGCTCGGCCCGGCGTTGCGGAAGAGCAGGTCCTTGTCGGCGTAGTAGTCCTCCAGGGACGCGTAGCGATCCAGATGGTCGGGCGCGAGGTTGGTGAGCACCGCCACCGCCGGAGCTACCGAGGGCGTGTCGTGCAGTTGGAACGAGCTCAGCTCGATGCTGAGCCAGGCGGGCTGCTTGGCGGCGCGCGCGAGTTCGCTCAGCGGCGTGCCGATGTTGCCACCTTCCGTGGCCTCCACGCCCACCGCGCGAAAGAGATGGGCGATCAGCGCCGTCACGGTCGTCTTGCCGTTCGTGCCGGTCACGGCCACGTAGGGAATGGCCGGCATCGCCCGCAAGGCGATCTCTATCTCGCTCAGCACCTCGACGCCGGCCTCGCGCGCCGCCACCAGCGGTGGCGCCTGCGGCGGAATCCCGGGGCTCACCACCACCACGCCCGAGCGCGCGATGCGTGCCAGGTCGTGCGAGCCCACATCCACCGCGATGCCTTCGCTGCGCAACGCCTGCGCGGTCCCCTGCAATGCGGCACTGTTGCCGGCGTCGGACACATAGACCCGCGCGCCCTGCGCGTGCAGCAGCCGCGCGACGGCCGCCCCACTTCGCCCCGCCCCGAGCACGGCGATCTCACCGCGGGCCGCGGTCTCCTCCAGCGTCGGCAGCAGCGGCGACGCGGCCATCAGCGAATCTTCAGCGTGGACAGCGCGAGGAAGGCGCAGAGGATCCCGAGGATCCAGAAGCGCACCACCACCTGCGTCTCCGGCCAGCCCTTGAGCTCAAAGTGGTGATGGATCGGCGCGCGCAGGAACACGCGGTGCGTCTTCGCATACTCGAGGCCGTGGCGACGCCGCCGCCACTTGAATGCACTGCGCTGCAGGATCACCGACAGCGTCTCAGCCACGAACACGCCGCCCAGGATCAACACCAGAAACTCGCTCTTGAGCAGGATCGCCACCGCTCCCAGCGCGCCACCCATCGCGAGCGAGCCCGTGTCGCCCATGAAGACCTCGGCGGGGTGCGCGTTGTACCAGAGGAAGCCCACCGCCGCGCCGAACACCGCGGAGCAGAACACGGTGAGTTCGCCGGCACCGCGCAGGTAGATCAAGCCGAGATACTCCGACGCGTCGAAGCGCCCCATCAGGTACGCGAAGACCGCCAGCGTCAGCATCGCGATGGCCATCAGTCCCGCGGCCAAGCCATCGAGCCCATCGGTGAGGTTCACGGCGTTGCTGGTGCCCGTCATCACGAAGGTCACGAAGGGCAGATACAGCCAGGCCCAGGTGGGCTCGACCAGCACATACTTGTAGAACGGCAGCGTGGTCGACGCGCCCGGCAGGTTGTTCAACGGGAACTGCCACAGGTAGAAGCCCAGCGCGAGGCCGATCGTCACCTGCCCGGCCAGCTTGTAGCGCTCGACCAGGCCGCGGTTCTCCTTGCCCTCGCGCTTCTGCTTCAGCTTCAGGTAGTCGTCGAGGAAGCCGATCGCTCCCATCAGCACCGTGACGACCAGCGCCAGCCACACGTAGTGACTGCCCAGCTGCATCCACAGCAGCGAGGAAAGCATCACGGCCGTGATGATGATCAGGCCACCCATCGTCGGGGTCTGTCCCTTGGACGCGTGCGAGTCCGGCGTCCCCTCGCGCACGACCTGGTGCACCTGCATGGACCGGAGCCGCCGCACGAACCACGGGCCGACGATGAACGAGATCAACAGCGCCGTGATCGCCGCCCCGGCCGCGCGGAATGAGATGTAGCGGAAGATGTTGAACGCCGTCTCGAACTTCGTCAGGGGCAGCAGGAACTCGTAGAGCATCGGTCGTTCGGTCCTTAGGTCGTCGCCCAGGTGGTCAACAGCGGAAGCAGTCGTTCGAGCCGAACGCCGCGCGAAGCCTTCAGCAGGATGGCCGCATTGCGCGCCAGTCGCGGCGCGAGATTCGGCCACAAGTCATCCACATCCTCGGCGATGAGCACACGCGGGTCATCGGGAGCGAGGGCGCGCAGCGCAGCGCCGAAGGCCCCAATCCCCACGACGGTCTCGGCGCCACTAGCCAACGCCGCCTCGGCGACCTCCCGGTGGGCCCGCTCGCTCGCCGCGCCCAGCTCCCGCATCGTGCCAAGCACCGCTACCTGGGGACGCCCCTCGGCGACATCGCGCAACAGCTCGATCGCAGCGCGCGCCGAGCCGGGATTGCTGTTGTAGCAGTCGTTAACGAGCAGGGCCTCGCCGAGCGATTCGACGGCCGAGCGCATCGGCGGCTGCGGCATCCGCGAGATGCCGAGTGCGGCGTCGGCTGGCGCCACACCGAACTCGTCGCTCACGGCGAGTACAAGGGCGGCGTTGCGCAGGTTGTGCGCGCCCGGCAGCGGAATGTGTACGCGCGCCCCGCCCCAGTCGAGCCAGCCGCGGCCGTTGGGCTTTAAGCCAAACTCCTGCGGCGTGCGATCGGCGCTGGTCAGTCCCGCGGTGATCACACGCGCGGCGCGCGTACGAGCCGCGCTGACCACATCTGGTTCGGCCGCCGGCACCACAGCAATCGGCACGTCTACGGTGAGGGCAAGCTCCTCCTCGAGCACGCCGGCCAGGTCACCGAAGCCCTCGAGATGTTCCTCCTGCACCGTGGTGACCAGCGCGACATCAGGCCGGATGATCTCGCGCAGCGCCTCGATTTCGCCCGGTTCGTTCGTCCCCGCTTCGACGATCGCGAGGTCCGCGCCATCGGGAAGCGCCAGCAGCGTGAGCGGCACGCCGATGCGGTTGTTCAGGTTGCCGGTGGTCGCGTGCACCTCGTAGCGACTGCCCAGCGCGGCCTTCAGCAGTTCCTTGGTGCTGGTCTTCCCGTTCGAGCCACCGATGGCGATGACGGGCTTCGCCCAGGCATCGCGGCGGTACCGGGCGAGCTGCCCCAGCGCGACCAAGGTGTCTGGCACCTCGAGCACGGGCACGCCTGACGTCGGCGCACGCCGCGCGTCGGAGACCACGAGTACCGCGGCTCCATTGGCCACCGCGTCCTGCAGATGGTCGTGCGCGTCGAAGCGCTCGCCGATGAGCGCGACGAAGGCCTCGCCCGCCTTGATGCTGCGTGTGTCCGTGGAGATGCCGGCGATGGCGCGCGAGTCGTAGCCGCGCAGGCCCAGCGCCTTAGCCACGCGATCCAGCGTCCAGAAGCTCATGCGGTGGTTCTTGCCAGGAGTTCGCGAACAATCTGCGCCTCGTCAAACGGGTGCGAGGTCGTGCCGCGGATCTGGTAAGTCTCGTGTCCCTTCCCGGCCAG
Source organism: Gemmatimonadaceae bacterium (assembly GCA_019637445.1). NCBI lineage: Bacteria > Pseudomonadati > Gemmatimonadota > Gemmatimonadia > Gemmatimonadales > Gemmatimonadaceae > Gemmatimonadaceae bacterium. The sequence goes on along the minus strand of JAHBVS010000003.1, from coordinate 136,744 downwards.
CAGCACGACATCGCGCGCGGGATCCGCCAGCGCGATGGCGTGGGCGATGGCGGCGCGCCGATCCTCGATCCGATCGTAGCTACCGGCCGGCAACGCCGCCACGATCTCGTCGAGGATGCGCTCGGGATCCTCGGTGCGCGGGTTGTCGCTCGTCACCACGAGATGGTCGGCACCTGCGCGCGCCGCCTCCGCCATCAGCGGCCTCTTGCCGCGGTCGCGGTCGCCACCGCAGCCGAAGAGCACGATCAGTCGGCCTGGCGCGAAGGGACGCAGCGCTGCCAGCGCTCGCGCCAGTGCATCCGGTGTGTGCGCATAATCGCGCAGCACGGTCGGCTGCTCGGCGAGCAGTTCGAGTCGGCCCGGTACCTGCGGCGTCGTCGCGAGGCGCGCCGCCACTTGCTCGGGCGACAGGCCAAGCGCCGTGGCGGCGGCTGCAGCGGCCAGTGCGTTGGACACGTTAAAGTCGCCGATCAGCGGCAGCACGACGGGTCGCGTCGTGCCGCCGACGCCCAGCAGCCACGCGCTTCCCCGTGGCGTGTAGCGGATCTCGGTGGCCCGCACGTCGACGCCTGCGTTCTTGCTGCGGCCGCCGCTGCCGGAGTCCGCCACCAGACTCAGCCCAACACCGAAGCGCAGCACGCGCGGCGCCTTCGGCAACGCGCGCCACGCGTCGTCGTCCGCGTTCACCACTGCGGTTCCGTCCGCGGAGAGCAAGCCAATCAGCCGCGCCTTGGCCGCCAGATACGCGTCCATCGTCCCGTGGTAGTCGAGATGGTCACGCGTCAGGTTCGTGAACACGGCGGCATCGAAGCGCAGGCCACCGACCCGCTGCTGGTCCAGCGCGTGCGAGGACACCTCCATCGCCACGCGGCGCACACCCGCCTCGACCAACGCGCGCAGCAGGCGGTGTAACTCGATCGGTCCCGGCGTGGTCAACCCACTCCCGCCCGGGAACGGCGTGCCGTCGCCGAGCAGCACGCCCAGCGTGCCGAGACTTGCGGCCGGCGCCTCCGGTGAGTCGAGCAGATGCCGCAACAGCCCGACCGTCGTGGTCTTGCCGTTCGTGCCGGTCACGGCCACGAGTTGCAGTTGCTCCGCCGGCTGGCCGTAGAACGCAGCGGCCGCCACGGCCGCCGCCGCCCGCGTGTCGCGAACCACCAGCGCCGGCAGCGCCGTTGCGCCATCCTCCGCGATGATGGCACAGCTCGCCCCCGCGCCGGCGGCATCTCCGAGGAAGGCGTGTCCGTCGCGCAGGCTGCCACGCACCGCCACGAAGCAGGTACCAGTGCCCACGCGCCGACTGTCATCCGTGAGATCGGCAATGGACTCGGGCAACGAATCGCGCACTTCGACCAACTGCCCTGCCCGCTCAAGCGCCGCGCGAAGCACCTCGGTACGTACGCTCGTCGTCACTGCGAGTCGCCCAGGCGCACCACGGCCCCTGCCCGCGCGCGCGTACCAGCCGCCGGCTGCTGCGCGGAGGATCCCCGCACGAGTTGCACCCGGAAGCCTGCGCGGTGCAGCGTGCGCACAGCCTCGCGCGTGGGCAGGCCGCGCACATCTGGCACCGTCCGCTCCGAGCGCGCCAACACCGCCGGTGCCTCGACCGGGGCCGTCAGCTCGAACACATAGGCCGGCGCCTCGCGCTCCGATGCCGCCTCGGCCACCGCTTCGCTGCGGACGCTGTCCGCGGCCACGACCGCCGACGGCGCGGCACGCTTGGGCGACTGCGCGAGTGCCTGTCGGTCGAGCGCGGCGTCGCGCGCGGCGATCGCGGCCTCCAACACAACCTTGGTGATCGGCGCGGCGGTACGCCCGCCGTAGTACGCACCACTCGGATTATCGAGCTTCACCAAGATCACGTACTGCGGCGCCTCGGCCGGGAACAATCCCACGAAGCTCGCCGTGTAGGACCCGGCGGCGTAGCCACGGCCGTCACTGGTCGTGCGTCGCGCCGTGCCCGACTTGCCCGCCACTTCGAACGTCGCCAGGTCCGCCGAGGTTGCGGTGCCTTCCGTCACGACCTCGCGCAGCAGCTCGCGCATCGTGCTGGCGGTGCGTTCGCTCATCAACCGCCGCACCACGCGCCGCTCGGCGCGCCAGGTCGTGCGGCCGGAGGCGTCCCGAACCTCCTCGAGCAGCCGCGGCTCCAACAGTTCGCCGCCGTTGGCGATGGCCGCGTAAGCCGCGGCCAGCTGCAACGGGGTGACAGAGATCTCATAGCCCATCGCCAGCGACGCCGCCGACTGCCGCGACCACTGCCCCACCGGATACAGCCGCCCCGACGACTCCGACGGATACGGCAGGCCAGTGGACATCCCGAAGCCCGCATCGCGCAGCGCCTCGTACTCCTCCTGCGGCGTCAGGCGTTCGGCGAACTGCACGATGCCGATGTTCGACGATTGGCGGATCACCTCACCGAAGCTCATCGCCCGCGCCCGGTGGATGTCGCGGATCGTGCGGCCGTTGAGTCGGAACTCGCCATTGTACGTGGGCACCGAGTCGGTAAGCGCCACGCGCCCGCGTTCCAGCAGCGCCGCCGCAATGAACGGCTTCAGGGTCGAGCCAGGCTCGTAGGGTTCCGTCAACGCCGTGGCGCCGTTCGCGGCGGCGTTCGCGCGGCGGCTGGCCAGTGCGCGGATGGCGCCGGTGTGGGGATCGAGCACGACGATGTCGCCGCCGCTCGCTCCCATCCGAGCCACGGCGTCCGCCAGCGCGCGCTCGGCGATGTCCTGCAGTCCCGCATGCAGGGTGAGCACCACGCTGTGCCCAGCCGTCGGCGCGACAGTCGTTTCCTCGGGTGAGACCAAGCGCTGGCCACGCCCGTCGCGCACCAAGGCGCGCCGCCCGGAATGTCCGCGCAACAGGCTGTCGAGCGATTGCTCCAGCCCACCGGCAGGCTCTCCCTCACGGTCGGTGGTCCCCAGCAGGCGTCGCAGCCCGTCCGTGGGCGGCGCGACGCGCTCAAGTGCCGGCGTGGCGTGCACCCCGCGCATTGCCAACGCGTCTGCGGCCGCGGAGGCGAGGTAGAGATCGGGCAACTCCACCCACTTGCGCGCGGGGTCCGTGGCGCGGCGCACGAACTCGTCGCGCACGCCGGCGCGGCGCAGTGCCGTGGCCAGCGCCCCACGGTCGCGCACCTCGCTCGGGGCGACGGCCAAGCGCAGCATTGCGCGGCTCTCGACCAAGACCTGGCCCGAGGCATCGAGCAGCGACCCGCGCGGTGCCGGCAGCTCCGCACTCGTCACCTGTTGCCCACGCGCCTTGGCTCGCCAGCGCTCGGTCTCGCCGAGCTGCACGTAACCTGCGCGCAGCAGCAGCGCCACGGCGAAGGCTACGAAAGCGCCGTGCACCCCCCCCACACGGCTGATGCGGATCACGGGCGCGGCGTATCCCGGCCGTCGGGCCGCGGAATGATGATGACGAGACTCTCGGGCGGGATGCGCATACCGAGTTGCTGTTCGACGATGGGGGCGAGCCGGGCCCGGCTGGACGCATCGCGGATCTCCGCCTCAAGGGCGGCTTCCTGTGCTTCCAGCGTGGTCCGGCGGTCTTCGAGGGCGCGGATTTCGAGGCTCTGGGCGATGCCTTTGCTCCGCCTCAGTATGACGCCTGTGGCGACCACAAAGAAACCGAGCAGGGCCAGCAGAATCAGGGTCCGGCCGCGCATCGCTATGTCCCCGCCCCGGCCTTCTGCCAGACCCGCAGGTGCGCACTGCGTGCGCGCGGATTGGCCGCCTGCTCCTCCTCACGCGCCAGGATCGGCTTCCGCGTCAGCGTCTCGCCCTGGGCCACGCCGCCGCAGGTGCACATCGGCTGCTTTGGCGGACAGCTGCAGGCGGTGCTCCAGTCGCGAAACAGGTGCTTCACCGTCCGGTCCTCGCCGGAGTGGTAGGCGATCACCGCGAGGCGCCCGCCGGGGCTGAGCCGGTCACGCAAGCTCATCAATCCGCGTGCGAGGCCGCCAAGCTCGTCGTTCACGGCGATCCGCACGGCCTGGAACAGGCGCGCGAAGTCACTCGGTCCGCTCCGTGGCCCCAGGGTCGCGCGGATGGCGCCCACCAAGTCGTCGCTGATCGCGAACGCCGAGCGTTCGCGTCGATGCACGATCTCACGGGCCAGGCGGCGGGCCTTGGGTTCGTCGCCCGCCTCGCGAAACGTGGCGGCAAGCGTCGTTTCCTCGCTCTCATTCAGCCACTCGGCGGCCGTCTGTCCCGCGTTGCTGTCCATCCGCATATCGAGCGCGACGCCCGGCCGGAACGAGAACCCGCGCGCATCGTCGTCCAGCTGCCGCGACGACACGCCGAGGTCGAGCAGGATGCCGTCCCAACTGCGATCGCGGAGTTCGGGCACGTCGTCGATCGCGTCGTGGTTTCCCTGCACCGCCTCGAAGGTCCCCGGCCGCTCCCAGGTCGCCAGCCGCGCCCTGGCCTCCGCGAGCGCCGACGCATCGCGGTCAAGGCCGGTCACCGTGTGCCCGCGCTCGAGCAAGGCCTGCGTGTGTCCGCCACCGCCCAGCGTGCCGTCGAGCACGCGTATGCAGGGCCCAAGCATCTCGCACACCTCGGTGACCAAGACCGGGGCGTGCCAGGCGCTATCATAGGCGCCGAGGGAAGCGTTGGACGGTTGCACGCTTGAAAGATGAACGCGCGGCGGCGAAACGACGATGCCCGCCGTCGTCAAAGACGACGGCGGGCATCGGGTCTCGCGCGAGGCGAGGCTACTTGCAGTAGGCCTGCTTCAACTGCTCCAGGAAGTTCTGCACTGCCGGAATCGACTGCAGCAGCGAACCCGCCGCTTGCGGATCGAACTGGCCGCCCGCCGGCAAGTTGATCTGCGCCGTCAACAGTCCCTCGTCAGCGATGGCGGTCAACTCACAGCTCCTGTCCTTGCCGGCCTTGGTCCCAGCCGCCAGCGCCAGCTGCGCCCCGGCGGCACCCAGGATGAACTTGACGCGGGCTCGCGTTTCACCAGACGCCTGCACGCGCGGACGACGCGCCTCCGAGGGTCCCACCTCGTCCGTCAACATGGCCACCGAATCGGCGAACTGCAGCACGGCGATGGCGCGCTGGAACTCCGGGATGTCCTTCGTGGAATCCGGGCGGATGTCCAAGCGCACTGAGTCCGCACGAACACGCATCTGGTTGCCGATGCTGGACGCGACGCTGGCAATCAGGTCGGCATTGTCTCCCGCAGCAGTGGCGTGCCGCAGGGCCACCAAGGCGCTGTCGGGCTGCTGCAGCTGCATATAACCCTGCGTGATCTGCAGCCACGCCGAGGGGATATACGGATTGATCTCGAGGGCCCGCTTGGCCGCGTTGATCGAACCGGGCAGATCGCCAGACTGCCGCAGCGCCTGCGCATACAGCTGCCAAAGCTCGGCGTTCTCCGTGTACTTGTTGGTACCGCGACGCGCCGCATCGGCAGCCTTCGCCGGCTGGCTATCGGCGGTGTAGAGCGCCGTGAGGCGGGTCCAGAACTGCACGTCGGCGAGCGCCGTGTCCAGCTGGATCATCTCCTCGCCCGTCGCGATGGCCGGCTTGTAGTCGCCAGCCGTCGCCAGGATGAGGAACTGCAGGCGCACCAGCGACACGTCGCCCGGATTGTCCTTCACCGCCTGCGTCACAATCTGCTTGGCCACGTCATACTGGCGGCTGGACGCCAACGCATTGACCACGTCCTCGGCCAGCTTCGCATTCGTCGGGTCATTGGAAAGCAGGCGCACGAGCAGCTCGTTCGCCTTCTCCACGTTGCCCGCTTCCTTTTGGGCGTCGGCGCCGATGGCCAGGGCGACGCGGTTGTTCGGATCGATCGCCAGGATCTCGTCCGCCGCCTGGATCAGCTCGGCACTCGAGGCCTTCTTCTGCACCAGCACGTTGATCTTGCAGTAGCGGACCAGGGTGGCGTTTGAATAATCCGAAATCGCCTTGTCCGCCTCGGCCACGGCATCGTCAAAGCGGCCGTTGATCGCGTGTTCTCGGCACTTCTTCTCGTTGTCCAGCTGCCGCCGCGCATCCTGCAGCGGGCGAACCAGGGCCACGGCGGCCCGCTCCGGCGAGCGGCCGGTGACGGCCGGCAACGGCTGCGTCAGCGAGGCATCGCGCGTGAGCACCAGTTGGGCATCGATGCGGTACTCGCCGTCCGGCTGGCGGGTCACGTTGCCGCGCACGTACTCGTCGGCGCGCATGAACTTGGCCAGCGAGTTCTCGTCCGTGCGGGCCAGCTGCTCATTCGTCGGGTAGCCCGACTGTTGCAACAGCTCCACCATGCGCTCCTTCTCGATCACCCAGAGCACGGGGCCCGGGAAGACCTGGATCAGGCGCTCGCGCAGGGCGTCCGACGCGGCGGGACCGGCCTGCTTGTCCGCCGACCGGAAGACCTGGACGGTGAGGAAGGGCGTATCGGGGCGCGGCGGACGCCGCACCGGCTGTGCATCGGCTGGAACGGCGCCGGCCAGGGCAACGATCGCCGCGGCGGCGGCCAGGGAACGGGCACGTACGGTCACTGCCAACTCCTCAGAAGGCGTTGAATGTGCTATCCCGCGGGCTCCCGAAAGGGTTCCGGGGATCCATCAACTACAGTGGGCGAAGAGGGACTCGAACCCCCGACACCCTGCGTGTAAGGCAGGTGCTCTAACCAACTGAGCTATTCGCCCGGCGCTTCGGTTCCCGACGCGCCGAACGCGCGTCACTTCAGGATGGCGACTGGAATCAGGATGCAGTAGCCAACCACCAGCAGAATCGGGGCCACGGTAATGCCCCCCCGCCACAGGTCGGCGTACCCCAGGGCCAAGGCCGCTGCAGATAGCCCCCACCACAGCGCAGGACGCGACCACAGACCGCCCGTCGAGCTCACGTGTTCGGACATAGGTCGGGAAGTCTAGGACACCCTATAGTTGTCGTCAACCAAATCGGGGCGCCTTCACGAACCCTTAATGCGGTCGTCACCGGGCGATTCCGTGACATCCTCGCCGAGCAGCGCCGCAAGGGCACTTGCCCGCTCTCGCGCTTCCTGCGCCGCGTCCGCCTGTCGCATACGCTCCAGCCGTAGCCGCTGGCGAGTGCGCCGCTGCCACCACATGGGCCCAAGTAGTAGCAACAGGAACGCGGAGAGCACCGTGAGGTCCGCCGCCAAGGCTAGCGCCCCGTACTGTCGCCGGATGCGCAACCGCCAATGGCGTTCGAAGTCTGCTGAGGACATGCCGTGCGCACGCCGCAGCGCGCGCTCGAAGGTCCCTTCTCGCCGCCAGTGATTGAAGAGGAGCGCGAGGCCGCGATCTGGGGCGAGGCCGGCCAGCTCGGCCACAGCCCGGTGCGCGAGCGCGTATGAGCGCTGCGCCACCTCCGACCCCCCGTAAAATCCCGAATCGAGTCCCGCCAAGGTCGGCAGGCCGCGCCAGACGAGCCCGACGCTGGTGGCAATCACCTCGTCGCGCCCCCATTCGCCGGCCGCGTAGGACGCGTAACCCTCGTCGAACCAACGTGGCACCGCCGCACCGAGCACCTCGTGCAGGGCCAGGTGTGCGAGTTCGTGTCGCAGCGTGATCCGCGGGTCGCCGCTGCGTGCCGCCGCGTCGCGCCCATACATCACGATGCGTTGCTCAACCGGAAACGCGATGGCATCGCCCCACTCGGGGGCGCTGGCGCCCACCCACACGCGGAAGCGCTCGGCGTCCGGCGCGAGCAACAGCAGCACCGACGCTGTCGGGCGCGGCAACCCCGGAAACGAGTCGCGCGCCAGCGCCTCCTGCAGCAGCGAGCGCGCGAGGCGCGCCTCGTCGGAGTAGTAGGCCACGGTGTAGCGGCCTTCGGCGATTGTCAGCGCGCCGGGCGGGATCGCATCGCCCCGGGCGGCATCCTGCGCGATGGCAACCTGCGCGATGGCAACCTGCGCGATGGCAACCTGCGCGATGGCAACCTGCGCGCGGCCCGGGCTGGCGAGCGCCAGCACGCCGGCAACGGCGACTGCCGCAATCAGGCGCGCGACAACTCTCCCCCGCCCTCGACCAGCTTGAGCGTCTCCGCGCACTTCTTGCCCCAGGGATTGAACTTGTTGGCTGCGAACCCCTTCTGCCACGTCGCCAGCGCCTCGGCGCGCTCGTCGTTGAACCACTGCGCGCGACCCAACTCGTAGTAGGCCTCGATCAGGTTCGGGCCCAGGCCCAGCGTCTTCTGGAAGAACGTCTGCGCATCCTCGTACATCTCGCGCTCGAGGTACACGAGGCCCAAATAGAAGTGCGCGTAAAGCGTCGCCTTGCGGTCGTTGTCGAGGCGGATGGCCTTCGACAGGTGTTCGATGGCCTCGCCGAAGATGCGCTTCTTCAGGCAGATGTAGCCGACGTTGATGCGGGCCAGCGCGTTGGCGGGCTCACGCATCAGCACCTTCTGGAAGTTCATCAGCGCGTCGTCGTACTTCTCCTGCAGCATCTGCGCCCAGCCGAGCAGTGCCTCGCTCTGCGGATCGCCGGGGGAGAGCTCGATGGCCTTGGTCAGCGCGGTCTCGGCGCCCTCGTAGTCACCGAGCGAGAGCCGGCTCCAGCCCTTTTCAATGAAGGTGGACGCGCCGATGTGATCGCTGTGCACGACGGGCTTCTCGCCCTGGAACTGCGGTGCCTGCGGGGCCTCGGTGCCCTCCTGCGCCTTCCACTTCTCCACCAACTGCTTGATGTCGTCCTTGAGCTGGCTGAGGTCGGCGACCTGCGCCTCGACGGCCTTGAAGAGGCCGATGATCTCGGCCTTCACGGCCGCGCGATCGCCGCTCGCGACTCCTGACTCGAGCCGCGCGTCGATTGCCGCGTACTTCGCCTTGTATGCCGCCAACGTCTCGTCAGCCACCAGCCCATCCTCCCTGTCGCCGCACGCCCGTGCGGCTCATCCAGTACGTAAGGTAGTCGGACCCAGCCCCACGAGGGCGTCGTTCACCCGCGCGGCAATGGCATCCAAGGGCAGTTCCGTCGCGTGCGGAACGGCCGCGCGCGCCTGCGCCGGCATCCCGTGCACCACGCTCGTCGCGGCGTCCTGCACCACGGCGACGCCTCCGCGTCGCGCAATCGCGGCAAGCCCGGCCGCCGCGTCACGCCCCATCCCCGTGAGCACCACGCCCACGCAGCGCGCACCGAATGCCTTCGCCGCGGCCTCGAAGGTCGGATCTGCAGCCGGACAGACGCCGTGCATCGGTGGACCGTCGCTGAGGGCCAGGCGAATCACGGCATCGTCCGTCACGAGACGTAGATGCCGGCCGCCGGGCGCGACGTAGGCGTGACCTGCCAACAACGGCTCGCCATCCTGCGCCTCGCGCACGTCCAGCGAGGACCGCGCGTGCAGCCGCCGCGCCAAGCCGGCCGTGAACCCGCGCGGCATGTGCTGCACCACGAGCACTGCGGCGCCACAGTCGTCGCGCAGTGCCGGCACGACCTCGGCAAGCGCTCGGGGGCCCCCGGTCGAGGCGGCAATCGCGACCACGCGATCCGCTGGCTGCGGCGCGCGGCGCGGCCGCACGGGCCGCGAGACCTCGCGGGCCAGCATCGGCAGGCCGAGGTTCGCACCCACGGCCGCACGCAGCGCATCCTCGAGGCGCGGGCCCACGTCGCGCCAGCCGTGCGCGTCCTCCGGGCGCGGCTTGCGCACGAAGTCCACCGCGCCAAGCTCCAACGCCCGGATCGTGAGGTCCTCCCCGCCACGCGTCGTCGCACCACTGAGCATCACCACCGGACGCGGCGCCTCGCTCATGATGTAGCCCAGTGCCTGCAGGCCATCCACGCCAGGCATCTCCACATCGAGCGTCACGAGGTCTGGCGCCAGCTCGTGCACCAGGCGCGCGGCATCAAGGCCATCGACGGCCTCGCCGACGACGGCAAATCCCTTGAAGCCCTCCACCAAGCCGCGTACGGCCACGCGCTCCAAGGCCACGTCGTCCACCACCAGGACGCGCAGCGGGTCAGAGGACACGCTCGCCTCCTCGCACACCGCGCACCATCACGCTTCCGCTGGCCACGTCGAGGGTGACGCTTCGCCCGCTGCTTCCGCCGACATCGCTGGCCTGCACCGAAACGCCGGCCACGGACAACGCCGCGCGAACGGCGGCCACGTTGCGGTCACCCATCGACCCGTCGGCTCCCACGAGCATGGTTCCGAAAAGCGCCGCCCCACCCACGAGGCGCGCCTCGAACGGCGCACGGGCGCCCAAGCCCTGCATGCGCGCGATCAGCGCCGGGACCGCCAACGGGGCGACGCGCGCAGGTGAAGACTCATCGCGCGCCGCACCCGCGGGCAGGAGCACGTGCGCGAGCCCGCCCACGCGCCGCGCACGATCGTAGAGAATCACCGCCACGCAGGACCCCAGGCCGACCGCGATCAGTCGCCCCGTCCCCTTGGCCACCGCCAGCTGCGCGATGCGGACGTGTTGGTCGCTCACGCGGCCGCCCGCTTTCTGAAGATGCGCTGCCGCTGATCCACCACCTCGAACAACGCGCGTGCGGGGCCGAGCATGGTCTCGACCTTGCCAAGGACCAGGAAGCCCCCGGGCACCAAGGCGTCGTGGAAGCGCTGCAGCACGGGCTCCTGTGCCTGCCGCTCCACGTAGATCAGCACGTTGCGGCAGGTGATCAACTGCATCGCGCGCGCCGGCGGCGTCTCGAGCAGCAGGTCGCGACGCTCGAAGCGTACCAAGGACCGCAGCTCCGCCGTCGCCGCGTGCGGCGGCTCCGCGCCGAAGTATCGGTTGCGCAACGCCACGGGAACCTCGACCAACGCCTCCGGCACGAAGCGCCCTGCCGCGGCAGCGCGCAGCGAGTCCGCGTCGATGTCGGTGCCGATGACCGCCGCCCCGCGGAGGCGATCCGCCGCGCCCACGCGCTCCGCGTGCCGATGTAGCAGGGCTGCCAGCGTGTAGGCCTCCTCGCCGCTGGCGCAGCCGGCGCTCCACACCGTCAGCGCGGCGCGCTCCATCGCCCACATCGCCGGCAGCACGCGCTCCGCCAGCAGGTCCCACACCGGGGCGTCGCGGTAGAGCCGCGTGACATTGATCGTGAGCGTCGCCACCAAGCGCTCCAACTCGGCCGGCTCGCGGCGCAGCAACGCGGTGTAGGCCGTGAAGTCTGCCGAGCCCGACGCGCGCATCCGCACCGCAATGCGGCGCCGCAGGCAGCCATCCTTGTAGTTGGTGCAGGCCAGACCGGCGCTGCGCTCGATCTCGCCGAGCAGCGCACGAAAGGCTGCCAGCTCGTCGTCAGGGCCCGTCATCACCCAGGCCGCAGGGCCGTCTGGCGCGCGCGGGCCTCCGCATGCGAGGGGTCCAGCGCCAGCGCGTGGTCAAAGGCCGCCAGCGCGCCTTCCTTGTCGCCCTGCCGCTCGCGCAGCACACCGATGCGCGACCACACCTCCGGCCCCAGGGATTCCTGGTGGCGCACGGCCAGTTGGTACGCCTCGAGCGCCGCCGGCCCGTCACCCGCCGCGAGCCGGAGGTCACCAAGGTTGCGATGCAACTGCGCGAGTCCCGGATCTTCCTGCAATCCGCGCTGCAGCGCCCGCTCCGCCGCGTCGGCACGCCCCAGCGACTCCAGCGCGACGGCCAGGTTGTTGTGCAGCACGGCCGCACGCGGGTGCGCCGCCGTGCCCTCTTCCAACAGGGCCACAGTGCGTTCCAACTCGCCGGCAAGCGCCGAGGCCAGGGCGGCATCGTGGAACCACACGGCCGACGGCCCGCCACTGCCATACAGGGGACGCGCCCGCTGGAAGTGCGCCTCGGCGGCCGCGAAGTCCCCGCTGCGCAGTGCCAGCGTACCCAGTGAGAGGTGCACGCGCGGCTCGTCCTGTCCGCCACGGTCCAGCGCGCCGAGCAACGCCGACTGCGCTTCCGCATCGCGGCCCAGCCGTTCCAGCGCGATGGCCATGTTCACCCAGACGGCCGGCCGCGCCATCCGCTGGCGTGAGGCGACCTCGAGGTGCGTCAGCGCCTCGTGCCACTTGCCCAGTCGCAGGTGTGCCAATCCCAACTGGAAGCGCGCCCCCACATCGTCGGGCCGAAGCTCCGTGACCCGGCGGAACTCGCGCACGGCCTCGTCCAGCATGCCGGCGCGGAAGAAGGCGATGCCAAGATTGCGGTGCTCCTCGACGCGCACATCGGCGGCAACATCCTCGGGCGCCTTCGAGCGACCGACGCGGTGCAGGTAGCCCGCCGTCGCCAAGCCGAACAGCGCCTTGCCCACCTCGAACTCCACCTGTCCGGACTCGTCCACCAGCGCGGCCACATCGCGGCGGCCGTCAATCAAGGGCAGCAGCGCCTGCTGTTCCTGCGTGAGCTGCGGCGCGCTCTCGGCCAGCTTGCGACGGTCCAACTCGAACACGATGTCGAAGGAGGGGATCTTCTTCTCGATCAGGCTCCACTCGTCCACCCGGCGCGCGCCCTCGAGCAGCAGCGACTCGGGATTGATGGCGACGAGGAAGTCCTGCTCCTCGGGCGCGATATCGGACTCGAAGTTGAAGGTCCCTTCCGCCCAGGTGAAAAGGAAGTAGACCGCCTCCTCGATCTGCACGCGCATCTGCGCGTTGAGCTGATCGCGCGTGAGCATGCCCGCGTCCACGAGGATCTCGCCCAGTCGCTTGCCGCGCGCCTTCCCCTGCAACTCGATGGCCTCGTCCAGCTTCTCCTGCGAGAGGACAGCGCTCTTCACGAGGATGTCGCCCAGCCGGTCGCGGCGGTTCACGATGGACGCGTAGGAGATGCGCCCCTTGTCGAAGTAGATCGAACCGAAGTTGCTGCGGTGTGTCACCGACAGGCAGCCGCTCTTCTTTCCCATCGAGAGCAGCTGCAGCACGTCCGGCAGGGACGCTTCCTTGAGGGAGCCCTTGATGGCCACTTAGCGCAGCTCCTCGACGACGCGGCCGGCGAGGTCGGCCCACTCCCACACGGCCTTCTCGCGGTCGAGGAAGGTGCGGTCGTCGGCCTGTGCCGCCGCGCCCGCGGGCGCCGCCGCGGCGACATCGGCGGCGGCGAGGCCGAGCTCGCGGCGTGCGAACTCCGCGTCGAGGGCCACACCCGCCGACTCGGCGGCCGCGTGCAGCCGGTTCACGATGCCGATCAACTCGCGCACACTGCGCAGTTCCGGCGCGCAGATGGCATCGAGCAACTCCGGCGAGGCGGGGCGCCCCAGCGCCGCGAGGAACCGCGTGCCCAGCTTGTCGCGCAGCGGCCGGTCCGGCGCCTCGATCGGCGCGATGAGTCCGCCTTCGAAGCGCGAGCGCAGCCGCGCGGCGAGGTCCGCAATCTCCGCCGGCGGCCGGTCGCTGGAGAGGACGATCTGCTTGCCGTCCTCAATCAACGCGTTGAAGACGAAGAAGAACTCGTCCTGCGTGCGCTCCTTGCCGGCAAGGAACTGCACGTCATCGACGCAGAGCGCGCCGACATTCCGGTAGCGAGCGCGCCAGCGCTCCACGCTGCCCTGCTGGATGGCCGCGATCAACTCGTCTACCAGGGCCTGTGCGTGCACGCAGGCCACGTTCGTGCCGTGCAGCTGCTGCAGCGCATTCGCGATGCCGTGCACGAGATGGGTCTTGCCCACACCGCTGGGCCCCGTGAGCAGCAGCGGGTTATAGCGCGTGGCCGGCGACTCGATGACGCCGTCCGCCGCGTGCAGCGCGAGTTGGTTCGACGCACCCGCGTCAAAGGCGTCGCGCACGAGGGCCGGGTTCGGGCCGCTGGGCGGCATGTCGCCGGCCAGTGCCTTCTCCACCAGCTCCTCCGCCTCCGCCAATCGCTCCGGATCGCGGAAGACTTCGTGTCCGCCCAGCGCGCGGTCGACCTCGGTGGCCTCGGCTTCCAGCGCACGCAGGTGCTCCACCGCCGCCACGTAAGTCTTGATCAGGCCCGCAACGTCCGGCTCCTTCGGCAGGGCGAGTGCGCGCTCGAGCACCGCCGTGCGATAGCCCTCGCCCTTCCAGTACGCGACCACCTCGCGCAGCCGCACCTGCCAGGACTCGACTTGCTCCTGCACCACCGCCGCGACATCCGTGAGGAAACTCAGGAACTCGCCGGTGGGGCGCAGCGCGTCGATGGAGCCCGGACGCGGCGTCAGCGTCGGACGCCGGGGTCGCCCGCCCATCGTCTCCTGGGCGACCCACTGGTTGAGCAGGCCGTGCAGTTCGCGCACGCTGGCGACGCCGCGCTTGGCCAGCGCCTCGATCGCCACATCGGGCACGCTCAGCTGCCGCTCGACGACCGCCGAGCGCAGGATCGCCACCCGCGCCTCGTACTCGGGCAGGCCGACGTCCACGACCAGTCCGCCCGACAGCCGAGAGATCAGGCGCTCGTCGACATCCGTGATGTCCGACGGCGGACGATCGCTGGCGCAGAGGATCTGGCGATCGGCGTCCTGCATCACCGTGAACAGGCGCAGCAGCTCGGCCTGCATCTCGCGGCGCCCGGTGAGGAACTGCAGGTCATCGAGCAGCAGCAGGTCCACGTTCCCCAGCCGGTGCCCGAAGGCCGAGGTCTCGCCCGCACCGACGGCCGCGTGGAACTGCTCCGAGAACTCGTCCATCGTGAGCGCGAGGATCTCCGCGCCCGGCTGCAACTGGCGCAGCAGGTGCGCCGCTGCGGTGATGAGGTGCGTCTTGCCAAGCCCCGAGCCGCCGTAGATGAACAGCGGGTTGTACGTGGTGCCCGGCGCCTCCGCCACCGCACGCACGGCGGCCGCGGCGAGGCGGTTCCCCGCCCCGACCACCAACCGCTCGAACGTGTAGCGCGGATCGAGACGCATCAGCCCTCCTCGCGCCCGCTGAGCTTCCGCAGGACCTGCTCGGAGATGCCGCGCAACGTCTCGAACACGCCCGGGCCGTGCAACGCATCGGCCCCGAACGACGGCACGCCGCGGAAGTTGATCGCATCCTCCAACTCGGGGATGCCCATGATCAACTCCTCGGGCAGGTCGCGCTTGTTGTACTGGATCACCATCGGCATCGTGCGCAGGTCCACGCCCTGCTCCGCGAGGTTCGCGTGCAGGTCCTGGAAGCTCTCGATGTTCTCGGCCAGCTGCCGCGCCTGCGAGTCGGCCACGAACACCACGCCGTCGGCGCCTTGCAGCACCAGCTTGCGCGTGGTCTGGTAGTAGACCTGACCGGGCACCGTGTAGAGCTGGAAACGCGTCGTAAATCCGGAAATGGTCCCGAGGTCGATCGGCAGGAAGTCGAAGAACAGCGTGCGGTCCGTCTGCGTCGCCAGCGACACCATCTGGCCCTTGCGGTCGTTCGGCACCTGCCCGTGGATGTAGTGCAGGTTCGTCGTCTTCCCGGACCGGCCCGGCCCGTAGTAGACGATCTTGCACGTGATCTCACGCGTGGCGTAGTTGACCAAACTCACAGCAGGTCCCCGCGGTCGCAGACGGTCATGGGTCAGGCCTTCCCGAACAACTGGGCAAGGTTGCGATTCAAGTCCCGCTCGAAGTCCTCGGCCAGCGCCGGCTTGGCATCTTCCTGCGCGGGCGCGGTTGCCGCGACGCTGGCCAGGAACTCCTTGAGGTACAGTTGCACGATGCCCAGCGAGCTCTCGCTGTCGAACACGGCGAGCACCAGCAGCGTGCTGCCCCGGGCCGGTACCTGCCCGAGGTAAATCTGACGCTCGACACCGGCGTAGTGCAGCCCGCGGAACGGCGATCCGTCGACCATTCCGCCGAGGTGAACGGCGGAGGCGTTGATGGCGGCGGAGAGCGCACAGGCCGTCTGCACGTCGAGGCGTTTCTGGAAACCCACCTGCGCGAGCACCTGGCCGCTGGTGTGCATCAGCACGGCCAGCTGCAGACGCGCGTCGTCGACGAAGCGCTTGAGCGGGGCATCGCCCCAGCCTGTGGAAATCGAATGCCGAATCACAGCGTGCCCGCCGCCTTCAGCAGGTCCACGCGCAGCAGTCCGACGTTCACTCGGCTCTGCGCGACGACCACCAAGACCAAGCCGTTGTGCCCCGCAGCGAGCACGCGACCCTGCTCGGCCTCGAGCTCGCAGAAGCCGACGGACCCAAAGCCTGCCGCCTCCACCGCCTTGGCCGCCTTGCGATACAGCGACGCCGTGAGCGCGGCGAAGGCCGACGTGTCGACGCCGATCTGCGCGGTGCCATCCACGAGGATGCCATCGCCCTCCATGACGAGCAGGCAGGCCGTCACGCCGCGGTGGCGCGTGAGGGTGGCAATCATCGGCGCGTAGCCGCTCACGCGCCCTCCAGCCAACGGCGCGCAACCGTGGCACACTGTTCGAGCGTACGCCGCACGAAGCCGAGCGGGAGGTCGCGCGGCGCAGCCACCAGCGTGACGCCGTCGCCGGTCGGCGCCATGACCACGGTGGCTGCCTCGCTTTCGAGCAGAATGCGGGTCCACCGCCCCAATCCGAAATGCCGCATCGCGCGCGTGGCTTCGTCGCTCACCCCGGAGAGGTGCGCGCCGATGACCGATCCGAGGTCCTCCCCACTGCGGGTCACATAGTGGCCGGCGTTCACGAGCCCGTCGGCATCGAGCAGCAGTGCGACCTGGGGGGTGCCGTCAAGGCTGTCCACGAAGAGTTGGGCGGCCGCCTCGAGCGAGCGTCGTGGGGAGGGAGCGTAGGGGTCGCGGGGCTCCGGCTCCGGCGGTGGGACCGGCACCGGCGCCGACGGTTGTGAGGCGCGCGCCGGCGGCGGCCCGGGATCCGGCGCCGAGGTGGCTTCCGTCCACGCCACCTGGAGTGCCTCCCAGGCGCGCTCGATGGCGGGGTCGCCCGGCGTGGCGACGCGAGCGGCGGCCAGGTGTTCCTCCGCTTCGTACCAGCGCTCCTGCTCGTAGCAGAGGAATCCGAGCCCGCGGTGCGCCGGCCCGAACTGCGGCGCCAACCGCAGCGCCGACCGCCAGGCCCGCTCCGCCGCGGCCGGATCGCCCTGCTGCAGTGCGACGCGCGCCAACACGTCGTGCGCATC
Source organism: Gemmatimonadaceae bacterium (assembly GCA_019637445.1). Classification (NCBI taxonomy): domain Bacteria; kingdom Pseudomonadati; phylum Gemmatimonadota; class Gemmatimonadia; order Gemmatimonadales; family Gemmatimonadaceae; species Gemmatimonadaceae bacterium. The sequence continues at coordinate 119,812 of JAHBVS010000003.1, read as the reverse complement.
GGGGCGCTGCGGGTGCCGGTCGGCCCCGCGGCGCGCCACGCGCGCGGCATTCGCTAGTTCCCCGCGCGCCAACAACGCCTCCGCCAGCGGAAGGAACACCAGGCTGGAGGGATCCTGTGCCAGTTCCTCGCTCATCCGTCGAATATGCTCAGCGCTCACGAGGCACCTCGCGGTCCAGCGTCTCCAACAGCTTGGTCGCCGCCACGATGCCTTCGCGCAGCGCCGGCACGCCCGGATACGTCGGTGCGGCCTCGACGAAGGCGCTCCAGAACGCAATGCCATCCGCCAACGCGCCTCGACGGAACGCCTCCGCCCCGCGCAGCAGCGCCGAGGGCATCACGCCGCGCGGTGTGACCGAAGGTTCACGCCGTTCCTGGGGCAGCGGCAGCGCCTGGCTTTCGCGCTTCGGCTGCCGCAGCAGCACCACGCCGGTGCTCACCAGCCCGTACACGATGCGCGCCACGTCGAACTCACTCATCGAGACCGTGGCCGCGATGCTCCGCAGGTCGGTGTCGCCGTCGATGCTGGCGAGTACCCGCCACTCGTGCGGCAGGAGGTCGAGCAGCGCCGGGTGGTCCATGTCCCCCGGCGCGAGATCGGGGATCACGCCGAGATTGGGCACGCGGTCGGCGATCCGCGACCACTCGTCGATGCGTCGCGCGCCTTCCATCAGCAGCGTCTCCGTGCCGATCGGCACCGACGCCTCACGCAGCACCGCTTCGCTCAAACCCTCGTCGAAACGGAAACTGCCTTCGGACCAGGCCATCAGCTCGAAGACCACGGCCTCGATCTGCAGGCGCATCTGCCGCTCCATCTCGCGCGCCGTCACCATCCCCATGCCGACGAGGATCTCACCGAAGCGTCGGCGGTCGCCCGCCGCCTGCGCCTCGCGCACGCGCGCCAGGTCGTCGTCGGTGAGTCGCCCCGAACGCACGAGCAGGTCGCCGATGCGGTGCGGGTTCGAGCGGATGGACGCCGAGATCACCTTGCCGTTCTCGAAGTGCACCACGCCCTCGTTGTCGCGCAGCGCGGACTGCACGGTGAGCGTGCCCGTCTTCCGGCTGAGGTCCAGCAGCTGGAAGACATCGTGGATGCCGAGCTCGCGAAGTGGGCCTTCGATCGCCATCAGCCCTCCTCGTCCACGCCATCGAGGCGCTGCTGCACGGCCCGCGCCTCACGGAACGCGCGCCGCGAGAACTCGCCGTTCGGGTCAAGTTCCGCCACGCGGCGATAGCAGGCCACCGCCTCGCGGTAGCGGCCCTGCCGTACCAGCAGCTGGCCCTGGTGGAACACCGCCCCAACGTGTTCGGGGTCGTAGCGCAGCACGCGCTGGAAGGCGAAACCAGCGTCGTCAAAGCGGTCGAGTTCGAGCAACAGCTCGCCCAGCGCGACCAGGCCATCAAAGCTGTACGGGTCGCGCTCGAGGAACTCAATCAGCAGCGCCAACGCGTCCTGGATGCGCCCGCGCACCTTGTGCAGCCCCACCAGCGCCAGGATCGCATCGGCATAGGTCGGCACCACGTCGAGCGCCAGCATCAACTCGCGCTCCGCCTCATCGTAGTCGCCGCGCTGCGCCAGCAGCTGCGCCAGGTCGAACCGCACGGCCGCAAAATCGGCGTCGAGCGTGAGTGCGTGTCGATACGCCGCGATCGCTGCATCCAGGTTCCCCAGCGCGCGCGTGACGTTGCCAATGCCCCGCGGGACTTCCGCCCGGCCCGGATCCGCACGCCGTGCCTCGTCGAGGACCTCCAGTGCGCCTTCCGGATCCCCACTCTCGAAACGCGCCGTCGAGACCAACAACAAGGCATCGACGTCGTCGGGCAAGACCTCGTGCAGCAACGCCGCCGGCACCGCGGCATCGCTACCGCGGCCGAGCATCAACAGCGCCTGCGTCTCGCCGCGCAGAGCTTCCGGGTTGCGCTCCTGCTGCCGCCGCGCCTCCTCGAAGCGTTCGAGGGCCTCGCCCCAGGCGCCCTGCCGGCCGAAGCACTCACCCAGCAGCACCTCGCCGCGCACCGGGTCTCCCCCCCGGCCAGCCACGCGACGGATTTCCGCCATCGCGCGATCCACGAGGCCCTTCGTGAGATAGTCCTCGGCCAGCGCGTAGGGATCGCTGCCCGTCGCCGGCTCGACGATCGTGACGCTAGGACTCTCCAACTGCTGGAAGATCGAGTCCAGCAGCCCGCGATCAAATGCGAAGGTGTCCACGCCCTGGCTGACGCGCTGTTCGCCGCCCAAGTCGGGCACGACGAACAGGTTGGCCTCCTCATACTCGAGGTCGATCGCCAGGCGGAACGACTGCGGCACGTAGTACGGGTCGATCTCCAGCGCGCGCTTTGTCTCGCGCAGCGCGCCTGCGTAGTCACCGAGATTTGAGAGCGTGAAGCTCAGGTTGTAGTGTGCCTCGGCGAACTCGGGGTCCGCCTGGATGGCGCGTGCGTAGGCCGTGCGCGCCTCCTCGAAGCGCCGCAGCTCGGCGAGCACGAGGCCGATGCCGTTCCAGGCCACCGGTGCCTCGGGCTCGTGCTCCAACACCTGGCGATATGCCTCGAGCGCCAGCTGGTAGCGCTTGTTCCGGATCAGCAACAGCGCGAGGTTGAGCCGCGCCTTCGTGAACGTGGGCGACGAGCTCAACGCGTCGCGGAAGGTGTCGATGGCGTCGTCCGGCGCGCCCGCGTGGAAGTACGACACCGCGAGGTTGTTGCGCGCGATGGCGTAGTTCGCGTCGGACTCGAGCGCCCGCACGTAGCACTCGGCGGCCCCGCGGTAGTCACCCTGCTGGTGCAGGGCCACGCCCCGCTCGTTCCAGAGCTTCGGCGAATCGGGCGAGCCACGCAGCAGCTCGTCGTAGAGTGGCAGGGCGCGCTCGGGCGCCTTCTGCAACAGGTGCAGTTCGGCCATCGCCTGCAGCACCAACGCGCGATCCTCGCCGCCCTGCAGCGCCAACTCGTACTCGCGCATCGCCTCGGTGGCCAGGCCCTGCTGCCGGAACGCGTGCGCGAGCGTGAAGTGCGCCAGTGACTCGCCCTCGGCAATGCGCATCTGCTGCTGCGACTTCCGCGCCTGGCGTCCCGGCACCAACTGCTCATAGCGCTTGGGGTCGTACTCGTCGAGCGACAGGTTGGCCTGCGCCCGTGAGAGGGCCGGATTCAGCTGCACGGCACGCTTGGACGCGGCCTGCGCCTCGTCGTGCCGGCCCATGTCGCCGAGTACGAAGGAGAGCAGGAAGTGCGCGTCCGGATGGTCCGGGTTGAGCTGGATGGCCCGCTGCAGCGCCGTGAGCGCCTCGTCGAAGGCGCCCTGGTTGTAGAGCACCTCGCCGACGTAGAAGTGCAGCAGCGAGCTCTGCGGGTCGCGCGAGAGCGCCGTCCGGAACCAGCTGAGCGCCGTGCCGAGGCGTCCCAACGACTTCTCCGCCAGACCGAGCTGGATCATGGCGCCGACATCGCCGGGGCGGATGGCCAGCAGCGCCTGGAACTCCGGGATGGCATCCTCGGGCTGTCCGAGCAGGGCGAAGGCACGGCCCAGCTCCCAGCGCGCCTCGCGGTCGTCGGCGCGGAAGCGCAGCCGCTCGCGCAGCTGCGCCACGCGCTGGTCGTAGTAGCCGGTGTTGAAGTAGGCCACCTCGAGGTTGCGCTGGGCGACCTGCATCTTCGGGTCCAGCTCCAGGGCCTTCGTGAAGGCGTCGACTGCCTCCTCGTACAGCCCCTTCGTGTAGTAGAGCACGCCAAGGTTGTTGTGCGCGCCGGCATCGGAGGGGTCGATGCGACGCGCAAAACCGCGCAGGACCTCGCGGTCCCGCTCGGACACGGGGTGGGCGGCGTGCGGGGCGGTCACGTGACGTGAATGACCTCAAGCATGCGACGCAGGCTCGGCGGGTCCGGCAGCAGGAGGAAGTAGCCCCGCAGCGGCATCGTGTCGTTGGCCAACTGGAACTCGCTCTCCACGCAGAAGACGTACTCGGAGCCGTGCGAGGCCTCGAGGTAGGTGGAGTTGAGCACCGCGTCGCTCATGTCCACCGCCAAGGCCGGCGGGGAATTCAGGATGCGCATCTCCAGGAACTCGGCCAGCGCATTGAGATACGCACCGCTGAGGATGTTGCCGGCTTCCTTCAGCGCCGACTCCTCGATGGTGCCCAGCGCCTGCACTTCCTTGCCCATCATCAGGCCGGCGATGCGCAGGGAGATGGCTTGCGGGAAGATGAGCAGCGTGACGCCCGTGAGGTCGCCGTCGATGCGCATCGCGATGGCGGCGACGGGGTCCTCCCCCGCGGCGATCTGGTTGGGGACGGACTCCAGCGCGGCGACCGTGATATGCGGCACCGAGATCATGATGCGCTGGCCCGTGATCTGGCTCAGCGCCGTGGCGGCGTGGCCGGCGCCGATGTTCGCCACCTCGCGCAGCGCATCCAGCGCCTCGCGCGAGAAGTTGCGCACATCGTCCGTTGGCTGGTCCGTGCTCATAGGAGGCTCCCGACGTCCACGATGAGGGCGGGCACGCCATCCGCGAGGATCGTCGCGCCGCTGAAGAGGGCGAGGCCATCGCGTGCGCCGTCGAAGCGCTTGACCACGATGTCCTCCTGTCCGGTCAACTCGTCCACCACCAACCCCGCGCGACGCTCACCGCGGGCAATCACCACGATCTCCTCGTCCTGCGGCGCTGTCGCATCGGGCAAACGGACGATTTCCCGCAGGTGCAGCAGGGGCAGCGACTCCTCGCGAAGGCGGAGCACCTCGCGGCCGTCCTCACGAGCCACCGCCGACGGCCTGCGCTCCAGCGTCTCGCGCACGTGCGTGAGCGGCAGCGCGTAGCGTTCGCTGCCGACGCGGGCCAGCACGGCCCGCACGATGGCCAGCGTGACCGGGAGCCGTAGCGTGAGCGTCGTGCCCTGCCCGGGCAGCGACGTCAGGCTCACCGCGCCACCCAGCGCCCGCGTGCGACTCAAGACGGCGTCCACACCCACCCCGCGCCCCGACACCTCACTGACGTGCTCCGAGGTGGAGAGGCCCGGCTGCGCGATGCAGCGCAACAGCGCGTCGTCGTCAAGCTCCGTGGTCTCTGGCGGCACGATGCCGGCGTCGCGCGCGCGCTCCAGCACCTTGGCGCGGTCGATGCCGCGCCCGTCGTCCTGCACCGTGATGACCACGGCGTTCCGCTCGCGTTGGGCCGCGAGCGTGAGGCGGCCCGCGCGCGACTTGCCCGCGGCGGCGCGCGCTTCCGGCGACTCCAGGCCGTGGTCGATCGCGTTGCGCAGCAAGTGCACGACCGGCTCGCCGATCTCGTCGAGCACCGAACGGTCGATCTCGATCTCCTTGCCCTCGATCGCGAACACCACGTCCTTCCCCAGCTGCCGCGCGATGTCGCGCACGAGGCGCGGAAAGCGGTCGAACACCTGCCCCACCGGCACCAGGCGGCTGGTCATGATTTCCGCCTGCAGGTCGCCGACAAGCCGCGAGGCCTCGCGCATTGTGTCGTCGAGCGCCTGCACGCGCAGGCCGTCGGCGATCGACTCGAGCCGGCCGCGGACAATCACCAACTCACCGATCAAGTCCAGCAACCGGTCCAGCCGCGACAGCTCGATGCGCACGTGCCGCGCGCGCGGCGCCTCGCCGCGCTCGGCGGGCCCCAGCGCGTCCGCAGCGAAGACATCGCTGGCGCGACGCATCGGATGGCCGCCGACCGCCTCCGCCTCTCGCATCGACGCCGGCAGCGTGATCACGACCGACGCCACATCGCCGGCCGAACGTACGGCGGCCTCCAGTTCGCTCCGGCCCGCCGTGCTGCGCAGGCGCACCGTGAATGCCTGCGGCGTGGTGGCGGCCTGCAGCCGTGCCTCGGCGGGCTCGACGCCGGTCACCGCGCCCAGCGCCCGCAGCTTCTGCAGCGTCATGAACGCACGCACGCCTGGCAGCGCACTGTCGGCGGTCTGCTGGATGCGCAGCAGCGTGACATCGGCGTCGGGCTCGCCCAGCGCCGCCTCGTCCGCCGCTTCAGCAGGCATCTCCACGGCCGCGCTCGCCCGCGGCACGCGGAACTCCGCCGTCGAGCGGCCGCCGGCGACATCGTGCAGGCGCTCCAACGACTCGCGCATCCCGGCTGGCATCGCGGCCTCGGCGGTCGGCCGATCGATCCCCGCCTCCAGCGCGTCCACCGCGGCGAACAGCGCGTCCATCAACTCGGCGGTCACGGACTGCGCGCCCGTGCGCACCTTGTCGAGCAGCGACTCCAGCTCGTGCGCGAACTCGGCGACGGCCGTGTAGCCCATCGTCGCGCTCATCCCCTTGATGGTGTGCACGCCGCGGAAGATCGCGTCCACCGGCTCACGCGAGGTCTCGCCCTGCTCCAGACGGAGCAGCGCGCGGTTCACCGCCGAGAGCTGCTCACGGCTCTCGGTGCGAAACAGCTCGGCGTACTTGGCGGCGTCCACGGGCGGCGCGAGGTGGGGGCGACCCAATCACCCGAGGACGCGCTGCACGGCCTCGAGCACACGGCTCGGCTGGAACGGCTTCACGACGAAGTCCTTGGCGCCGGCCTGGATGGCCTCGACGACCAGCGACTGCTGCCCCATCGCGCTGCACATCAGCACCTTCGCGCCCGCGTCGAAGGCGGTAATCTCGCGCACGGCATCGATGCCCCCCATGTCGGGCATCACGATGTCCATCGTGACCAGGTCGGGACGTAGGGCCTTGTACTTCTCGACGGCCTGCCGGCCGGTCTCCGCCTCCCCGACAATCTCAAAGCCCGCCTGCGTGAGGATGTCGCCAACCATCGTCCGCATGAAGATCGCGTCGTCACAGATGAGCACCGTCGGAGCCACGAATCCCCCTCACTGCCGTTTGGGTAGGTGCCGGCGTGGCCGGCCTCAATGATCGTCGAGCACGTCGGACCCGAGGGCCGCGACGTCCACCGCTTCCTGCCCAGCCAAGGCCTGCACACCCAGCACCCGCGACACCCGAAGCCCGAAGCGGCGGCCCGCCTCCTCCACCACCACGACCGGTCCGTCCGTCCCCTCCGCCCCACGCAGGAGGCCGAGGTCCACCACCGTCAACACGCGTCCCCGCAGATTCAACAGTCCAGCACACCACGTCGGGGCACCGGGTAAGCGGGTCAGCAGCTTCAGCGACGCCACCTCGACCACGTGCGACATCGGGATGGCGAGCGTCTCCGCTCCCACCCGTACCTCTAGCGCACGCGGGCCTTGGTCGGCGTCCACTTCGGGTCCCGAAGACAGCACGAAATCAGTCGGTCGCTCTATAGAAGCCAAAGTACTCCAGCACATCGGGGTGGGCAAACAACGACGGGTCTTCGGCAGCCCGAGCCAAGGAGCGTCGCAGCTCCTCGGGCAGCGGGCATCGCAGGTCCAGCACGGCACCCGACACCGGGTGGGTAAAGACGAGCCAGGCTGCGTGAAGGAAATGCCGCCGCGGGGGCAGGTCGACGAGTCGCCGCCCCCCACCCCCGCCGTAGGTATCGTCACCCACCACCGGATGCCCCACCGCCGCCAGGTGCACACGAATCTGGTGCGTCCGACCGGTGTGCAGGTCGGCCCGCAGCAGGTCCGTGGCATCGAAGCGGGCGAGCCGAGTGAAGTCCGTCCGGGCGTTGCGTCCTTCCGGCCGCACCGCCATCCGCGTCCGGTCGTTGGGGTCGCGGGCGATTGGCTTGTCCACCGTCAGGCGGTCGGCGTCGAGGTGACCCCAGGACAGCACGGCATAGCGGCGCTTCACCGTGCGTGCGGCGATGGCGCGACTCATCACGCGGTGCGCGCGGTCGGTCTTGGCCACGACGAGCAGGCCGCTGGTCTCCTTGTCCAGGCGATGCACCAAGCCGGCCCGCTCCGGCCCGCCGCCCTCGGCGAGCCCCTGCCCGCGCCCCATCAGCGCGTTCACCAGCGTGCCACTCCAGTTGCCCGGCGCCGGATGCACCACCATGCCCGCGGGCTTGTCCACGACGACGATGTCCTCGTCCTCGTGCACCACACGCAGCGGGATCTGCTCGGGCACGATCTCCCGGCCCGGCGGCGGCACGATCTCGACGTCGATGCGCGCGCCAGCCTCCGGCCGGAAGCTCGCGCGCTCCACACGGCCGTCCACCTGCACCTTGCCCGTGGCGATGAGCGTCGCGGCCTGTGTGCGGGAGAGTCCGCCCAACTGCGCGACGAGCAGGTCAAGGCGCTCGGAACTGCCCGCGGGCACCGTCAGTGCGTGCCGCCCCGGCGGCAGCGGCTCGCCCATCTCAGCGACTCGGCGTCGGCTCGTGCCTGCCGGCCGTGGTGCCGTCGTCGAGACTCGCAGCGCCAGCGGCGGCCTCGGCCTGGGCGGCCTCAACGTCCTCACGCCACAACACGACGGCGAGGGTCAGCGCCCCGACGCTCACCGCGATGTCCGCCACGTTGAATGTCGGCCAACGCCAGGACCCGACGCCGATGTCGATGAAGTCCACCACGCCGCGTCCCGAGCGCAGGCGATCCACCAGATTACCGATCGCGCCGCCCGCAATGCTCGCCAACGCCAACACGCGGGCGCGAGCCGTCGGCGCGCTGCTGCGGTACAGCGACCACAACACCCAGAGCGCGACGATCGTGAGCGCAATGAAGATCCAGCGCGACCACGGACCCAGGTGCAGGCCGAACGCGGCGCCGCGATTGTAGGCCAGCGTCCACTGAAACCACTCGCCAAACACCGAGTGCGGGACGTGCGCCGGCGCTAGCCGATCGACCGCCACGAACTTCGTGAAGGCATCGGCGAGCACGATCGCGCCGACCATCCCGAGCACGGGAGCCGGCGCGAGCCCGCCCGGATCACTTCTTCCCATCTTCCTCACGCTGCTTGCAGTCGATGCAGTATCGCGCGTGCGGCAGCGCGTCGAGGCGGTCGAAGCCCACCTCGCCACCGCAGTTGTGGCACTTCCCGAACTCCTCAGGCGTGCGATACAGGCGGCGCAACGCCTGGTCCACGTGCCACAGGAAGCGCCCTTCCTTGGAGGCGAAGAGGAAGGCCTTCTCGCGCTCCATCGCGTCCGTGCCCTGGTCGGCCATATGGAATGAGTAGGCCGAGAGATCGCCATCGGCGCCCTGGGGCGTATTGCCGAAGGTTTCGTCGTAATGCCCGAGTTCCTTCAGCACGCGCCGCCGCTCCTCGAGCAGTCGCTTCTCGAAATACGCGATCTGCTTCTTGGGGAAGGGCTTGAACTTCTTCTCGGAACCGGGGGTCTTGTCCGCCATCTCAGGCTTCCTTGGAAAGGGCCACGCGCACGGCCGGACCGTCGAGGTCCACCTCGGCCTGCGCTTCCCACACACCCGCGGGCGCGGCGCCGACCACGGCAACCGAGACCGCAAGCACTTCCGCGCCGATCCACGCCGCGTGCGGCGTGAGCGCGTCCTGCACCTCCTGCGGGGCCACCACGGCGAGCCGGATCCGATCGCTCACCGCCAGCCCCGATTCCTTCCGCAGCCGCTGCACGCGGCTGACCACCTCGCGCGCCATACCCTCCGCGCGCAGCTCCGGCGTCACCGTCGGGTCCAGTGCGACACTGAGGCCGTCGCCCTGCTGCAGAACCAACGACGACGCGGCCTTGGCCGTGATGGTCACGCGCGCGGCATCGAGGGCGATCGCCCCGTGGCCCGGCACGTCCACCGTCACGGCATCACCCTGCTCGATGCGGCGCAGGTCCTCCTGCGACAGCGCCTCGACGACCGGCTTGGCCGCCTTCATCGCACCCCCGAGGATCTTGCCCAAGACCGGGAAGTTCGGCTTGCCCTCGAGGCGCACCCAGTCGGCCGCGGAGTCGGCGAAGCTCACCGTCTTCACGTTGAGCTCGGCGGCGACGATTGGCGCAATCACGCCATGCCACGCGGCGGCGACGTCGGGCGCCACACAGGTCAGCGTGCCCAAGGGCTGCCGCACCTTGATGCCGGCGGACTCGCGCGCCGAACGGCCCAGCGTGGCGAGTGTGCGCGCCGCGGACATGGCGCTGCGCAGCGCAGTCTGTTCCGCCAACTCAGCGTCTGATTTGGTCGACGGCGTCGAGCCGAAGTCGGCGAGGTGCACCGACGTTCCGGTGAGCTCGTGATGCATCCAATCCGAGATGAACGGCGAGAAGGGCGCCAGCAGGCGCGACACGCGCACGAGCACAGCATGCAGCGTGGCAAACGCAGCCCGATTGTCGTCCGACGCCACATCGTAGAAGCGCGCGCGGCTCAGGCGCACGTACCAGTTCGCCACGCCCTCGGTGACGAACTCCATCAGGATGCGCGCCGCCGAGGTGGCGTCGAACTGCTCGAGCGCCGCATCGACGCTCGCCTCGACCACCGCGACTTCCTCGAGCACCCAGCGGTCGAGCACGGGACGGTCCGCGACCGCCGGATCGCGATCACTCGGGCTCCAGCCGAAGTTCGCGTACTGCGCAAAGATGCCGCTGTACACGTTGCGCAAGGTCACGAGGAAACGCCCCGCGGTCTCGCGGATCACCGCCTCGTCGAACCGTCGCGGCACCCAGACCTGCGAACCCGCCATCAGGAACAACCGCACGGCGTCGGCGCCGTGCCGCTGCATCACCGCGTGCGGATCCACCGTGTTGCCGCGCGACTTCGACATCTTCTGCCCCTGCGCGTCGAGCACCAGGTCGTTGACGACGACCGCCCGATACGGCGCCGCACGCGTCCCATCGGGCTCGGCGACCGGAGCCGCTTCGTCGCGCACGTGGTTGTTCGGCAACGCGTCGCCCAGACCCGTTGCGATCGCCAGCAGCGAGTAGAACCAGCCACGCGTCTGGTCCACGCCCTCAGCAATGAAATCCGCGGGATAGTAGCGCTTCACCTGCTCCGCACTGCCCGGCTGCTGCGGGTAGCCCCACTGCGCGAACGGCATCGAGCCCGAGTCAAACCAGGTGTCGATCACCTCGTTCACGCGGCGCATCGTGCCCGTGCCGCTCGGCGCCGGCCAGCTGTACTGGTCGACGTGCGGCTTGTGCGGGTCGAAGTCCTCGGGCAACGCACGACCCACCTGCTCCGCCAACTCGGCGAACGAGCCAATCACCTGCACTTCCGTCGGGTCCGCGTCGTTCACCCACACCGGCAGCGGCGTGCCCCAATAGCGGTCGCGCGAGATCGCCCAGTCGATGTTGTTCTCCAGCCACGCCCCGAAGCGCCCGGACCCGATCTCCGCGGGATTCCAGTTCACCGCCGCATTGCGCGCCATCATGCGGTCCTTGAACGCCGTCGTGCGCACGAACCAGCTGCCGCGCGCGTAGTAGAGCAACGGCGTGCCGCAACGCCAGCAGTGCGGATACGAGTGCACGAAACGCTGCGCCTTCCACAGCGTGCCGTCGCGCTCCATCTGTTCGACGATCACCGGATCGGCATCCTTCACGAACTTGCCACCGACCACCGGCATCGTCGCCGGGAACTGTCCGCGCGCATCCACCGGATTCACGAAGGCCAGGCCGTGCCGCTGCCCCGCCGCGTAGTCGTCCGCGCCGAAGGCCGGCGCCATGTGCACCACGCCCGAGCCATCGTCCGCCGAGACAAACTCCTCGCCGACGATGACTTGGTTCGCGCCCTCCTCGGGATACTCGACCCACTCCAGCGGACGCTTGTAGCGCCAGCCGACGAGGTCCGAACCCTTGAGGGTGTTCACCGTCTCCCAGCGGTCACGGTAATCCGCGCCGAGCACGCCCGCGGCGCGCCCCTCGGCGAGAATGATGGTCCAGTCGCTGACGTTCTTCTTGCGCAACTCGAGGTAGGTCAGCTCCGGATGCACGGCCAACGCTACGTTCGACACCAGCGTCCACGGCGTCGTCGTCCACACAATGATTCGCCGCCGCACGGCGCCGGTTCTCCCTTCACCGTTCAGCGTTCCCCGTTCACCCTCCAGGTCCATCGCCACATAGACCGACGGATCCTCCACATCCTGATAGCCCTGCGCGAGCTCGTGCGAGCTCAGCGCCGTGCCACAGCGCGCGCAGTACGGCAGGATCTTGTGCCCCTGGTAGAGCAGTCCCTTCGTGTGCAGCGTCTTCAGCGCCCACCACACGCTCTCCACGTACGCATTGTGGTAGGTGACGTAGGGATCGTCGTAGTCGAGCCAGTAGCCCATGCGGGCGCTGAGCTGCTCCCAGTCACCCTTGTACTTCCACACGCTCTCGCGGCAGAGCCGGTTGAACTCCGCCACACCCACGCGTTCGATGTCCTGCTTGCCGCTGATTCCCAGCGACTTCTCGACCTCGATCTCGACCGGCAGGCCGTGCGTGTCCCAGCCTGCCTTCCTCGGCACGTGGAATCCCTTCATCGCGCGATGGCGGCAGAAGAGGTCCTTGAGCGTGCGCGAGAATACGTGGTGGATGCCCGGCCGACCGTTCGCCGTCGGCGGACCCTCGAAGAACACCCACGACGGCGCATCGGCGCGTTGGGCCTGCGCGGCCTCGAACACGCCGTCACGCGTCCAGCGATCCATTACCTCGCGCTCCAACGCGTCCGCGCCGAGATCGGCAGGGATGGGGCGGTAGCGCATCGTGGGCTCCGTGGCGGTCACAGGCGCTCCAGCACGCCGCGCACCAGCGCAGTCAGCTTGGGTTCCGCGACTGCCGCCACCGCGAGGATCTTCTCCAGCGAAGCCGCCTCCAGTGTTTCCGGCACACAAGCGTCGGTGATGATCGAGATGCCCAGCACGCGGAAGCCCGCCTGCACGGCGACGATCACCTCGGGCACGGTGCTCATCCCGACCACGTCCGCACGCATCGTACGCAGCATCGCGTACTCGGCGCGCGTCTCGAGGTTCGGCCCCATCACGGCAGCGTACACGCCTTCGCGCAACGTGATGCCCGCGCCACGCGCCACCTCCGAAGCCGTCGCGCGCAACGCGGCGTCATAGGGCGCGCTCATATCCGGAAAGCGGACGCCCCACTCCCGATGGTGCGGGCCGACCAGCGGATTGTCGCCGAGCAGGTTGATATGGTCGGCGATGCACATCAGGTCGCCCGGCGCCCAGTCGGCGCGGATGCCGCCGCAGGCGTTTGAGACCACCAGCACCTCCGCACCCAGTGCGCGCATGACGCGCACCGGGAAGGTCACCTGCTGCAGGGCGTAGCCTTCGTAGCGATGGAAACGTCCCTGCATCGCCACCACGCGGCGGCCGGCAAGCGTACCGAGCAGCAGGCGACCGGTGTGCGATTCCACGGTGGAGAGCGGGAATCCCGGGATGTCGCCGTAGGGGATGCTCGCTTCGACTTCGATGGCTTCGCCCAGCGCGCCAAGCCCCGTCCCGAGGATCACCGCCACCTCGGGCACGAGCGCCGATCGCGACCGAATGGCCGCGACCGCGGACTGCACCGCCTGGGGATCGAGCGCCATCGAAGCCACGGTCACGGCGACTCGCTGGCGCCCGGTGACGGAGCCTGCTCGAACGCCGCGACCTCGGCGAGGTGTCGCTCGGCCAGCGCCTTGAGCTGCGCGAGATACGCGCGACGCGTGCGTTCCAATTCCTTGAGCTCGCGCTGCAGCTCGGCGATCTCACCGCGCGCGCGCTCCTGCAGGCGCGAGGCCTGCGCCTCGGCTTCCTGGATGATCAGCGCCGCTTCGCGCTCCGCCTGGCCCTTCATCTCCTCACGCAGCAGCTGCGCGCTGACCAGGGCCTCGTTCAGGGCCTTGTCGCGTTCACGAAAATGCTTGAGCTGCTCGGCCAGCGCGCGGTTCTTGCCGTCGAGGTCCGCGTTCTCGTGGATCAACGACTCGAGCTCATCGGCCACCTGATCGCGGAAGTTGTCCACGCGCTGGCGGTCATAGCCTCGCATCGACGTGCCAAACTCAAACCGGCGGACATCCACCGGCGAGAGGCGGAACATGTCTTCGCCCTGATCGTCCATTTTGCTTAGCTCCTTGCGCCGAACAGCACGGTGCCGAGGCGGAGCAACGTGGCCCCTTCCTCGACGGCAATCTCGTAGTCCCCACTCATTCCCATCGAGAGCTCCTCGGCGGGAAGGCCTGCATCCTGCAACCGCTCGCGCGCTTCCCGTGCGCCGCGAAACACCCGTCGCAGCGTCGGCTCGTCCGCGTCGAACGGCGCCATCGTCATCACGCCCCGCACCCGAAGGCCGGACAGCTCCCGCAGGCGCGTCGCTGCTGCCTGCACATCCGCGAGCGCATAGCCACCCTTTGATTCCTCGCCGACGACATTCACCTGCATCAGCACGTCGAACACCCGCTCGCTGCGCATTGCCTGTTCCGACACCGCGTCCGCAAGGCGCGGTCGATCCAGCGCGTGCAGCAGGTCGAAGCGATCGAGCTGCTTGACCTTGTTCGTCTGCAGATGGCCGATGAGATGCCAGCGGATGCCCGACGGCATCGTGCCGGCCTCTCGGAGGGCAACCTGCTTGCCCACCGCTTCCTGCACCTTGTTCTCGCCGACATCGGCAATTCCCGCCGCCTCGGCTGCGAGCACCGCCTCGGCTCCGTGCGTCTTCGTCACGGCGATCAGGCGCACCGACTGCCCCTGCCCCCGTGCGCGCGCGGCGTCGATGCGCTGCCGCACCTCTGCCACGCGCTCGGCGAGACCCGAAAAACCCATAACAGTTGAAATTACCGGAGCTTACGCGGGCGCGAAAGCCTCGCGCCCACGCAATCGCGGCTCCACGCGAGGTGGCCTAGCGCAGTCCGGGATTCACACGGGCACGGACCACGGCCGCCAGCCCGTCCGCGTCGCGGGCGATGAACCACACCAGGTCGCCATCGGCCTCGATGAACGTGCTGCCCATCGGCAGCGCCACGCGACCGCGGAAGGACCCATCCGCGTCGAACACCTCGTACTCGGGCTGCTCACGGTAGCGCCGCGGGGGCGGCCGGTTCGGGCGCACCGGGTCGCGCTCTGCCTCCGGAATGAGCTCCGAGGCCGTGGCGACCCGCACCCAGTATCGTCCATCGCGCGCCACGAAGAGCGCGGCCACGGGCGGCTTCTCGGCGGGAATCGGTGGGCCGCGAAAGACCCAGCCCGGTTCAGTCTGGCGCATCGAGGCGGTGATACGCTCTTCCTCAAACGCCCGCTCATCGGCCGACACGGGGATGGCCGGTGCCTCGCGCTCGATGCGCAGCGCACGGTCGGGGCGCGAAACCTCGAGCACATAGCGCGCAGTGCTCACCGACACGAAGTGCCCGTCGGGATGCCACTGCCATTGGAACCGCGGGGAGTGGGTGGGCGAAGTCGACGAGGTGTTGCCATCGACGCGCGCCACGTAGACCACGCGTTCCCAGGGAAGGTCGGGCGGCACCAACGAGTCGCCCCACACACCACCGGGCTGCAGGCGCACCAAGCCCATCCGCCCGAGAATCTCCCCCTCGCGGGGCGGCGTGACCGGACGGTACAGGTACAGGGAGCCACTGCGATCGCTGCGCAACCCATTCGACGTACTGAAACCGGTCGGCACCACCCAACTCGAATCGAAGTTCCCGGACGGCGAGAAGAACGAGACGCGCCCATTTCCAGCGTCCCACTGCACGAAGCCCCCGTCCGCGCGCGCCACCATGCCGCCGTTGCGATTGAACTCGCCGGGCCCCGCGCCCTGGCGTCCAATGCGGCGCGTCAGCGCTCCGCCGGGCGCGAACTCCAGCACGCTGCGCCCCCCTTGGTCGAACACCAGCAGGCGGCCATCCGGCGTCACGTCGAACTCGAAGACGTCGGCAAACAGCGACGTATCGTCGGCCTCCGGTGCGATGCGCAGCTCCTCGACCAACTGCCGCACGCGTTCCGCCGGCACTTCCCCAGCGGTGCGCGCGACGACGGTGTCTGCACGCGTGGAGTCGAATACGGTCACAAGGGCTCGGGACGCAGCAGTGCCGCCTCCACAGGCCGTCAGGAGCAGGACGCCGAGCCAGCCGGCGAGCGATCGGAGAGTCATCGTCAGGCAGGGTGAGGGTTCACGCGGTGAGACACGCGCGCAGTCAAAATGGTTGGGCGAACGTCGGACATTAGACCACAACGCCCGCCGACGCCCCACCAGCGCGCAAGGTCGCGGACCCCTGCCCCTCAGACGGTCGCGTTCGCCTCGCGCGCCGCGAGGAATGTGCGCAACTCGCGCTCGCTGCCCATCCGGCGCAATTCGCCGCGCAACGCCACCGACACTTCCTCGCGCTCCTCACTGACGACGAGGATGACGGCATCCGTCTCCTCGGACAGCCCAAGCGCCGCCCGGTGCCGCGTGCCATAGCTGCGATCCAGCGGCGTCGCGGTCAGCGGCAGAATACAGCCCGCCCCGATCACACGGTCCGCGCGGACGACCACGGCGCCGTCGTGCAGCGCCGAGGATCGCGCGAACACCGCCGCGAGCAGGTCGGCGTGCACCTGCATCGACACCGCCGTGCCGCTCCCCACGAACGGCGCCAACGACACATCGCGCTCGATCGCGATGATGGCGCCGAGGCCGAGGCGCGAGAGGCGAAACGCCGTATCGGCGAGCACGGCGGCGGCATCGGTGTCCTCCTCGTCGCGCCTGAGCAGGAACCCCAGCCGCCGCTGCCCGAGGTTCGCCAGCGCCGCGCGCAGTTCCGGCTGGAAGATCACGATGGCGGCGAACGCGCCGTAAGTGAACGCCAGGCCGAGCAGCCACGTCAGCGTGGTGAGCCGCAGCACCCAGGCGGCCGCGTAGGCGAGCACCAGCACGACGATGCCCGCCAGCATCTGCAGCGCGCGCGTCCCGCTGATGAGCAGCAGGCCGCGGTAGAGGATGTATGCGACAAGCGCGACCTCGAGGAGGTCGCGCCAGCCGAACGTCAGGAAGCCCGTGGGATTCACGGTCGCCGCACCACGGTCACGTACGAACCCGCCTCAGGCCGGCGATGGCTCGGGCCCGCCCAAGAGCGGCGGCGGCACGCGCCGCGGCTCGGCGTCCGCCGCGGCCTTCGGCGGCGTCGGCAGGGCCGTGGGCGGATCGATGCGCGGCGGGAGTTCCTCACCACGCTCGAGGATCGCGATGTCCTCTCGCGAAAGCGTCTCGCGCTCAAGCAGCGCCGCCGCGATGCTGTCGAGCAGCGCGCGGTTGGTCGTCAGCGTGTCCATCGCGCGGTTGTAGGCCTCGTTGATCACGCGCGAGACCTCGTCGTCCACCTGCTGGGCCGTACGCTCGGACACCTGCCGGCGGCTGGTGAGCTCGCGGCCCAGGAAGACTTCCTGCTCGTTGTCGCCCACGAGGATCGGCCCAATGGCATCCGAGAGGCCCCACTGCGACACATAGCGCCGCGCGATACCCGTGGCCTGCTGGATGTCGCTGGCCGCGCCCGTGGTCACACGGTCGCGGCCAAAGACGATCTCCTCGGCGGTGCGTCCACCGTAGGCCATCACCAGGCGCGCCTCGAGCTGCTCGCGCGTCACCGACACGCGATCATCCTCGGGCAGCGTGAAGGCGAGGCCCAACGCACGGCCACGCGGCACGATGGTCACCTTGTGCAGCGGGTCGTTGCCCTTCACGCGAATCGCGCAGACGGCGTGCCCCGCCTCGTGATACGCGGTAAGGCGACGCTCCTCCTCCTTCATCACCAGCGACTTGCGCTCGGCGCCGAGCATGACGCGGTCCTTCGCGTCCTCGAAGTCGAGCATGTAGATGCGATCGTGGTTGCGACGCGCGGCAAGCAACGCCGCCTCGTTCACGAGGTTCGCGAGATCCGCGCCGGCCATGCCCGGCGTGCCACGCGCGAGGCGATGGATGTCCACGTCCTCGGCCAGCGGCTTGTTGCGGATGTGCACCTTGAGGATGCCCTCGCGACCCTTGAGGTCGGGGGCGTCCACGACGATCTGGCGGTCAAAGCGGCCCGGACGCAGCAGCGCCGGGTCGAGCACGTCGGGGCGGTTCGTCGCGGCAATCAGGATGACGCCGTCATTGGACTCGAAACCGTCCATCTCGACGAGCAGCTGGTTGAGCGTCTGCTCGCGCTCGTCGTGCCCACCACCGAGGCCGGCGCCGCGGTGGCGGCCGACCGCGTCGATCTCGTCAATGAAGATGATGCAGGGCGCGTTCGTCTTGCCCTGCTCGAAGAGGTCGCGCACGCGGCTGGCACCGACGCCGACAAACATCTCCACGAAGTCGGAGCCCGACATCGAGAAGAACGGACGTCCCGCCTCGCCGGCCACGGCCTTGGCGAGCAGCGTCTTGCCCGTGCCCGGCGGGCCGACCAACAGCGCGCCCTTGGGCAGGCGGCCACCGAGCTTGGTGAACTTGGCAGGGTCCTTCAGGAACTCAATGATCTCGCGCAGCTCGACCTTCGCCTCGTCGGCGCCCGCCACGTCGGCGAAGGTCACCTTGGGCGTGTCGCCGGAGAGCAGCTTGGCCTTCGACTTGCCGAACGAGAAGGCCTTGTTGCCGCCGGCCTGCATCTGCCGCAGCAGGAAGACCCAGATGCCGATGATGATGATCCAGGGCAGCATCTGCAGCAGCAGCGTGCCGATGCTGATGCGCGGATCCTCGGCGCCGATGCTCACGTTCTTGGCCCGCAGCCGCTCGACTTCGGCCTCGCTGTTGGCCACCGGCAGCTTGGTCGAGAAGCGCTTGGCCTCGCGGCCGTCGATGAGGACGCGGTTCTTGAACTCGCCCGTCACCTCGCGGCCGCCGACGATCGTCACCTTGGCGATGTTGTCGGCCGTGAGCTGCTGGTCGTAGAGCGAGTAGTCAATCTTCGGCGACTGCTCGTTGCGACCGGCCGTCATCTGGAAGAACACGAACGGCACGAGGATCGCGAGCACCCACAGCGACAGGGTGCGCGAGGCGCGTCCGAACCCACCGGGCTTTTGTTGCGGGGCGTTGGCCATGGCTACCTACTCGAGGCTGGCCACGAACGGGACGTGGCGGAAGTCTTCCGCGTGGTCCAGGCCGTAGCCGACAAGGAATTCGTGCGGCGCGTCGAATCCCACGAACTTCACGGGATGCGAGAGGTGCTCCGCGATGTGTTTGTGCAGCAGGGCGCAGATCTCAATCGACCGCGGCTTCCGCGCCCCAAGGATCTGGACAAGCTTCTGCAGCGTGCGACCGGAATCCACGATGTCCTCGACCAGCAGGATGTGCTTCCCTTCCAGCGAGGTCTCGGGGTCGTACACCAACTGGACATTGCCGGACGACACCGTCCCGGCGCCGTAGCTCGAGGCCACGAGAAAGTCCACGTGCAGCGGACGGCGAATCTCCCGCACGAGGTCCGCCAGGAACACGAAGCTGCCCTTCAGCAGACCCAGCACCAGCAGGTCACCGTCTGGATAGGAAGCGGTGATTTCAGCGCCCAGTTCCCGGACACGCTGCGCGATCGCCTGCTCGTCGAAGGCGATGCGCTTGATGGCGCGCCCTAGCAGGCGCGGGTCGGCGGACTTCGGGGCGGTCGTACTCACTGTGCATCAATATAGTTGGCGAGGGTCGCCGATGCCCGAATTACGAACGTGCGAGCGGTACGGCGAATCGTGGCGCCGCGGGAAAGCTGGACCTCCCCGCCTGGCTTCGACCGGGGAGCCCAGGCGCTCGCCCGCGCGATGCCGCGGCGGTCCATGACGACACCCACACGCGCCGCCAACTCCGGCCAGATCACACTCCACTCGTCGGCTCCGAGCGCCTGCACGCGGCTCGCCCACAGCACAAGCGCGCCGTCACCCGTGATCGTCGGTCCGATGCCGGAGTCCACCAGCGAGGCCAGCGCCGTCCGCCACGCCGCCGCGCGCACCGACAGGTCGGCGCACCAGGCGCCGAAGCCCGGCGCCGCGCGCTCGAGGGCCGGCAGGATGTCGTGCCGGACACGGTTGCGCTGGTACTTGCGATCGCGATTCGTCGGGTCGGTCACGTAGCGCAGACTGCGCGTCGTCGCGTAGTCTGCGATCACCGTCCCCGCCACGCCCAACAGCGGACGGAGCACCGTCGGAAGACCCGGCGCCACCACGACGGCGTTCATTCCCGCCAAGCCGCGTGCGCCCGCCCCACGCAGGATGCGCTGCACGACGGTCTCGACCTGGTCATCCGCCGTGTGTGCCGTGAGGATGGTCGCGTCGAGCTCCTCGGCCCATCCGCGCAGGAAGCGCCAGCGCAGGTGTCGCCACGAGGCCTCGCCCGGCGGTTCGGGCGCATCTACGGTGCCCGACACAACGGGCAGTTCCAGCTCGAGGCCGCGCCGTTCCACGAGCGAAGCCGCGCGCGTCGCCGCGCGCCCCGTGCCGTGATCAAACGTCGCCACCGCAGCGACCTCGTGGCCGCGCGCCGATGCCATCGCATCCAGCAGCACCATTGAATCGCGACCGCCGGACACGGCGAGCAGCCATCGGCCTGAGGGCAGCGCCGCGAGCGCGCCCTGCACCGCCGAAACCGCTTCACTTTGGCTAGGCACGTGGCTAAGATATCCGTCGGACGAACGCCTCACCCCGGCACCCCTCGGAGCGAAGACGTGGAACACAGCTTTGGCGGCCCCCTCGGCACCCTCATCGCAGGCCTCGGCATGGGCGCCTACTACGTTGGCCTGACGTGGATCAATATGCTGCTCGGCATTCTGCTCACGCCGCTGTTCCTGATTCCGCTCACCTGGGTGCAGGACGCGCTGGCCAAGAAGAAGGCCGGGAACTGACACCCTGACGCGCGCGCGCGCGTAGGTTACGGGGGGCGATACCGCGCGGTGTCGCCCCCCGCTTCGTTGGTGTCCGCGCACCCCCTCTCTCCAGGAGCTCGACGTGTTCCTGTTGATTGCGCTTGCTGTCATCGCCGTATGGGGCGTCATCGCCTACAACGGGCTCATCGCCCTCAGGAACCAGACCGCCAACGCGCTCAAGCAGATCGACGTGCAGTTGAAGCGCCGACATGACCTGATCCCGAACCTCGTCAGCGCCGTTCAGGGCGCGATGGACTTCGAGAAGGACACCCTGCAGGCCGTCGTCAGCGCGCGCAACTCCGCCGTCAAGGCCGCCGCCGGCCTCGATCCGCAGCACGTGCAAGCGTCCGCAGCGGCCGAGGCCCAGCTCACCGGCGCGCTCGGCCGGCTGCTCGCCGTGGTCGAGGCCTATCCTGACCTCAAGGCGACCGCGAACATGAAGTCGCTGCAGGAAGAACTGGCCTCGACCGAGAACAAGGTGTCGTTCGCGCGGCAGCTCTACAACGACACGGCCACGCTCTACAACACGCGGCAGCAGCAGTTCCCCACGAACCTCGTGGCGGGCTTTGCCAAGTGCGTGCCGGCCGAGCTCTGGGAGATCGAGGACGCCGCCGAGCGGGCGGTGCCCAAGGTCGAGTTCAAGCGTAGCTGAGGCCGCGGCGCGTGGCTGAGCCGCGCACGCTCAACCTCTTTGAGCAGCAGGCCTCCAACCGCCGCAAGTCCTGGGTGCTGGTTGGGGCGTTCCTGCTGTTCTTCCTCTGGCTCGGACTGGGCGGCGACCTGATTCTCTGGCTGTCGACGCAGGGAGCCGGCGCGACCGGCGGCTACCAGCATCGGGTGCCGTGGCTCGGCCTCGCGATGGGGGCGGTCGCGCTCTTCCTGGTCGGGGACGTCCTGCGCAACGGAGCCAAGAAGGTGCTCTGGACCACCGGGGCCCAACCGCTCGACGCGGCCAAGACCCCTGAGGAGCAGCAGCTCCTGAACGTGGTTGAGGAGATGTCGATCGCGGCCGGGCTGCCTCGCCCCAAAGTCTACGTGGTGCCGGATCCGGACCCCAACGCCTTTGTGACCGGGACGCGGCCGCTGGAAGCTCACCTGGCGGTCACCGCAGGCTTGCTCGGTGTGCTGGACCGCGATGAGCTGCAGGCAGTTGTGGCGCACGAGATGGGGCATGTCAAGAATGAAGACACCCGGCTGATGACCCTGATGGCCGGGATCGCGGGTGCCATTCTGTTGATCCGCGACGGCGTCGGCCGCGTGTTTCTCCGCGGGGGCCGAATTGGCGGCAGAGGGCGCGGCCGTGGCAACGGCGGAGGCGGAAACAACCCGCTGATTCTGCTCCTTGTGGCTGTCTGGGTCCTGAGTTGGCTGCTGGCACCACTGGTCACTCGCCTGCTCGCGATGGGGGTGAGCCGAAAGCGGGAGTATCTGGCGGACGCGATGGCGGCGCAGTTCACGCGGAACCCAGCCGCGTTGGCGTCAGCCTTGGACAAGATCGAGCAGCATCACGCGCCGACAAAGGCCATCTCGAGCGGCGTTGCGCATCTCTGCATTGCCGACCCAACTGGTCGGCTTTCAAATGATCGCGAGGGGCGAATCTGGGACCTGTTCGCTACGCACCCACCGATGCGGAACCGGGTGGCGAGGCTTCGGGCCATGGCGTTTCAGGCCGCGAAGCGAGCCGGTGACATTGCGCCGAGTTGACAGTCGTGCTGAGAACTCCTGAGGAGGTCGTCGAGTGTTGGCGCCTGGTCGAACCCTGGTGAGGAGTTGGCTTTGAAGAACTCTGCCCCAGCAACCCTCGATCGATACCTAGGTGACTTCGGCTCGTGGCACGCCTTGTAATTCATGCACGCCGCGCCGAAAGTGGATATCCGAATTTGTGATATTCTGGAGCGCAAAGACGTGGCGCACGATAGTATGCAGCGATCGATGCATACAGATTCGCACGTATGCAATTGATAGAATATCTAGATGACATTACATAACTGCGCTACTGAAATCGAGTTACATCACGCAACTAAAGCGTCTTATCGGAACATTGTCGCTTCGCGAGAGTTGTTCCACATTCGAGGCCGAGATGACCAAGACAATCGGTATTTTGGTTGGTCCTGATTATGAGGATCTCGAGGTTTGGTATCCGAAACTGCGACTTGAAGCAGCCGGATACTCGGCGCCGCTCCTGGGACCGGAAGGCGTCACCTTCAAGGGAAAGCACGGATACCCTGCCCCGGTCGAACTAGATGTCGGCATAGTGGATCCCGCCACTTTGGCCGGAATCCTAGCGCCGGGCGGTTGGGCACCCGATAAGCTGCGTCGCGATAACACGGTCTTGAATCTTGTGCGATCGGTGCATTCTGCCGGAGGCCTCGTGGCGACCATCTGCCACGGGCCCTGGGTGCTCATATCAGCCGGCATCGTGAAGGGCCGTCGAATGACGTCGACGGTAGGCATTCGGGACGACCTCAGGAACGCGGGAGCCCTATGGGTTGATCAGGCCGTCGTCGAAGACGCAAATATCCTGTCCAGCCGAGTCCCGAAGGACCTCCCCGCCTTTGGGGAGGCGATGATCAGTTGGCTCAGGGAGCGGTCAGGGTGATCCGGACAGGGATCGTGTAGCTGCCGGCGCGGTCGAGCGCAAAGTTGTACGACACGCGAAGGTGCAGCGGGACCGAGGCCCCGCCCGTGGCAGACCCCGACTGGACGGTGACGAGCCCCGTGGTCACGCCCGTGAAGGCCCCAGCCGCCGACAGGCCCCACTGCAGGTCCGCCACCGGCTTGTTCTGCCGCGCGCTCCCCGGCGTGGCGGACCACACCGTGGCAGTGGATGAAATCGAGACACTCCAGCCCGAGTTCGCCCGCACCGTGAGTGGCACCGACACTGGGACGCCAAAGGTCGTCTGGAGCTCGGTCGTCGACGGCGTCGGCAGCGGCAACGTGCCCGTCGCGGCGACGAGGCGCGCGTTGCGGGTAATGGTGATGAACAGCGAGCGAGTGGCGTCGCCGGTCACGATGCACTCGTTGATGTAGTTCAGCGTGCAACTCTGAGCGACGGCGGTCCGTCCGCCGCCGGCGAGCAGCGTCGCCAGAACTCCCAGCCAGAGCGGCGCGAACCGCCTCACGGCGTCGCTCCGCGGACGGCGCGAAACGTCCCGCTCAGGCCCCCAACCGCCTGGATCCAGGTGCCCGCAATCGTGTCGGCCACGATGCGGCCGATAAACCGGCGCGGATTGCCTCCTATCTGCACGTCGAAGTCCACATCCTCCACCGTCGCGACGATGCCGGCGAGCGTCCCGCCGGCCACGGTCACGCCCCCGAAACCATCGCGCTCCTCCCACTGCGCCGTACCGAATATCTCACCACGATGCTGCGTGGTGATGCTGATCTCTCCGACGATTTGGAGGGATGGGCTCGACTGCGCTCCGCTCAGGGCCCACTCGCCCCTCAGATCGTGGGCATCGCCGTCGAGCGGGCCCGTGAGCAGGCCACAGGCGCCGGCCGGCAGCACGGCGGCCAGGGTCGCGAACCTGAGTGACCTTCCCCAGCCACGAGACCGTCCGCCGCGGGTCGGCCCGCCACGTCGCGACACCCTCACCGGCTGCTCTCCGCGCCGCTGCCGGTATGGCCTCCCCGCCCACTACCGCGCGTGCCGCCGCGTCCACCGGTGCCGCCGCGGCTAGGCGGCTGGATGATGCGCACCGCGCGACCACGGAGGTGCACGGTGTGAGCACGTGTGCTTCCGGCCACCACCTGCGCCGACTCGCCCTCTGCCACGCGAAGCGGCTCGGTCAGCCGCGAGAGATCCGCCTGGACGCCGTAGCGACCGGCGGGGATGTTCTCGAACCGGTACTCGCCGTTCGGGGTGGCGCGCCCCAGCCACTCGCGACCATCGCGATCGACCAGCCACACGCTGGCTTCCGACAGGTCGACCTCCGGGCGGCGGCCGTCCTCGTCGGCATCCACCACGAGGCGCAGCGTCACGCCACCAGTCGCCACCAACGGCACGTCCAGGCGCTCGTCCACCCCCGCCGCGGCGCCGGGGTGCACCAACCAGCCAGAGGGCAGCGTCGCGACGTCCACGCGAACGCGACCACGCACGCCGCGCGGAAGCGTGTAGCGGCCGTCGCGGTCGGTCGAGATGCGGAGGTCCCCGTGGATGACCCGCACACCGCCGACCCCAGGCTCGTCCGCATCGCGCTGCCCGTTACCATTGTGATCCTCGAAGACGACGCCCTGATAGCCGCTGCGCTTCGGCGTGAACACGGACGCTGATGCGGTGACGCGCATCGCAACCGCCCATCCGGCGTTGCCATTGCGGTCCAGGAAGAACGGGTTGCGCTCGACGCTCGACTCCAGCTCAAGGCCCATCGGCAGCGGTGTCGACGCCCCGACGCGCCAGCTCACCAACGTCGGCGTGTACTCTGCGTTGAGCAGTTGCATCTCCGCCGTGCCGCGCAACGGGAAGCTACCGACCAGCAGCGTGGCGCTGGAGAAGCGACCGAAGATGGACGTGACGTTCGTCGGCTGTCCGGCACCGGCGCCGGTCACGAGGCGGCTGCCGCCGAACGACACTTGGCCGACCTGCAGCCACGACCGCGAGGCCGACAGCTGGATGCCCTTCTGGAGCACGCGCACGTCGTTGGTCGCACCGCTGGAAAGTTCGGTGCTGCGGCCCACGATGCCCAGTTGCAGTGAGGAGTTCAGCGTCCACTCGTGCCAGCGCTGCGCGGCGCCGAGGGAACTCAGCAGGTTGGACGACCCGAAAGACCCCCCGCTCGCCGACGGCGCGCGACCCCCGAACGTGGAGACGCTGCCGTTGAACGTGAACGAGGTCGCAGGTCGCCACTGATAGAGCTGCCCCAGCCCGAGCACGAAGGAGCGCACTTGGAGCCCCGACGGTGCGTCGTCCTTCATCGTGCGCAGCGTGCCGGTGGACCGCCACCTGTCGCTGAACTCGTGCGTCGCTTCCACATCGAAGTTCTGGGTGCCGATCGCGAAGGCGGCGCTGCCACCCGGTGCGTACCCATATGAGGCGCGAACCCTGCCCGAGCCGTAGTCGCGCGCTCCTTCGAGACGGTAGCCCAGCCCAAGCCCATCGGCGGTACCACGAAGCGCCAGCGAGGAGTTGAGGCGCGTGCCGTCGTTCAGGGTGCGTCCAAGATCGACGCCCAACGCCGACAGCCTGCGGTCGTAGCCGCCACCAAAGCTTTCGCGACGGATGGAGGCGGTCACGCCAAGGTCACCGAGGTTCGTCGGCATCCACATGCCGGCGCCGACGTGCGAGCCGGTGGCGCTGCCCCGCAGGCCGGACCGGCCGGCGAACGCGCGCATCGACAGGTCTCCGAGGCGGGCCTGCCCGGACATACCCTCGGCGATGGCCAGCACGCCCGTCAGCGGCGCGAGATCCGCCGTCACCAGTCCGGCATCTGCGCTCCACGTCTCGGCCGTCACGGACGCCTGGAACGGATTCCCGAGGCCACCGACCGAGGCAAGTGCGATCGTCTCGAGCCCCGAGCGGCGCTGCGGCGGCAGAAGTTGGGCCCGGACGTGCACGCCCTCGGCTATATTGCCTTCGGCGCGCATTCCCACCGTCAGGCCCGACCCCACGCTACTCGCGGTGAGCACCGTCATCGGACGCAGGGTCAGCGAGCCTTCTTGCACCTCGTGGCGCGCGTCGACGTGCAGTGCCGTCACCGCCGTCGGCGCCAGCAACGAGTCGTTGTCCGGCCGAAGGAGATTGGCCGCCGCGTAGTACTCACCGCGATTCGAGCCAATCGGCACGCGCACGGTCACGCGGAGCTCAGCCGACGCGAACGGGTCGACGGACACCGTCAGCGTATCGATGATCCGAGACCGCCACCCCGACGGCACGCGCGACTCCAGGAGCAGGACCTCGGGAGCGTTGCCCTCGTTGTGGACGCGGTACAGGAGGTCGAGGCGGTCACCGGGCATCAGGTTCCCGTACACTTTCGGCGCGTCGACCCGGAGTTCGCTCACCGTGGGCACGCGCAGCACCAGCGGGACGACGACCTCGCGCCCGCTGCCGTCCGCAAAGATCACGTCGGCCACGTCGATCAAGCCGGTCTTGGCATTCGAGGGGACGCGGACGGTCAAGAGGATCGGCCGCCAGAGGCCGGTGCCCTGGTGGCGCACGACCGCGCCCTCGCGGCGCCCGAGCACCTCGGCTCCGCCCTTCACGTCGACGCTGAAGGTCAGCGAGTCCGCCGACTGCAGGTCGCTGGGCACCTCGATGGCCACGCTCACCAAGGCGCGCGGCACGCCCGAGATAGACACCGGCGCGGTGCGCACCCGGTCGTCCGGCTCGCCAGCGGTTGCGGCCGCTAGCTGCGTCGCCACGAGGAGGCCCAACAGTGCCAGTGATCGCGGGAATCGTGCGCTCATGGGGCCGTCACCACGAGCTGGAAGTCAATCGGAAACTGCAGGGAGACCACAGGAGGCGTGGTCGCCCAGTTCAACAGGTAGCGCCACTGCAGCGTCTGGCTCCAAGGGTCGTTGGTGCCATTGTAGTATGCTGTGCGCGTCTCGATGGTGACAAACGCCGTGGAAAGCGAGTTCCACGTCGACAGGTCCGCGCGGCGCCACTGCACCTGCGCCACAGACGCCGGGCAGGGCGCGCCGCAGCGCACCTGCACCGTGGTCACCCGCGGATTGAAGTTGCCAAAGAAGTTCAGGATCAGGTTGACCGTGAACGAGGTGTTGCCGAAGAGGATAGACCCGCTGTCGAAGTTGTCTGGCGTGGTGCCGGTCACCGTGAGCGGGAATCCAGCCACGCTCATCGACGTAAACGTCAGCCCCTGCGCGCCGGCGCCCGTCGATGCGAGCGTCGCGAGCAGGCCGAAGGCCCCCAGGAAGCGGCGGGCAATCCTCACGGGATGCTGAACTCCACTTGCGCCGCGAGAATCTCGCTGGCGCCGTAGTCGAGCAGAACGATGGCAGCGTACCGGCCCGTCGCCAGTTCGGGCAGCCGCACGATCACGTCGCGAAACGCACCCGGCGTGATGTACGCCTCCGGTCCCTCGATTTCCCGAAGGAGCGAGGCGCGCTCCGTGCGCAGCTCGAGCTTGGTCCGGACCTGCAGGTGCGAGGTGCCCGTATTGGAGAAGCGTACCACGAGCTCGCGGACCAACGCGGAGTCGCCTGCCGCGCCGATCTCCCAGCGCTCCTCGACGTCCGCGTAGTCGATGGCGCCGTTCGACACCTCACCGGCGCGATGGATGTACAGCTTGACGCCCGTCAAGACCGTCAGCGTGACCGCGGCGCCCTCGACGCGTTGCACCAAGCTCGGCGGCTTCACGGCTTCCAGCAGGATGATGGACCAGCAGCCCGGATCTTCCGCACCGCGCGGGGCGTAGCTCACGCGCAGGTATTGCGTGCTGCGCGGCGGCAGCTGCAGGGCCAGCGGAAACACCTCGAGGCGCCCACCGCAGCTCGACGGCTGCGTGCCGAGGGAGTCGTACAGGTTGTTGCCCAGGGAGTCGCGGATCCAGTCCTTCACTTCGATCCGCAGCTGCTGGAGGGTATCCGACTCGCTCCGGACCTGGATGACTTGGGTCAGCGAGTCGCGGCCGAGGACGATGTGCTCCTCGAGCCGGAGGACGGTGAACTGGGCAGGAACCGTCCGAATCGGGGCGGCGAACCCGGCCGCCCCCAACGCGAGCCAGAGCAGCGCGCGAAGGGGGAAGCCAAGGTTCACCCGAATCCGTCCCGTCACGGGTCGCAGGTCGCGGACCCTTACGGGGCCGTGATGGTGAGCGTCAGCGGGATGGTGTACGAGCCCGCCGAGAGGTTGCCCACGAAGTCACTCGGGTCGAACGTCGACTCGAGGCACAGGTTGGCGCCGGTGCCGTTGGTCGCCGCCGAGCCGGCCGCGATGAACGTCTGCGTCGCGCCAGAGAAGGCCGTGAAGCCACCGGCCGTGCAGGCGCCCGACTGGAACTTGTAGCCGTGCGCACCCAAGGGACGGCTGCCGCCGGCGATGGCGCCCGCGGCGATGTCCACGCCGTAGGTCGTGTTGCTACGAAGCGTCAACGGAGCAGCCGTGACCGTGGTCACCGGCGTGCCAGCCGTCAGGAAGGCCGCCCAGTCCGCCGGCGTCGACAGCGCGATGTCGCCGGCTGCCGTGATGTTGATGAACGCCAGCGACGGGATCGTAAGCGTGGCGTTGCGGTTGATGAAGCAGCTGGTCGCAGGCGCAATCACGGTGCAACCCTGGGCCTCGACGATCGCGGGCGCCGCCAGCAGCAGCGCACCAACCGCGAGGGAACGAACGAACGAACGGGACATCTGTGCTCTCCTTTGAGAGTGGGGTGAACTGACAAGCGAACTGCCAACGAGTGACGACCGGTCAACGACCCGGTCACGAACTTGACAGCGTCAACGAACTGACCTGTCACGCGGCGAAGTATTGGGTGCCTCGGCCCACCACACAACACCCCGCATCACATTGTGATGTGTTGGTATACAACGACTTAGGAAGATCGCGGAACAGCCGAAAATCGTCAGGCCCTCACGGCCTTGGCCGGGCCAAGCCATCGAGACCTAGGACGCACAGCCCTCACGAGTGCAACGCGGGATTCTCGCAGCGAGAGACGCCGCTCCCACTGCCTGACCTCGACGTAGGGGATTCGTCCATGCAAAGAGGGAAAACTCCCGGTAGCTTCTCCCGCCGCACACCTGCAGTTTCCTGCCCAACCCCTCCCGGACATTCCCCGTGATCCTCGGTGTTCCGAAGGAAACCGTCCCCGGCGAACTGCGCGTCGCGCTCATTCCAGAGAGCGCGGCACGACTGGTGAAGGCCGGCGTCACGGTGCAGGTCGAACCTGGTGCC
The DNA here is from genome assembly GCA_019637445.1 of Gemmatimonadaceae bacterium. Classification (NCBI taxonomy): domain Bacteria; kingdom Pseudomonadati; phylum Gemmatimonadota; class Gemmatimonadia; order Gemmatimonadales; family Gemmatimonadaceae; species Gemmatimonadaceae bacterium. The sequence goes on along the minus strand of JAHBVS010000003.1, from coordinate 90,377 downwards.
GGCCTTTCTGCTGGCTTCACGGACGCGGCGTACACCGCCGCCGGCGCGCAACTCATCGATCGCTCCGCCTTGCTCGGTGGCTCCGACCTCATCTGCAAGGTGCAGAAGCCCTCACCAGACGAGGCAACCAAGCTCAGGCGCGGCGCCCATCTGGTCTCCCTCCTCGCGCCGGCCACAAGCGCCGAGTCCATCAAGGCCCTCGATGCCGCCGGCGTCACGGCCTTTGCGCTGGAACTGGTCCCGCGTATCACGAGAGCACAGTCAATGGATGTGCTCTCGTCGCAGGCGACCGTCGCCGGCTACAAGGCCGTGCTGATCGGCGCGAGCGCACTGACCAAGTTCCTGCCGATGCTCACGACGGCCGCGGGCACCATCGCTCCGTCCAAGTGCTGCATCCTCGGCGCTGGCGTCGCCGGCCTGCAGGCGATCGCCACGGCGCGCCGCCTCGGTGCCGTGGTCTCCGGATTCGACATCCGTGCCGCGGCCGCCGAGCAAATCCGTTCGCTGGGCGCGACCGTGGTGGCCCAGGACCTCATCGCGGCGGATAGCGAGACGGCGGGTGGCTACGCCAAGGAGCAGAGCAAGGAGCAGCAGGAGGCCATCCAACAAGCCCTGCGTGACCATCTCAAGGGCATGGATTTGGTCATCACCACCGCGCAGATCCCTGGCCGCGCCGCCCCACGCCTGATCTCCACCGAGACCGTGCGGACGATGGCTCCCGGCGCCGTGATCGTGGACCTCGCCGCCGAGTCCGGCGGCAACTGTGAGGCCACAAAGGCCGGCGAGACGGTCGACGTGAACGGCGTGCGCGTGATCGGGCCAGTGAACCTGCCCGCCTCGATGCCCACCCACGCCTCACAGATGCTCTCCCGCAACATCCTCACCTTCGTGCAGCACCTCCTCACCAAGGAAGGGGCGCTCAACGTGGATCCGAACGACGAAATCACCGGCGCGATGATCGTCACCGGGAGGGCTGCCTAATGGACCTCATCGGCTTCATCGTCGTCTTCATCCTCTCGACCTACCTCGGCGCCTCGCTGATCGGGCGCGTGCCGCCCACGCTGCACACGCCGCTTATGTCGGGCGCCAATGCCGTTTCCGGCATCACCGTCGTGGGCGCGATGGCCATCGCCGGCCACTCCGACTACGGCTGGCTCGGCTCGGTCCTCGGCTTCATCGCCATCGTCTTCGCGATGATGAACGTGCTCGGCGGCTACGCGGTCACAGACCGGATGCTGGAGATGTTCAAGAAGGCACCGACGGAGGGCGGCAAGTGATCTCCCCAGCCCTTGAACGCCTCCTGTATCTCGCGGCCGCGCTGTTCTTCATCACCGGCCTACGCCGCCTGCAGAGCCCGGACACGGCCCGCAGCGGCAATCGCATCTCGTCCATCGGCATGTTGGCGGCGATCGTCATCACCTTGCTCAGTTCAAAGACGGTCACGTATCCCGTGATTGCGGCCGGCCTCGTGGTCGGCGGCGGCGTCGGCCTCTGGATGGCGCGCACGGTGCAGATGACGGCGATGCCGCAGATGGTCGCCCTGCTCAACGGCGTCGGTGGCGGCGCGTCGCTGCTCGTGGCCTCCGCCGAGTACCTGCACGGCGTCGAGATCGGCGCGTCCGCGACCTTCGACGTCGCCCTCTCAACGCAGCTCGGCATCCTCATCGGCGCCGTCACGCTCACGGGCTCGGGCATTGCCTGGGCCAAGCTGCAGGAAGTGATGAGTGGCAAGCCGATTGTCTACGGCGGCCAGAAGACGGTGAACGCGCTGCTCTTTGCCGCCATCGTGGGACTCTCGGCTTGGATCATCACCGTGCCGAACCAACCGATGTGGGTGTTTTACGCCGTCGTCGGCCTCGCGCTGCTGCTTGGCGTGCTGCTGGTGATTCCGATCGGCGGCGCGGACATGCCGGTGGTGATCTCGCTGCTCAACTCGTACTCCGGCATCGCCGCGGCGATGACGGGCTTCGTGATCAAGAACGAGGTGCTGGTGGTCTCGGGCGCCTTGGTGGGCTCCAGCGGCATCATCCTCTCGCAGATCATGTGCAAGGCGATGAACCGCTCGTTGGCCAACGTGCTGTTCGGTGCCTTCGGGGCGACCACCAGTTCCAGCGGCCGGAGCGCCGAGGGGCTCACGGTCAAGACGACCAATGTCGAGGAAGCCGCGCTGCAACTGGCCTATGCGCAGTTGGTGATCGTCGTGCCGGGCTATGGCCTCGCGGTGGCGCAGGCCCAGCACCAGGTGCGCGAGCTGATGGACCTCATCGAGAAGCGCGGCGGCACGGTGAAGTTCGCCATCCATCCGGTCGCCGGTCGTATGCCCGGCCATATGAACGTGCTCTTGGCCGAGGCGAACATCCCCTACGACAAGCTGCTCGACATGGAGGAGATCAATCCGGAGTTCGAGCGGGCGGACGTGGCGCTGGTGATCGGCGCCAACGACGTGGTGAATCCCGCGGCGCGCACGGACACGGGCAGTCCGATCTACGGCATGCCGATCCTCAACGCGGACTACGCCAAGCGCATCATCGTGATGAAGCGCGGCATGAGCGCGGGCTTCGCCGGCATCGAGAACGACCTCTTCTACAACGACAAGACGCAGATGCTCTTTGGCAATGCCAAGGACACGCTGGTCAAGTTGGTGGGTGAGGTGAAGCAGGTGTGACGTAGCTGCGCGTGCGCCATTGGCGCGGGCGGCGCAACGATGACATCACCAGTCGCAGCGCCGCGATCGGATCCGCGAGGGGACTCAGCCACCAGCTGGGTCCCCTTCGCGCGTAGCTGGGGGCGATGGCGAGGAGGAGGAGCCAGCGCACGCCGACAAGAAACGCTGTGGCGGCGGCGATGGTGCTCCGCCAGCCGCCGGCCGGAAGCGTGGGCCACGCGCCCGCGAGCCACACAGCCAGTGGAAGCTGTGCGCCCTGGGCGAGCACGACGAAGGCCGTGTCCCCCGCCTGCCGCAGCTTGGTCGTGGCGTCCTTGAGGTCCAGTGAGCGTCCCCACTCGCGCCACATCTGCCGCAGGCCAGTGTAGCTGCGCACGAGATAGAGACGCGAGCCGTCGAGAAATCCCACCGACACGCCGCGACGGGCGAGGTGGCGCACGAGCGAGACATCCTCGGCGAACGACTGGCGCACGGGCACGTAGCCACCCTGCGCCAGCAGCACCTCCCGCCGCGCGAGGAAGCACTGGCCGTTGGCCATGACGCGGTCGGGACGCACGCGCGCGTCCCCGGGCGCGCCGCCACGATATAGCAGCGTGATCAAGAGAGCCGGTTGCAGCCAACGCTCGGCGGCGGTCTGACCATCAAAGCGTGCGGCGAACGAGACGACATCGAAGCCGTCGCGCTGCGCCGCTGCGAGCACCGCGGCGGCGCAGCCAGGCAAGGCCTCGGTGTCGGCATCCATACCGAGCACCCAGGGCGAACTCGCCTGCTCGGTCGCGAACTGCAGCGCCCAGGCCTTGCCGATCCAGTCTGCAGGCAGCGGTGGATCGGTAAGCAGTTGGATGCGCGGGTCGGAGTCGGCAGCAGCGAGCACCAGTTCGCGCGTGCCGTCGGTGGAGCCAGAGTCCACCACGAGGATCTCCCGCACGGGTGCGCCCTGCGCTTGCAGGCCGCGCAGACAGGGACCAATCCGCGCCGACTCGTTCAGCGTGGCGACCACGATCGTGAGTGGCGGGAGATCGGCGCCGTCGGCGCGCGGGGTCTCCGCCGGTCGGCGCCTCCGTCCTCCCATCAACCGCCAGGCCAGCAGCGCCGCAAGCAGGGTCTGCAGCAGCGCCAGCGCGATCACTTCTTCTTGGCGGGTCGGCGGGTCGCGGGCTTCGCCGGCTTCTTCTTCGCGGCCGGCTTCTTCTTCGCGGTCGCCTTCTTCTTTGTGACCGGCTGCTTCTTCGCGACCGGCTGCTTGGCCACGGCCGCCGTCGTCAGCGGCGCGGCCCCCACTCCCGCCGCCGCGCGCGACGCCTCCGCCTTCTCCCGACCGATCTCCGTGCGCGCCCAGCTGGGGTCGCGTCGCATCTGTGGAATGTGCTCGGCGCGCCGAAAACGGATGGCCGACCAATCCTCGTCGAGCGCCACCTGCCGGACCGGCTCGTAGCCGGCGGCACCCAGCGCGGCCCAGCCCGTGTCACGGTTGAACTCACAGGTGAAGCGCTTGGAGGTCTGCTTCGGGTACGCGAACCAGAGCTTGATGTCGTCTGCCGCCCGCGGTGCCAGCTGGCGGACGGCTGCATCCACCTGGGCCTGCGTCGTCGCAAACGCGAGCGCGATGGGAATCGATCCCGTCGAGGGCGCCGTGCGCATCACGCGCACGCCCTTCAGGGTGGACAAGACACGTTCGAACGACACGGGCGCGCCCAGCACGACGATGCTGTTTTCGTCCGTCAGGTTGAGCTTGGCAAACACGGGGTCCACGGGGGCTCCGTCAAGGGGAACGCTCGAAAGTTAACGCGGGCATCAAGCGGTGGCGTGCCGGTCTCAAACCTTCGGGACCCCTCCCCTGTCCGACCCCATGAATCCCTCCCGGCCGCTCGCCGTAGGGCAAGGCAACGACATCCCGACCCCAGTGTGGAGTACTTCTCGTGACGACGTCCCAAGTCCCCGCCCTCATCCCCTCCGCCGTCCGCCGGCACGGCATCACGTTGCTCGCCGGCGCGGCACTGCTCTCGCTCGCCACCGTGCAGCTCGGCGCCCAGGCCAGTGAGCGGCACGCCCTGCGCGGCGAACTGGTGGAGATCTGGAATCTCGCCGGCCGCGCCACGGTTGAGGCCGGCACCGGTTCGGAGGTCGTGGTCGAGGTCCGTCGTGGTGGAAGCGATGCCAGCCGCCTCCAGATCGAGGTGCGCGACGGCCGCCTCGTCGTCCGCTATCCGGATCGCGACATCGTCTACCGCGACGAGCGGCGCGGCGGGTCCTTCGAGACGCGCCTCCACGTGCGGAACGACGGCACCTTCTCCAACGACTGGGACGACCGCGATGGTCGCTCGACGCGGATTCGCTCCTCCGGCGGAGGGCTTGAGGCCTACGCCGACCTCGTCATCCGCGTCCCGCGCAACCAGCGCCTTGAGCTGAACCTCGGCGTCGGTCGCATCGAGACCTCGGAGATGACGGCGAACCTCACGCTGCGCACGCGCGTCTCACACATCGCCGTGCGCGGCCTCACGGGCGAACTCGTCGCGCGGACTGGCTCCGGCGGCGTTACCGCCGAGCGCGTCAAGGGCGACGTGGACATCAGCACGGGATCCGGCGGCGTGGACCTGCGTGAGATCGAAGGCCAGGTCGTGAAGCTGCGCGCCGGCTCGGGCACCGTGGAGGGCGACCGCGTGAACGCCGACCGCTTCGATGCCAACACGGGCTCCGGCGGGGTGGAGATGCGCGCATTGGGCGCGAACGAGATTCGTGCGGGCACGGGCTCGGGCGGTGTGCGGCTCGAGCTGACCAAGGTCGCCGCGACCACGATGATCCGCACCGGTTCCGGCGGTGTGCGCCTGGCCTTGCCCGCGTCGCCGAACGTTGAAGTCGACGTGACGACCGGTTCGGGCGGCATCTCCAGCGACTTCCCGGTCACGATGGACCAGGTGCGGCGCAATTCACTGCGCGGAACGATCGGCACGGGGGCGGACGGCCGCATCCGCGCCTCCAGTGGCTCGGGCGGCGTGCGGCTGGTCAAGCGCCCGTAACCTCGCTGCGCCCACGACCAGGTGTGGCTAGGGGACGACGCCCAGCCCCACCTGGTCGATCATGAACGCGTAGCGGAATGCCATCTCGCGATAGCGCTCGTAGCGGCCGGAGCCGCCGCCGTGGCCGGCGCCCATCTGCATCTTGAGCAGCAGCGGATTGCGATCGGTCTTCATCGCGCGCAACCGTGCCACCCACTTGGTCGGCTCCCAATACGCAACGCGCGAGTCATTGATGCCGGACACCACGAGCATGCGTGGATAGTCCTGCGCCCGCACGTTGTCGTAGGGCGAGTACTGCCGGATGTAGCGGTAGTGCTCCTCGACCTGCGGGTTGCCCCACTGCTCCCACTCTTGCGCCGTCAGCGGGATACTGGCGTCGAGCATCGTATTGATGACATCGACAAAGGGCACGTCGGCGACGATGACCTTGAACAGGTCGGGCCGCATGTTGGCGACGGCACCCATCAGGAGGCCGCCGGCGCTGCCGCCATGCGCGATCAGGCGGTCGCGCGACGTGTAGCCTTCCGCCACCAGATGCTCGGCCACGTCGATGAAGTCGGTGAAGGTGTTCATCTTCTTCATCATCTTGCCGTCGTCGTACCACTGCCGCCCCATCTCCTCGCCGCCCCGGATATGCGCGATGGCGTAGGTGATGTCGCGGTCGATCAACGAGAAGCGCACGGAACTGAAGGTCGGCTCCATCGTCGCGCCGTAGGACCCGTAGGCGTAGAGCAGCAGCGGACGGCGCCCGTCGCGCCGCAGGCCCTTGCGATAGACCAAGGACACGGGCACCCGCGCCCCGTCGCGCGCCGTGGCATAGACACGCTCGACCGCGTACCGGTTGGGATCGTAGCCGCCCAGGACCTCGTCACGCTTCTTCAGGACGCGCTCCCGCGTGTCCATCGCGTAGTCGTACACGGAGTTCGGCGTGATCAACGACGTGTACACAAAGCGTAGCGTCTTCGTGGCGAACTCCGGGTTGCCGCTCGGGAACACGCCGTACGCGGCCTCGGGGAAGCTCACTTCGTGCGAGTCGCCGGCGCGGAGGTCGTGCACCGCCAGCCGACGCAGTCCCTCGCGCCGTTCACTCACCACGATGTGCCCCGCGAACGCCATCACGTCCTCGACGAACACCTCGGGCCGGTGCGGCAGCCACTCCTCCCACTGCGTCGCCGACGTCGCCGCGAAGGCGGCGCGCATCACCTTGAAGTTCTGCGCGCCCTCGTTGGTCTGGATGTAGAAGTGCTCGCGGCCGGGCTCCACGCTGTACTCCACGTTCGGCCGGCGCGGCGCCAGCACCCGCGGCGCCTGCGTCGGATCCGTCGTCGGAATGACGTGCACCTCGCTCGACGTGAACGAGTTGCTGCTAATCAGGATCCAGGCGCCGCTGCGTGAGCGCTCCAGCCCCACGTTGAACAACACGTCGTCGTCCTGATAGACGACGCGGTCCTCGGCGGTCGGGCTGCCGAGCACGTGGCGCCAGACCTTGTCGCCGCGCTTGGCGGCGTCGAAGGTCATGTAGAACAGCGTGCGGTTGTCGTTCGCCCAGGCCAGGCCCCAGCTCACCTTCTCCACGCGGTCCGGTAGCCAGGTCCCCTGCTGCAGGTCCTTGATGCGCAGGGAGAAGTCCTCGTAGCCATTCGTGTCGACGAGGACCGCCAGGTAGCGGTGGTCGGGAGAGACCTCGAGCCCCGCCAATTGGAAGAACGCGTAGCCCTCGGCTTCGGCATTCTGGTCGAAGTAGATCTCTTCCGCCGCCTCGAGCGAGCCGCGGCGACGCACGTAGATGGGGTACTGCTTGCCCCGCTCCGTACGCGAATAGTAGAAGTAGCCGTCGCGCGGCACCGGCACGTTGCTGTCGTCTTCCTTGATGCGGCCGACGATCTCGTCGTAGAGGCGCTGCTCCAGCGCCTTCGTATGGGCCGTCATCGCGTCGGTGTACGCGTTTTCGGCCTCCAGGTACGGGATCGTTTCCGGGTTGTCGCGATCGCGGAAGTAGGCGTAGTCGTCCACGCGACGATCGCCGTGCAGGGTGCTGACGACGGGCAGGCGCTTCGCCACCGGGGGCGTCGGGGTCTGGCTCATGAGCTCGGGTGCGGCCGCGAAGGCGGCCGGGATGATCAGGATGTGGACGAGTCGCAGGCGCACGCCGCGCTCAGTATTGGATGCGCGTCGGATTGCCGAAGCGATCCACCACGTGGGTCGGTAGGGTCGGCTCGGGTAGTCGGACGCCGGCAGGCACGCTGCCCTCGAGGACGAGGCTGGGTGTCAGGAAGAAGTCGTCGGCCTGCGCGGCACTCACACCGTAGCCGATGTCGGCCATCGACTGGATGGTCATCCGTGAGAACGGGTTGAATCCGGTGTTCACGAATCCCGTCATCAACTCGCTGCCGAAGGTGAGTTCCTTCCAGTGCGAGTTGATGGTGCCGGCCCCACATCCCGGGATGCCGACGCAGTCCTCGATCGGCACGCCGCTGCTACACACCGACGCGCCCCCGTGGTCATTCACGCAGGCCGCGCGGGCGCGGGTCCCGACGAAGCGGGGGCCGGAACCCGACACGGCGAACACGCCGCGCGAGGTCCACGCGGTGCCGAACCCGAGCACGTGCAGCATCTCGTGCAGGATCACTTCGTCGAGCAGTCCCGCGGCGTCGATGTCCGCGAGGTCCTCGATATCGAAGCGCATCCGGCCCACCGACGGCAGCCCGTCCTCCGAGCGCAGGTAGCATGGCCCGGCCGAGCCGAGGATCGTGCCCGGACCATCGATGGCCTCGACGGTGGCAAAGATCAGCAGGCCATTCACGACCTCGTTCAGCGTCACGCCGGCCGCGCACGGGGAGGCATTGAAGTTGGTGTACGTGACGGGCGCGACGGGGGCGTCGACGAGCATCGCCCGCAGACGCTCCAGCGCGCACTCAAAGGCGCTCCCGATAGACCCGCCCGGGTCAGCGCTGATGTACCGCAGCTCGATGGGATACGCGCCCGCCGGACCGGCACCGCAGGTGTTGACGGTCACCAAGACACTGCCCGTGACCCCGTCATACTCCGCCTCGAGCGTGACATCGCCCAAACTTGCACCCGTCACGATGCCCTCGTCGTCGACGCTGGCCACCGCGGGATTCGGCGACGACCACACCGGCTTCGTGAGCTCCATCGGGATGCCAGCGGGACTCAGCGCCCGGGCGACCAGGCGTCGGCTGCGGCCAGGCGCGAGATACAGCGCCCCAGGCGTGATGGAGAGGCTCGCCACCGTCGTGCTGCCCACGGTCACGAACACCGAGTCCTGGAACGCGCCGATCGAGGCCACGACGTACGCCGAGCGCGAGGCACCGACAAATCCGGGCGTGATCAACGCGCCGGTCGCCGAGACGCCAATGGCCGCTGGGTCCCGCGACACGAAGGACACCGGATATCCGCTGAGCGATCGACCCTCGGCATCGGTCATCGCGGGGACCAGCGTCAGCGTGTCGCCGTGCGCCAGGTCGAACGGCCCGGCCGGAAGGGCGAAGCTGGCGACCGGGCTCGGAAGCACCGACACCGACGCGACGCCGATTGCACCGACAGCGGTTGCCGTGATCTGTACCGCGAGGGGCGTCCCGTTGGTGTTGAATCCGGCCACGATCACGCCGGCGGGACTGACAGTGAGCATGTCCGGATTGGACGACTCCCAGGACACCGGCCGGATGAGCGTGCGCCCCTCGGTCGATTCCACGCGGGCGCCAAGCGTGGCCTGAGCACCGCTTGCGAGTGCGAGGGAGCCGGGGGTGATGATCAGGGCCCCGACGCGCTCGGGGCGGGACGGCTCAAAGCAGGCGGTGAGGCCGACGAGGACAACGGCGATTCGAACGGAGCGTCGCATGACCCGAAAACCATCCGGCGGACAGGGGGGCGTCAAGTGGGACCGTGGGGGAACTGCGCTTCCCCTCCCTTGTACCACGCGCGAGCTTGTTCGGATGGCCGCCTCCCCCGGTTCCCGTCTCCTCGCGCTCTGGCGGCGGCTGCGCCCGCTGCCGCTCGGCGAGTGGCTCTTCGCCAAGCTCTTTGCCCGAACCGTGCCCTATTCCGGTTCCGTGCGACCACGCATCAAGGTCTTGGAGCCGGGACACGCCGAAGTCGAGATTCCCGACATCCGCGCCAACCGCCAGCACCTGGGCTCCGTGCACGCCATCGCCCTGATGAACGTGGCCGAGATGACCAGCGGGCTTGCGATGATGGCGGGACTGCCGGACTCGGTGCGAGGGATCGTGACCACGCTTTCGATGACCTACCACAAGAAGGCGCGCGGGACGATCCGCGCGGTCTCGCGCGTACAGGTGCCGGCGGTCACGGAAGACCAGGACTTCGATGTGGTGGCCGAGTGCCTGGACCGCGAGGGCACCGTCGTGGCGACAGGTACCGTCCGCTGGCGCCTCGGGCCCGTGAGACGCTGATGGAGACGGCGTTCACCCGTCACACGGGCGTCGCCGTGCCGCTGCTCTGCGGCCCGATGTATCCGTGTTCGAATCCCGAGTTGGTGGCGGCGGTCAGTGAGGCCGGCGGACTCGGCGTGGTGCAGCCGATCTCGCTCACGTACGTGCACGGCTACGAGTTCCGCGCCGGCCTGCGGCACATTCGCAGCCTCACGAGCAAGCCCATTGGGTTCAACGCGCTGATCGAAGGCAATAACAAGCTCTACCGCGAGCGGATGACGCAGTGGATCGAGATTGCGCTCGAGGAAGGCGTGCGCTTCTTCCTGACGTCACTCGGCAACCCCAAGTGGGTGTGTGAGCGCGTCCACGCGGCGGGCGGCGTGGTCTACCACGACGTCACCGAACGCAAATGGGCCCAGAAGGGCGCGGATGCGGGCGTGGACGGGTTGATTGCCGTCAATCGACTGGCGGGCGGCCACGCGGGCCGGCTGGACCCTGAGGCATTGCTGCACGAACTCAGCGGGTTCGGACTGCCCTTGGTCTCGGCCGGCGGCGTCGGCGATGCGCGCGAGTTCACGCGCCAACTGCGCATGGGGTACGCGGCCGTGCAGGTGGGCACGCGCTTCATCGCCACGCCCGAGTGCCGGGCCAGCGACGCGTACAAGCAGGCGATTGTCGGGGCCAAGGCCGACGACATCGTGATGACCGAGCGCTTGACCGGCGTGCCCGTGGCGGTGATTCGCAACGCCTACATCGATCGACTCGGCACCCGCGCCGGCTGGTTTGCGAAATGGATGTTGCGCGGACGGCGGCGCAAGCACTGGATGCGCACGTGGTATGCGCTGCGCTCGGTGCGGCGCCTGAAGCGATCGTTGATGACGGATGACGTGCGCCGCGAGTATTGGCAGGCGGGCCGCAGCGTCGCCGGTATCCACGCAGTCCAACCGGCCGGCACCATTGTTCGAGAGTTCGCCGCCGCGCTCGACTGAGGACCAGGACCGCCCCAGCCCCCGGAGGCCCGATGCACCGCCCCGTTGCCGCCGTGTTGGCGGCACTCCTTGTGTGCGCCTCACCCCTCGCCGCGCAGGTCGAGGTACCTGCCCTCAAATGGCGCACGATCGAGACGCGTCATTTCCGGCTGCACTACGAACCGGGCCTGGAGGCCTGGACCCAGGATGTCGCGCGGCACCTGGAGAGCATCCGCGAGGCGGTGGCCGCTCGCGTGGACTACGCGAATCCCCGCAAGATCGACTTGATCATCGAGGATCCGTTCAACGTCCCGAACGGCAATGCCTGGCCGTCACTGGTGCAGCCGGCGATGCGGTTCTGGGCCACTCCGCCGGCACCGTCCAGCGTGCTCGGCCACTCGCGTGGCTGGGGCGAGATCCTGTCCGTGCACGAATACGCCCACCTCGCGCACCTCACGCGGCCCTCCCGGCAACCGTTCGCCGGGTTGATTGCCGCGCTAGGCGGACTGCCGGTGGGGCCGCTCGTCTTCTCGCCGGCCTGGGTGACGGAGGGCTACGCGACCGTGATCGAGGGTGAGCTCACCGGCGCCGGCCGACCCAACGGCGTGGCGCGGCCGGCGATCCTCCGCCAGCTGGCGCTCGAAGGCTATCTGCCTTCCTATGGCGACCTGAATGGCACCGAGCGCTTCAACGGCGGTTCGATGCGTTACCTCGTCGGCTCGGCGTACCTCGAGTGGCTGCAGGAGCAGCGCGGCGATTCCGCGCTGCCGCAGCTGTGGCGCCGGATGACGGCGCGCGAGTCACGCAGCTTCGACGAGGCGTTTGTGGAGACCTTCGGCGATCCCGCCTCCGTGCTCTACGGGCGTTTCGCCGCGGACCTGTTGGCGAAGTCCCACGAGGCGCGGAAGCGGATGGCAGCCGCGGGCATGGCCAAGGGAACGTTGGCGCAGCACTGGAACTGGTACGTGGGTCCTCCTGCCGTCTCCCCGGACGGCAACCGGATCGCGGTGCGGCGCAGTTCCGCGGAGGATGGCGCTCGGTTGCTCATCCTCAACCGACGGGAGACCGCGGGCCACGACGACAGCACGAAGATCGCGGAGCGCCTCGAACGCGACCCGCTCGACCTGGCGCCGTATCGTCCGTATCCCCGCGCCCTGAAGGTGGAGCACAAGCTCGCGCCGACGGCCGGGGCCGCATACGACAACCCGCGCTGGTTCCGCGACGGCCAACGCCTGTTGGTCACGCGCAGCGTGCCGCGAGCCGATGGACGCCTCCGTCCGGACCTGTTCCTCTGGCAGCCGGAGTTCGGGTCGATCCGCCGCGTGACGAAGGCCGCGGGGATTGTGGTCGCCGACCCATTTCCTGACGGCCGCCGTGCGGCGGCGCTGACCTGCGGGGGCGGCACCTGTGGTCTCGTAATCGTGGATCTCGCCGATGGCAGCCTGCGCGACTTGGCGGCCGGCGAGATCAATCGTGCGTATCACGGCGTGCGCGTGTCGGCCGACGGTCGTCGCGTGGCGACCGCCCGACAGCGCGGCGCGGACTGGGAGATCGTTGTCATCGATGCCGAGCGCGGCAGCGTGCAGCGCGTCGGTCCCGACGACGGCGCGACTCGACACTCGCCGACCTGGGAGAGCGACAGCACGCTGATCGTCGTGAGCGAGGCCAGCGGCGTTCCGTCGCTGGAACGCATCCACCTCGACCAGCGGCCGGCGGTTGTCGTTGCCCGGACCACCGGCATCGCGACCGCGCCCGACGTCGGGCCTGATGGCGCGGTGTGGTGGCTGGACATGCACGCGCGCGGCTACGACCTGCGCGTCACCGAGGCGGGAACGCGCGTGGCAGCGCTGCCGCCGCTGGACAGCGCGCTGTACCCGGCGACGCGGCGGGTCTCGCGGCGACTCGCCCGCGATTTTGACACCCAGCCCGTGCCCGAGCCACGGCGCTATGGCATCGGCCCGTTCTCCGCCACGGTGATCGGTGGCAACTCGGCTGGCGCCGATGGCTACGCCTGGAGTATGGGGGTCAACGCCGGCGACCCGCTCTCCCGACTCGGTGTGTTCGCCGTGGCGGGCACCGGTACGCACGCGACCTGGAGCGGCGCACGCGGCGTGCTGACTTGGCGAGGCCTGCCCGTCGACGTGCAGCTCCAGGGCTGGAATGCCATTCAGGACGTGTCGGACCAGGGACGCCTCGGCGGACCGGGCGCCACGCCATTTGATTGGCAGTTGAGCGGTTGGCTGGTGGCGCTGCACGATGAATGGCACGCGGCCCACGGCGTCTCCAAGCTGCGGGTCGGCTACGCGTCGGCGACCCTCGAACTCCGGGAGACCGGCGGTGAGTTCGACCGCACAACACTGTTCACCGAGTTCAGCAGCCAGCAGTTGTTCACCCCGACGGCGACCACGCGCCTCGATGCGTTGTTGGCGGCGTCGATGGCCCAGGGCAGCTTCGGCCCGACGGATTTCCGTCGCGTGCAGGGCGAGGTCGCGCTCTCGTTTGCCCACAACTCAGGGGCTGGACTCGGCGGCCGCATCAAGGCGGGCTACGCCGACAGTAAGAACTACATCACGGAACTGTTCGTCATCGGGGGCACGCCCTCGCTGTTTCTCGACCCCGCCGTGCTCGACCAACGCGTGGCCTACCCTGGCCTCCCGATCTTCGGGGGCGGTATCGGACAGCGATACGCCATCATCTCGGCGGAGACGCCCGGTCCGCTGCGCCTCTACCACGATTGGATCAGCGCCGGCGTGACGGGCTACGGCCGGCCGACGCGGGTGCTTGGTGGCGAACTCCGGGTTGACGTGCCGCGCATCAGCGTGTTTCGCTTGCCAGCGGGCGCCGTGCGTGTGGGTGTCTCGCACGCGCTCAACGGATTCGCGCGGAACGCCACGGTGGCATACGGCACCGTGGTGTTCACGCCTTGAGGCTCAGGGCCAGACGCGCTGCGTCAGCAGCGTGACTTCCCCGTCGCGCACGGTCACGGTACCCAGCGGCAGCGTCTGGTCGCCGGCAACAACCTCGACCGCGTGCTCGCCGACCGGCAAGCGCAGTCGGGCCACGGTGATGCGGTCGGGGAGCAGTTGCCAGGCGCGCAGGTCGGGCTGATCGATTACGGCAGAGGTCAGCGACGCACCATAGAGCAAGGCGCCGAGCAGGTAGCCGCCCCATCGGCCGGACTTCTTCTTGTCGTCGTCATCGTCATCGTCCTTGGAGGCGCGCTCGAACGCCTTATCACCGGCCCGCTGCGCCGCATAGCGCACCGCCGTGCGAACGATCGCGCGGGAGAGCCGCGCGGGCTGGTCGCGCGCGAAGTCGGCGCGGACGCCCTCGGAGAGGGTTCCCGATACGCTCTGCACCTCTGCCCCCACGGATTGCACCGCGGGCGCGTGCCCACGTCCCGGTAGCGCATCGATGGTGGACCAGTTGAGTTCGTACGTGAGCCATCCAGCCTGCAGGGCACCGCGTCGATTGAAGTCCTGGTCCCACACGCGACGCTGCACGACCTGGGCGGCCGCCAGCCGTCCGGCTTCGTCGCCGCTGGTCAGCGCCACCAGTTCGTCGCCGTCCATATAGACGCCGAGTGCGCGTGGCTCTGGGCGCGCGACGAATCCATCCTCGACGAACACGATGACATCGCCGTAGCCCGGCGGTGCGCGCGTCGTGTCCAGCGGCGAGCGGCCGAGCAACGCGGCCGCGTTGCGGTACGCCACCAGTGCGTCCTGGCGCTCGCCGGCGGCCTCGAACAGCGCGCCGTTCACGTAGCGCATCACGCCAAGGAGTTCCTTCGGCGGCTGCTCTTCGTCCTCGAGCGCGAGGATGCTGGCCATGCGCCGCGCCTCGACTGCGGCCTCGTCGCGCTCGCCGCGGGCCAGCCAGTGCAGCGCCCCGTAGTACGGGATCATCAACCACTCGGTACGGCCAGGATAGTACGGCAGCACCGCGTCGGAGGTGAGCAGCGAGGCCACGCCCGCTGACGCGCGCTTGGTGAAGCGGTCGTCCACGATGGCCCAGGCGCGGTCCATCGAGGTGGCGCCGGCCGCGAACTCGCCCACGTGCAGGCCAATCACGCCGCGGTACATATGGCGGAGGAGCGCGTCGCTCGGCGCCACCTTCTTGTCGGCCATGCCCTGCCAGGCCTGGGCCTCGTTGCCGAAGCGCAGCTGGTCGCGCAGCGACCGCTCGATGGGAATGCCATCGATGCCCGACCGGAACGACTTGCTCGCCGCCGCACAGCCCGTCCCCGAGAGGACGAGCAGCACGGCGGCGAACGCACGACGCCGGGCACCACCGAGGGTGAGGCCCGGCATCTGACTACTTGACCTGCTTCTCGAGGATGACGATGCGCTGCTGGGCCAGCGCGATGGCCTCGGCCATCTTCGCCGCCGCGTCACCCTGCGCCTTGATGCGTTCGATGTCGAGCGAGAGCAGGAAGCGCTGATAGCGCATCAAGGCTTCCTGCGGCCGCAGCTGGAGGTCCAACAGGCGTGCGGCCTTGTACTCAATCTCCGGCTGCTGGGGATCCAGCACGCTGGCACGGTCGTAGCGGTTGAGTGCGCCGGCCAGGTCGTTGGCCGCGACGAGGTCATCGCCTTCGCGGACCAGCGCCTCCGCCTGCTGGCGGGCCATCGCCTGCGCGCTGGCCTCCTGCGGGCGCGACACCACCGTGATGCCCTGGGGGCCGCGACGGCTGATCACAGACGCCCCACCACGCTCAAACTGGATGACCATCACTTCGCCGCTGCGATCGTAGGGTGCCGCACTCGGCCTGGCCGGCACCATCGTGCCGTAGTCGCCGGCCTCGCGGACGATCCACGCCTGCGGGGCGGAGTGCGTGGCGGCCATCACGGCATTGCGGCTCATCCCGATCATCAGTTCACCGCGGGCGATTGCCTCACAGTGCGCCGGTGCGCACTTGCCGACGGCCAGCATGTGCACGGAGTCGGCGGCATTGCGCAGCATCTGCTGCTCGGCGCTCACGGCGGCCGCCGCTGTCGCGGCGTCGGCGGCCTGCACCGTGGAGTTGTTCGGGATGGTCACCGGCTGACGCACCCGCTGCGGGTAGGGCGCGCAGGCGGCCGCGAGCACGAGGAGTGCGAGAGTCTGCTTCGTCATTGTGATCTCCGGTTCAGGGCGTCAGCCGGCGACGCTGGATGTACTTCTTGATCTTGTGCTGGCCGATCCAGGTCTTGGCATTCGTCTCGAGATCGATGAGCGTCGCGTCCACCTGGTAGAACACGATGCGCTCACGGCCCTCGCTGTCCTCGATGGCCTGGACATCACCCTGCAGCATGTAGCGGGCGCCCAGCTCGCGGGCCATGCGTGCGCGCGTCTCGGCCGAGGCATTTGTCTGCTGGTCCTGCCGCTCGGCGCGCACTTCCTCGCGCTCCTCCGCGCTGGCGACGAGACGCACGAGGCCGCTCTGCACGTAGGCGCGTTCCATATCGCGGACGAAGGTGCCGATGGGGATGTGCTCCATCGTGCGGTTGCGGAACTCGCCGATGATCACGGCAGGCGCGGTGCCGGCGTGCGAGGCCGAGTAGTCGGAGGCCCAGCGGCCTTCGAGCGACTGGGCGATGAGCGCGTTGGCGACGAGCCGAGAGTCGGCGTCGTTCCAACGGCCGCTCAGATCGGTGACCGAGTTAGGGTCGATGCGCTCCACGCGCTTGATCGAGCAGCCGGAGATGGCGAGCATCGCAACGGCGACGCCGGCCAGGAGGGTTCGGGACATCGAACGGGTTCGGAACATCGCAGACTCCTGCGGGAGTGGGAGCGTGATGAAGAAGACTTCGCCTAGAATACTACGCAGTGCGCGTGCCACTGGTGACCATTGGTTATCTGTCAGCGCAGCAACGACTTACGGGAGAGCTCCTCCCGGACTTGTCCTCTTTGTAGGACGGCGGCCTGTCGCTTGCCGAATCCGCCTCCGCCGTGTTCGGGACTACAGCGGGCTGGTTGCCGACCGCGATGCCAACCCTAGTTTCTCCGAGCCCCAATCCTCCGTACCCTCCCCCCAGGACGGCCCATGTCTGACGTTCCGCGTTCGCATCGTGTGATCTCGGTGCTCATCACGATTTGGATGAGCCTTGGCGTTGTCGCGCTGGCGATGGATCCCACGATGAGCGAGGCCGCGCGCGCGCAGCTCACGGACGCGCAGCGTCAGTTGAACGACGCGCGCCCGATGTGGCTCATGATCGTTTACGGCATCGCGACAATTGGCGGGCTGCTCGGCGCGATCGGACTCGTGGTGCGGAAGCGTTGGGCCGTGCCTGCGCTCACCATCTCGCTGGCGGCCGTCGTGGTGCAGTTCGGTACGATCCTCTTCGTGCTGGATGCCATCGCGCTGCTGGGCGCTGCGACCGCCGTCCCGTTCCCGCTGGTGATCTGCGTGCTTGGCGCGGCTTCCCTGTGGTACGGGATGCGCGCGCAGGCGCGCGGCTGGCTATCGTAGTCGCATGCGAACCTTCACCTCCGCCATCGCGGCTGTCGCACTGCTCGCGGCGCTGTACGTCGGCATCCGACCTGTGGGTCCCATCCCGCCACTCGGGGCGCTGCTCGATCCACGCAGCGGCATCTGGGCGGTGGCGTCGACGGCGGAGCTGCCGGCGGAGCAGGAACTGGCGCTGCCCGGCGCCGCGGCGCCGGTCGAGGTGCGCTACGACGACCGCGCCGTGCCGCACATCTTCGCCACGAGCACCACGGACGCCGCGCGTGCCTTGGGATGGGTGCACGCGCGGGATCGCCTGTTCCAGATGGAGCTGGTCCAGCGCGCCGTGGCGGGCGACCTCACGCAGCTGGTAGGCGAACGGGCACTGCCGCTGGACCGCAGCGCCCGCCGATTGCGCATGGCCCACGCCGCGAACGCCAAGTGGGACGCCGTGGCCGACGCCACGACACGGGCCGAAGTCGAGGCCTATATGGAAGGCGTCAATGCGTACATCGACGGGATGCGTCCGCAGGACCTGCCGCTGGAGTATCGCCTGCTGGGTCGGCAGCCGCGTCGTTTCGAGCCGCGCGACACCTACTACCTCCTGATGCGGATGTCGCAGACGCTGTCGTACCAGGAGTCCGAACTGCGCTTCCACGCCTTGGCCGAGCTCATCGGGCAAGAGGCCGCGTCTGCCCTGCTCGCCATCGACGCACCGATTCAGGAGCCAATCGAGCCCGTTCGCGGGCGGAGCGCGCCACGATTCGCGACGAGACCGATTCCGGACCCGCGCGCACCGGACGCCGCCCAGGTCGCCGAGGCACGCCGCACACGCGACGCGGTGGTCCAACTGGCGCGCGTCACACGGCTCCCATTCGCCGCCTCGCAGACGGAGCTGAACGATCTCACGGATCTCTTGACCCGCGGCGAGGCCGTGGTGGGATCCAATAACTGGGCGGTGGGCCCGGGACGCAGCGCCAGCGGCTACGCCATGCTCGCCGGCGATCCGCATCTCGAGCTCACGCTGCCAAGCATCTGGTACGAGGCGCACTTGGTGGTGCCGGGAGAACTCGACGTCTACGGCGTGACCATCCCGCTGGCGCCCATCGTGCCGATCGGCTTCAACCGCGACGTCGCGTGGACGATGACCAACACGGGCAACGATGTGGTCGACTACTATCGCGAGACCGTGGACGACACCCTGCGACCGCGCAAGTACCTCGTGGATGGCGAGTGGCGTGACCTCGAGATACGAGAAGAGCTGTTCCAGCGCGGGGACGGCACGACCATCGCCCGCGACACGATGTACGCCACGCACCGCGGGCCGTTGCTGGAGACGTCACTGGGTTGGATGTCGCAGCGCTGGACCGCCCGAGACCCAAGCGACGAAGGATCGGCGTTCCGCAGCGCCATGCGCGCGACGAGTTCAGCGGACTTCTACGCGCGCACCGCCGGATATCGCACGCCGGCGCAGAACATGCTCACAGCTGACCGGAGCGGGAACATCGGCATCCGGTCGACGGGGCGATACCCGATCCGCCCAGGCAGCGGACGCGGCGATCTGATCTTCGACGGCAGTGCGAGCGCCAGCGATTGGATTGGCGACCGACCACTGGAGTGGTATCCGCAGGCGTACAATCCGGCTCAAGGCTATCTCGCCAGCGCCAACCAGCAGCCCGTGGACCCGAGCGTGCGCTCGGGCTACGCTGGCAGCGACTGGCCAAGCCCTTGGCGTGCCATGCGCATCAACAGCATCCTGCGGGCGAATCCACGCGTCACGCCCGAGGACCTGCGGCGGGCGCACACGGATCCGCGTAGCGAGCTCACGCCCTTCGTAGTGTCCGCGCTGCGCGACGCCATCAGCGCCGCCGAAGCGGCCGGTGATTGGTCCGCCGAGGATCGACGCGCATGGCAGGTGTTGACCGACTGGAACACCGAGTTCACCCCGGACGCTTCGGGCGCGGTGCTGTTCGAATCGCTGCTCAGCGCGCTCACGCGGCTGACCTGGGACGAGTTGGTACTGCCTAATGAGACGCGTCGCGTGGCGACACCGGGCCAGATGATGCTGGTGCAGCTGATGCGGCAGCCGCGCTCCAAGTGGTGGGACCGACTGGAGACGACGGGCGAGGTCGAGACCCGCGATGCCGTGCTGCTCGCGGCCCTGCGGGATGCCTGGGCGCAGACGACGGCGCGGCACGGCCAGGACCCGAGCGCCTGGCGCTGGGGCGATGTTCGAAAGGTGCAGATCAACCACCTGCTGCGACTGCCGGGCTTCAACTGGGAGGGCCTCAGCGTGACGTCGGGTCCTGGCACTCTCTCGCCGAGCGAGAGCGGCGGCACGCACGGTGCCTCGTGGCGCTTCGTGGTCGAACTGGCGCCGGAAATCCGCGCCTGGGGCACGTTCCCGGGTGGCCAGAGCGGCAATCCGGTTTCGCCGCGCTATTCCGATCGTATCGCCCTGTGGCAGCGCGGTGAGTTGGCGGAGCTGCGGGTGCCGCATAGCGCGGATGCCTTGCAGCCCGCGCAAACGTCTGCCCGGCTGCACTTCGTGCCGGTCGTGCGGGAGGCCCGTTGATGTCACCGCGACTGCTGTGGTTTCTCTCGATGCTCGCAGCGATGACGCTGAGCACCTGGGCCTTTGGCTGGGCGGCCGTCGTGGTGGTGGCGGCGGCGTGGACCTGGATTCGGCGCACGGATCCTGCGGTCCCCGTGCTCGCGGGGATTGGCGGCGCGGGTTCGTGGGCGCTGCTGTTGGGCCTTCAAGCGATGCAGGGACCGGTTGCGCGCGTCGCTGAGGTCGTGGGCGCGGCGATGCAGGTGGGGCCTGGCCCGCTGTGGGCGCTGACGCTGGCGTATCCCGCGCTGCTTGCCGGCTCGACATCCAGCGTCGTGCGGGCGTTCGCGCCGCGGAAGGCTCAAGCGCAGTAGCAGCCGTCGGAGCCGCTGGTCCTGCGGGGCAAGTGGTGGCGGAACTTACTTTGTGTCGTAAAGTACTTGACAGCCGACACGCTCGCCCCCCATTCTTCCCGCAATGACCGCACCCAAGCCAGAGCCACCGGCCCTGCGTGACCGTGCCCTGCAGGACCTCTCCTTCATCCGCCGGACGATGGAGGGCGCCTCGTCCTTCACGGATGTCCCGGGATGGGGCCTGGTCCTCGTCGGCCTGGTTGCGCTGCCCGCCGCCTTCTTCGCCGACCGACAGCCGACGCCGGAGCGCTGGCTCGCCATCTGGCTTGGCGCCGCAGTACTCGCCAGCAGCGTGGGCCTTGGCGCGATGTACGGGAAGATGCGCCGTCGGGTCGCCACCAGCGGCACGCAACTCGTCAGCGTGCCGGCCCGGCGATTCCTGCTCAACTACACACCCGCGATCCTCAGCGGCGCCGTGCTGACGCTGGCCTTGGTGGACCCGTTCACCGCCGGCATCGCCCCACAGGTCACCGAACGCGTGCTGCCCGGGCTCTGGCTGCTGCTCTACGGCGTCGGCGTGGCGACGGGCGGCGCCTTCTCCGTGCGCGTGGTGCCGATGATGGGCCTCGTGCTGATGGGCCTCGGCATCATCGCGCTGTTCGTACCGGCGCTCGACGGCGATCTGGCGATGGCGGCCGGGTTCGGCGTCGTGCAGATCGCATTTGGCGTACTGATCGCCAGGAGGCACGGTGGCTAAGCGAGACGGATCGGCCGCGCGCGCGCGGCGGGCGGGATCGGCAGCATCGGCAGCACGACAGGAGGGACCGCAGTTGAAGGCCATCGACGGAGACACCGCCGCGCCCCTGGCGCTGGATCGCATCATCCACGAGCGCCTGCGCCTGGCGATCGTGAGCGCACTGGCCGTGCACGAGACCCTGACGTTCAACGAACTCAAGGCGATGCTCGACGCCTCGGACGGGAACGTCTCCGTGCACGCGCGCAAGCTGGAGGATGCGGGCTATGTGAGCTGCAAGAAGGGATTTGACGGCCGCATCCCGCGCACCGAGTATCGGCTCACCGCCGCCGGCCGACGCGCACTGGAGGGCTACCTCGCCCATATGGAGGCGCTGATCAAGCGCGTGGGTGGCGAATGAACGCCCCGCTGAACCACGTGGCCATCATCATGGATGGCAACGGGCGCTGGGCGGCGCGCCGCGGCCGGCCCCGCTGGATGGGACACGTGAAGGGCGCACAGGTCGTGCGCGACGTGGTCGCGCATTGCGCGCGCCGCGGCGTACGGCAACTCACACTCTACGCGTTCTCCAGCGACAACTGGAAGCGGCCGGAAGCCGAGGTGCGCACGCTGTTCGAGCTCTTTGTCACGCAGCTCCGGCGGCAGCTCCCCTCGCTGCAGCGCAACGGCATTCGGCTGTCCGTCGTCGGCCGACGCGACCGTCTCCCCTCCGAGCTCCTCGCCTCCATTGCGATGGGTGAGCGTGAGACTGCCGGTGGCCAGCGGATGCATCTGCGCGTGGCCATCGACTACTCCAGCCGCGAGGCGATGGCGACGGCGCTGGCCGTGGCGCCGCGCGACTTCGGCGTGCCACAGGCCGGCACCATCCTGCCGCCTGTCGACCTGCTGCTGCGCACGGGGGGCGAACGGCGCCTCTCCGACTTCCTCCTCTGGGAGTGCGCGTACGCCGAGCTTGCGTTCCTCGACGTCGCCTTCCCCGACCTTCGCCCCACACATCTCGACGCCGCCTTCGACGACTTCGCGCAACGCGAGCGTCGTTTTGGTGGCATCCACCTACATCAGGAGGGCGCGTGACGCCCCGTACCGCCCGCTTGGCCCTGCTCGCCGCGCTGATCCTCGGCGTGCTCGCCGACTATTTCCTTCGTGCCGACTCGCTGCGCGCGGGCTTCACGGTGTGGCTGCTGCTGGCACTCGCGGTCGCGTCGTTCGTCACCGGTCAGGATGACGCTGGCGACGTCGCCGCAGTGGGCGAGCGCCGCCTGCTCTTCGGGGCCTCGGGCGTGATCGCACTGCTGCTGGTATTCCGCGACGCCGAGACCTTGTTCGCCGTCGACCTCTTCGCGTTGGCCGTGACGTTCTGGTTGATCGCCTGGCGGGCGCACGGCCGCGCGTTGGCCGCGCTGGAGCCGCGCGACGCCATCATTGGCGTGGCGTCGGCGGTTGGGGCAGCCGTCGGCGGTGGACCGACGCTGGCCTTGCGCGACGCCTCACCGCGGCCGCTCGAGGAATCCGAACGGCGCAGCATGCGTGGGTTCGGCGTCGGCGTCATCGCCGCGATTCCGGTCCTGCTGTTCGTGACGGCGCTCCTGGGTTCGGCGGATCCAGTATTCGCTGGATTTGTGGATGCGACGGCCGAGTTCCTCGACACGGCCTTCTTCGGTCACGTCTTTCTGATCGGAGCGGCCACCTGGGTGAGCGCCGGCGCCCTGCGCGGTGCGGTGGCGCCTGTGGGTGTGGGCGCGGCGCTGCTGCGCCGCCAGGTGCAGCTACCCTTTGCCGGTTTCCTGCCGCTGCTCGGCGGCCTGGCCCTGCTGCTCAGCGCGTGGATCGGCCTGCAGGTGCGGACGCTCTTCGGCGGCGCCGAGTATGTGGCGCAGACGGCGGGCATCACGGTGGCCGAGTATGCGCGGAACGGGTTCTTCGAGCTGATCGTGATCAGCGGGCTGGTGTTGGCGGCGCTGCTCGTCGCCGATGATGTGGTGGATCGCGCCGATGCGTCCGGCCGCAGTTCGTTCCGGCGTTTGGGCACCGTCCTCATCGTGCTCGTCGGCGCAGTCCTCACGTCGGCCGTGCTGCGCCTCTCGCTCTACCTGCGCTACTACGGCCTGACCGATGAGCGCGTGCTCGCGCTGGCCGTGCTGATCTGGGTGGCCGCCGTGCTCGGCTGGTTCGCCTGGACGGTGCTGCGCGATGCGCGCGAGGGCTTCGCGCCCGGCGTGCTGGTCATCTCCGCCGCGTGGTTGGTGGCCTTGAACGTGGCGAATCCGGAGCGGCTGGTCGTCTCGACGAATCTTGCGCGCGCGGAACGCGGCCTGGAGTTCGACGTGGCGTACCACGCGAAGCTCTCGGCCGACGCTTTGCCGGCCTTGCTCGATGGTGCCGACCGCCTCCCGGCCGACCAGGCCCTGGTATTGCGCGAGGCACTCGACGCGAAATGGCGGGCGCGTGTCGAGAGCGGCGTGGATTGGCGGGAGTGGAGCCTCCCGCTGCGCCGCGCGCTGCGGCTGATGCAGCAGTAGCGTCACGGTTCGGCGGCAGCGGCTTTCGAGTCGGGGGTCCGGCGCCCATATTGGCCGTCCCCCACCTCCACTTCCTGGAGGAACCCTCGAATGCGGCTTGATGCCCTGCCCCTGAACCAGCCGATCTGGTTCGACCTGATGACATCGGATGTGGAGGCGGCGCGCCGCTACTACGGCGAGCTGTTGCCCTGGCAGTACGACGTGTCGGGCCCCGAGATGGGTCACTACTCGATGGCGAACGTCGGCGGCGCCTCGGCGGCCGGCATCGGTGCCTTGCCCCCTGGCGCGACGTTTCCTCCGGTGTGGACCGTCTATTTCGGCGTCGAGAATGCCGAGGCGACCTGCGCCGCCATCACCAAGGCCGGGGGCTCGGTGCACACGCCGCCGCAGGATGTGGCGGAGTTCGGACGCTTCGCCGTGGCGCAGGATCCGACGGGCGCCGTGTTCGCGATCTGGCAGCCGAAGCAGCATCGCGGCGCGCAGATCATCAACGAGCCGGGCGCGATGGCCTGGTGCGAGGTGAACACGCGCGACGCCAAGGCGGCCAAAGAGTTCTACGCGAAGGTCTTTGGCCTGACGGCGAAGTCGATGGAAGTGCCCGGCAGTCCCGGTCCCTACGACATGCTCTTCCTCGGCGAGACGCCGGCCTGCGGTGTGCTGCAGATGACCGAGGAGTGGGGCGATATGCCGCCGCACTGGATGACATATCTCGCCGTACAGGACGTGGAAAAGGCAAAGGCCACCGTCCTCAAGAACGGTGGCCAAGTGCCCTTCGGTCCCATCGAGATTCCCTACGGCAAGTTCATGGTCACGATGGACCCGCAGGGTGCCGCGGTGAGCCTGATCGAACTCAACGCGTCGCCGCCGCCAAGTCGCGGATAGCCGTCGCCAGCATCCGCACGCGCGCGGCATCGCGCGCGGCGGAGGCATCGCGCTCCACCGCACCGGCCAGGGTCGTGAGTGCCGTGCGCCGCGCCGCGCCCGACTGTCGCTCGGCGGCATCCAGCGCCTCGCCGATCGCACGCCGACGTGCCGACGCGAGCCCATCGTTGCGGCCGAGCTGGTCGAGGTAGCTGCGCGCCACCGGGAACGCCGCCGGCCAGACGATGCGCGGCTGGCTCTGCGGGTTGAACTCCTCCCAGCGCACGAGCTTGGCGGCGGCGATCTCGTTGGCGCTCAGGTGCTCCGAAGGCTGGAGCTCGAGGATGTCGAGGCCGCGCGCCATCTCGGACGAGTAGATGAGGCCGTTGTACCAGTAGGCGCCCCAGGAACCGCCGATGGTCATACGGCCGCGCTCGGCGCCCTCGGGCGTCGGCGCATCCACGGGACCGCGGTCGAAGAAGGCGATCTCGAAGGGCCGGTCGGCATCGGTGAAGTCGATGACATCGACGCCGCCCTGGTACCAGCCCTGCACCATGATGTCGCGACCCGGCACGGGAATCAGCGAGCCGTTGTGCGACACGCAGTTCTCGTTGTTCGCCTGGCCGGTGGGAATCTTGAAGTACGCGTGCTGGCGATACTTGCCGTCTTCGCCGATGACGAGGGTCGTGTTGCCGCCCATTTCGAGCGGGTGCGTGGCCTGGCAGTTGGGCGAGGTACCGCCGCCCCACTCGTCGGTGAACACGACCTTCTTGCCGTCGTTGCTGAACACCGCCGTGTGCCAGAGCGAGAAGTTCGTATCGGCGACGGCGTCGAGCCGCCGCGGGCGCTCGGGATTGCTGATGTCCACGAGCAGGCCATAGCTCGCGCAGGCGCCGGCGAGCAGGTTCATCGCCGGATAGGCGGTGACGTCGTGGCAGTTGCGCGGGCCGGCGGCGGCCATCATCGCCATCTGCGCGCTGTCAGCACCGGGCACGGCGCGGGCACGGCGCGGGCGGCCACCGCGGGCCGGTGCGGCGCCGAGGCCGGTGAAGATGCGGGCGCCGGTCACGACGGCCGCGTCCTGCGGACGGGCCAGCGTCACCTTGATGACGTCGAGGCGGTAGAGCGAGTTGTTCTCGTCCGCCGGGTCGAAGCCGTTGTTGCAGCCGGCGAGCTCCGTGTCCGGCCGCGCGCCCTGATTGCCGGAGACGTAGAGGTAGACCACACCCTTGTCGGTCGGGTGCGGGACCACCGTGTGCGTGTGCGAACCCTTGCAGGTCTGCACGTTCTTGATGAAACGCGGCTGCGCGGGATTGCTCACGTCATAGATGCGCACGCCGGCCATGTGGTCGGCCGGGTCGGAGACGCCGCCCTTGGCGCAGTCGTTGCGGTTGCCGCCGCCTTCGGCGGAGACGAAGAGCAGGTTGCCGATGATCGAGGGATCGCCCTGCGAGGTGATGCATTCCACGACGGAGAGCATCTTCGGCGTGGCCGGATTGCTCACATCCCAGATGGAGAAGCCAGCGAAGTTGCCTTGGTAGACCAGGTTGCCGCGGAAGGCGAGGTCCGAGTTCACGAAAGTGAGACCGCGGACGGAATCGAATGGCGCCGGCTTCCCTGCCGTGCCGACGAGCCGCATGCCCTGGATGGCGACGCCGGCGTCGCTGAGTCCGTGGCGCAGGTTGTTGCGCGGGTCGTTGCCCGTCGGATACGTCTGGGCCTCGAGCGCGCTCGCGGCCAGCAGCGTGAGCGCGATGGCGGGAGCGAAGGTGGAAACACGCATCAGCGGCGACTCCGTGGGTTGTCGTTCGGTGCAGCGAGACGGGTGGGGACTACTGGTCCAGCTCGGCGAGCATCTGCCACATCAGGCCGATCTCGGCCAACTGCGTGTTCTCCACGTCGTTGGCGAGGACGGACACGTCCACGTCCTGCGCGGCGCGCGGCGTGGCCATGAGATCGGCGACCATCTTGATGGCGCCCTCGTGGTGCTTGATCATCAGGCGCAGGAACAGGCGATCGAAATCGGTGCCACGGGCGGCCTCGAGTCGCGTGAGCTCGTCGGGCGTGAGCATGCCCGGCATCGACATCGTGCGCCAGGCAGAGGTGTCGGGGGCGAACTGGCGGTGATCGCGCAGCCAGCCCTGCATCAAGGCGATCTCGCCGGCCTGCGAGAGGTCGATCTTCTGCGCGAGCTTGAGAACGCGGGGCCCGGCGCCGGCGGCCTCGGCGAGCCGCGTCATGTGCACGGCCTGTGCGTGGTGGGCAATCATGCCCTGCATGAAGTGCACGTCGGCGGCGGTGAAGAGCGCGTTGTCGGGCACTTCGACCGGCGCCATGCCGGGCATCATGTGGGCGTGATGTTCCTCGGCGACGCCGGTCTCGGTGGTGGCTTGTGATGTGCGAGCCGTCGCCGGAACGGAAGCGTTGGGCGGCGTTTGCCGCGCGCAGGCGCCGAGGGCAGCAGCCGCGAGGAGGAAAGCGAGGCGTGGGGTCACGACAGGAGGCTACGCAGGCAGAGGGCGGAACGCTAGCGCGCGGCCCGGTCTCGCGGTGACGCCGTCACTCCTCGATGGCTTCCACGCCTTCGGCCTTGAGCTTCTCCAGGTGCGCGTGCATCTGCGCCAACTGCTCGGGCGTGTGTCCCGTCCACTCGGCGATCTCGCCGGTCACGCGCAGAGGCGCGGCCGTCCTGTAGGAGCGGGTCGGGTTCCCGGGGAATCGCTTGTCGGTGAGGTTGGGGTCGTCCTCGAAGCTTCCGCTGGGTTCGACGACGAAGATGCGGCCCCGGCCGTCTCCGACGGCGAGCTCCGCGCCCCAAGTGGCCGCGTCGAGCGTGGCGGTGAAGTAGACGAACTTGGCCGCGCGACGGCTGCCGTAGTTCGATTGGCGTCCTGGTTCGATGAGGTCGCCCGGCTGTAGGTCGGCCTTGGTGCCGTGATAGTAGCGCACGGCGTGCCGGGTTGCCTGGAGCGCGCCGGACGGGCAGCGCGCGACCTGCGCCGCGATCTCGTCCGGCGACGCCGCCTCGAGCGCGATCCAGCGCTTCCGCTTGACATCGAAGACGCCGGGCAAGCCACGCACGCACTTGCCGGAGTGAATACAGACCTCCGGGTCGAAGGTGACCGTGATCTCGGGCGTTTCGTACGTCTGCAGGCGCTTGCTCACGCGGCCGTGCCGCGGAGGATCTTCTCCATCGCTTTCCCCTTTGCCAGCTCGTCCACGAGCTTGTCGAGGTAGCGGATCTTCCGCATCAGCGGGTCCTCAACCTCCTCGACGCGCACGCCGCAGACGACGCCGGTGATGAGACTGACGTTCTTGTTCAGCGCCGGCGCCTCGGCGAAGAAGGTCTCGATATCGTGCTCGCTGTCGAGCTGGCGCTTGAGGCCGGCGGCGGTGTAGCCCGTCAACCAGCGGATGACCTGGTCGACTTCGGCGCGCGTGCGGCCCTTGCGCTCCGCCTTCTGCACGTAGGCGGGATAGACGCGGGCGAAGGGCATCTTGAAGATGCGGTGCGGTGGCAAGGGTACTCCGGGTTCAGGGTCGGAGCGGAGCCAGCACCAACTCGATCCTGCGGTTCTGCTCGCGCCCCTCGGGCGTCTCGTTGCTCGCCAACGGCTGCGCGGCACCAAAGCCCGTCGCGATGATGCGTTCGGCCGTGATGCCGCGCGCCAAAAGGGCGCGCGCCACCGAGAGGGCGCGCTGTTCCGACAACCGGCGATTCACGGCCGCGTCGCCGGTGGAATCCGTGAAGCCACGCACGCTCACCAAGGTGAGCCGATACTCCGCCACCACGCGCGCGATGACGCCGAGCGCGGAGTCAGCCACGGCGGAGAGCGTGGCGCTGGCCACATCGAAGGACATCGACCCCGGCAGCGTGAGCATCAGCTGCTCACCGTTGCGGACCACCCGGATCCCCTGCGGGGCCAGTTGGCGAAAGCGCGCCTCCTGGGTGTCCATGTAGTAGCCGACTTCGTCCGGTGCGAGTTGCTGCCCGCGGCCGACCAATGTGCGCCGTCGGTCGACCACGGTGCCGCCGACATTCTCGGCAGCCGCGACGGTCACGGGCGGCGCGGCGGGTGCGACAGCCGGCGCCGATGCGGGTGTTGGGCGCGGCTCGGTCGGGGTGGGCGCGGGCGTCTCGCGCACGGCAGCGTCGGCGGGCGCCCGGACCTCCGTGGCCAGCGTCGCGTCAGGTGTGGACTCGGGTTCAGGGCGCGCGGGCGCGCGGCCGCCGAACACCCCGCAGGCCGTCACGAGCAGGGGCGCAACGACAATGCCAAGCGCGCGCAGCGGGAGCCAGCGACAGCTCACGCCACGCCCTTCACCGACACGTACTCGGTGAACTGCTCCGCCGTGAGCGGTCGACTGAAGTAGAAGCCCTGCCCCAGGTCCACGCCGTGCTCGATCAGCCACTGTACCTGCTCCTCGGTCTCGACGCCCTCCGCCACCGTCCTGAGCCCCAGCGAGCGGGCCATCTCGATGACGTGCACGATCACGTGGCTGGTCGCCGCGCCCGTGCCGATGGCATCCACGAAACTCTTGTCGATCTTCAGCCAGTCCAACTCGAAGGTGGAAAGATACGACAAGCTCGAGAAGCCCGTGCCGAAGTCGTCCACCGCGACCTCGTGGCCGCGCTCGCGCAGGCGGCGAATCATCGAGCGCGCGAGGTCCGTGTTCACGAGGGCGCGCTCGGTGATCTCCAGCTTGATGCTGCGCTCGGGCAGGCCGCTGGCCGCGAGCCGCTCGGCCAAGGTCTGGACGAACTGTTCGGCCTTGAGGTCCTCGGGACTGACATTGAGGTTGATGCTGAGGCGCTGCTCCTGTGTGAGCAGGGGCCGGAGTTCCTTGAGCGGATTCGACAACACGGCGAGCGTGATCTCCGGCATCAGGCCCTCGCGCTCGGCGATGGGAATGAACTCGTCGGGTGGCACCGTATCACCGCCGTCCATCTTCCAGCGCGCCAGCGCCTCGGCGCCGACGCATTTGCGGGAGCGCAAGTCCACGACGGGCTGATACATCGCGCGTACTCGCCCGCGGGCGACGGCCTTGCGCAACAGGGTGCCCATGCTGAGGCGGTAGCGCGTGTAGCGGACCAATCCGTACACGAAGCCACCGAGCAGCAGCAAGCCGATGCCGCTGCCGACGGCGAGCGAACGGGCGTAGCGGCCCCAGAAGCTGTCCAGCGGTTCGATGGCGACGATGTCGATGGCGAGCTCGCCCTCGCGCGAGAAGCGCGAGACGGCCACGCCGCGCACGCGGTCGAGGGTTAGTCCAATGGGCACGGTGCGCGGCGCGGGAAGCTCGGCGTCCCGCGGGAACTGCACGAAGGGCAGGCCTTCGACCCAGAGCCCCGCCTGCCGCTGCTGCAGCGGGCCGACGTCGAGCAGGTCGCGCGGATCGATGGCGACGTCGTGGTCGCCGTAGCGCATCAGGAAGAGCTGCACGTCGCCGACCTGGGTCTGCGGGCTCGGCCACCACGCGATGACACCGGAGTCGTAGATGCGGTCGGCGCGCGCGGGACGCAGGGCCTGCGCCTGCAGGAAGCCCACGCCGCATTGTCGGTCCGTGGCTCGCCAATGACCGATGGCGCGGATGTACTTGCGACCGATCGCGGCCTGCTGGAGGCGCTGCAGATGTTCGGGCGAGCAGCGCGGCTCCGTGAGCTGTTCGAACTCCATCAACAGTTGCCGCGTGTCGAGGATCATCGCCTCGGCGTCCGCACCCAGGGTGGCCGCCAAGCCGCCGACCAGGCGCTCCTCGGCGCTCAGCGATTCGCGCTGCAGATACCACAGCAGCGACGCGAACATCGTCGCGACGCCCGCGAAGGCGGCGAGTGAGATTCCGAGGATGAGGCGTTCGCGACGTCGCCGCATAGGACGTGGAAGGTGTGGAGGCGTGGGAGCTGCCCGCTGTGACCTACATTCCGGGCCCTTCTATAGACCGTTCCCGAACAGCGACCGCAACAATCCAGGCGCGCCCACGAGTAGGCCAAAGCGCAGGAGGCGGCCGAGGAGGCAAAGCGCGAGGAATGGGAGCAGGCGGATGCGCACGAGTCCGGCGGCGATGGCCGCGACATGGAACGGGGGCACGCTGAGCAGCGCGCTCACGAAGAGCAGCCCGGTGCCATAGTGCGGTCGCACCGCGAGCAGCCCGCGCGCCCTCGCGATCCAGCGCTCGGCGCGACCGCCGTGCACCACACGGTCCGCGTGCGCCCCAAGCCAGTACCACGGAAGCTTTGCGGCCACGTGGCCGACCGTGAACGTGAGCCACATGCCGAGCGCCAGCGGTGCGCCTGCCGCGACACCGATACCGAGCGCCGCCACTTCGGCGAGGCCCGTCGGCAGGATGCCCGACGCGACACCGAGGATGCCCGCCGAGAACAGCGCGAGAGCCGGAGAGGAAAGATCGAGGCCGTCCACGCGGGGAAACTAGTTGACGCGGCCCCACACGAGCGTGACACTTGGCCGACCCCAATCGCGAGAACTGCCCGTGCCGATGATCCGCAGCGGAGACCGCCGCCACTGCCGAACCGCCCTGCTCTGCCTCGCCCTGCTGCTGCCGGCCACCGCATCCGCGCAACTCGGTGACGCGCTGCGGCTGCGCATCGACTCCGTCTTTGCGGACGTGAACCGCAGCAACGGACCAGGCTGCGCAGTGGGCGTAGCCGACGGCGACGCCCGCTACCTGCGCGGCTATGGCATGTCCGACCTGCAGCAGGGCACGGCCATCGCAGCACGCAGCATCTTCCACGTGGCCAGTGTGTCGAAGCAGTTCACGGCAATGAGCGTGGCCCTCTTGGCGGAGGACGGTAAGCTCACGCTGGACGACGACATCAGGTCGTACGTGCCCGAGCTGCCGGACCTCGGCCAGCGGATTACGCTGCGGCAGTTGATGCACCACACCAGCGGCATCCGCGACCAATGGTCGCTGCTGTCGCTGGCGGGCTGGCGCTTCCCAGACGACCTCATAAGCGAGCGCGACGTGCTCTGGGTGCTGGCGCGGCAGCGTGGGCTCAACTTCACGCCCGGGAGCGAGTACCTGTATTCGAACTCCGGATACACGCTGCTCGCTGTCGTCACGCAGCGCGTAAGCGGGATGTCACTGCGGCAGTTTGCGGAGCAGCGAGTCTTCGCGCCGTTGGGGATGGCCGACACGCACTTCCACGACGACCACGCGATGGTCGTGCCTGGCCGTACCTCGGCCTACGTGCCGCGCGGCAACGAGTGGCGCGTCTCGATCCCGGTCTTCGACACCTATGGGGCGACGTCGCTGTTCACCACCGCTGGTGACCTGCTGACCTGGATGGCGTTCCTCGACCGCGTGCGCAGCGAAGAGTCCGCGTGGGGCCGCGTGGTGCGAGCGGCGGAGACGAGCGGCCTCCTGACGAACGGCAGGGCCATCAACTACGGCTTCGGTTTGAGTCTCGGCGACTTCCGCGGCACGCGCACGATCGGCCACGGCGGTGCGGATGCCGGCTACCGCGCCTTCGTCGAGCGCTATCCGGACCTGAAGGGCGCCGTGGCGGTGCTGTGCAACCACGCGAACGCAAACCCGCAGGGCCGCGCCGAGCGCGTGGCGAGGGCGGTCTTCGGAGACCGACTGCCTCCTCCGATGGTGGAGGCCCGTGCCCCGGAGCACCGGCCGAGCGCAGCGGTGCGCGAGGCCTGGGTCGGCACCTGGCGGGATACGCTGAGCAATCAGTTGGTGCGCATGTGGGCGGTTGGCGATTCAATCTTTGTTGATGGAATGCGGCTGCGGTTCGGCAGCGACAGCACCGGCACCCTGCCAGGTGTTCCCGGTCATCTCCGCCGCACGACGGCGGGATCCGCTGTGACCATTCGACATGTGGGGGGCGGGCTCCGCGAGCCGGTGCTGGTGAAACAGCCGGCACCATTCACGACATTCGAGGCCTACGCGGGCCGGTACCGCAGTGAAGAGCTCGACACGGAGTATGAGTTCATTGCGCGCAGCGGGGCGCTCGTACGTGAGCACCGCACGCTCGGCACCCAGGTACTGCGGGCCGTGGCCCGCGACATCTTCACCGGCGGCGGCACGACGTACCTGATTGAGCGCGACCGTCGCGGTCGCGTGACGGGCTTCGTCGTGAACACCGGCCGCGTGCGTGGCGTGCGCTTCGTGCGGCAGCGTTGACGCTTTACACGTCACGAAGTTGCCGTCGCATCACAAAGGTGTCGCGCATCACATGTCCACACGGCGGCGGCTTGTGACTGGCACAGGAAATGCACCGTCTACTGCGCGGACGGGCCGGGGGTGTTCGGTACGGTTCTCGTGATGGGGTGCACGACTTGGCGCCCCCGGCCGCGTCACTACTGGGAAGTCTCGAGGCAGCGCTGATGTAGCGAGGCCTCCACACGTTGAAGGGGCAGGTCCGTGCGATCCTCCGTGGTGGGGGGAACGGCGCGGTGCGACCTTGGGCGACTTTGCGCCCGGTGGCACCGCGCCGTATCGTTTGCGCCACGCCTCAAGGCTGTTGCAGTCCCACCACCACAGGGAGAACCCTATGCGTCCCTCACGCCTCACCCGCGGCATCGTCCTCGGCGCCGCCGCACTTGGCCTGGTTGCCAGCAGCGGCTGTTTCGGCTCGTTCCAGGCCACGCGCAAGCTGTACGCCTATAACAAGAGCATGGGCGACAAGTGGGTGCAGGAGTTCGTGTTCCTGGCCTTCAGCATCATTCCCGTGTATGCGCTGGTCAACGCCGGCGACGTGCTGATCTTCAACAGCGTGGAGTTCTGGACGGGCAACAACCCCATCACCTCGGTGAGCGTGACGGGCACCGACGACGGCCGCCAACTGCGGCAGACGCGGCAGGTGGTGAACCACGCGCGTGTGCTGACCATCGAGGAGCTGAAGGACGGCCAGACGCTGTCCACGACCACGATGACGATGCCGAAGTCGCAGGATGCGATTACGGTCACGACCACCTTCGCCGATGGCCGCGTGGTCTCGCGGACGGTGACGAAGGCCGAGGCGGACGCGCTTATCGGACGCTGACGGCGAGCCCACCGAGCGCGCCGGCAAAGCCGCCGCGCGGGAAGCGCGCATCACCGAGCACGACCGTCGTGGATCCGTCCGCGGCGGTCGTGTGCATTTCCACGTAGGGATAGCGTGACCATACGAGGAAGTCGCGGACGTCCTGGTCCTCGTCGCGGGCCTGCACGACGCGTGGATGCGTGAGGTCGCCGACGGCGATGACAGCGCCGTCGTAGTGGACCGACGGCCGGGGCAACCACTGCAAGCGCCCGAAGTGGTAGGCGCTGTCGGTGACGGCGATGAGCTGCGCCGCGAAGGGCCGGGCCGGCCGCGGCTGGTAGAGCACCTCGTACGCGCCTTCGATGCCCTGCTCCGCTGCGGCTTGCATCGCGAGACGGTCGCCCACGCGCGCGAGTGCGACCAACGCGAGTGGATACGCCAGCGCCACGATGCCGGCGACGCGGACGGCACGCAACGACGCCTTGCGTCGCGCCAGCACCACGACCGAGGCGAGCAGCAGCCACCAGTACGGATCGATGATGAACACCGCATCGCCGTAGAACCATCGGTCCGAGAACGGCATCAAGAGGCGGATGCCGTAGGTATTGAGCCAATCAAGCATGGGGTGGCTCAGCGTGCCGATGTACGCGAGCGCAAGGATCCACCCGAGGCGCAGCGGCGGCGCGTCCGGCGCGCGGCGCCGGCGGACCGCGACATCCCAGAGCCAAACGAGCGCCGTGAGGATCAGGGGCAACAACAGCAACGCCAGCGGCCCGTGCGTCCACCCTCGGCGAAACGCGATGCTGCCGTAGCCAGTCGTCGTCCACACCGTGACCATGTCCACGTCGGGCGCATTCGCGGCGAGCATCAGCGTTGCGGTGGCCAGCGGGGTGGTCCGATCCGCGCCGACGCGCGCCATCGCCGCGCCGGCCAGGGTGTGCGTGATGGGATCCATCAGTCGAGCTTGGTGAAGCGCACGCCGAGCACGCGGCCGGCGTCGAGGCGCAGGGCGCGGACGCGGCCCCGTGCATCTCGCTCCAGCGTGAAGCTCCAGCCGCCACCCACGAGGCGGTCGCGCGAGTCGCCGCGCATCGGGATGCGCCGGCCCCGCAGCGTGGTCACGGTAACCCCCGAGTCTGCCGCGGCAATCTCCAGCACGCCGCCCGTCTCGGCGTCCTGCCAACGACCAACCAGCGCGCGGAACTCCGTGCCTGCCACGGCTGCGCGCGCTGGCGCGGCGGTGGCGACGGCGGGCGTCGGCGCCGGCGAGAGCGCACTGCCGAGGAACACCGCCGCGACGGCGCGCGCCAACACCACGTAGTCGCCGTTCCCCGCGTTGCACTGCATCGCGACGGTCAGGTCCTGCGCCGGATAGCGTGCGAGATACGCGCGGTAGCCTGCCGTGGAGCCGCTGTGTGCCACTTCGTGGACGCCGCGCCAGTCACGCACCATCAAGCCAAGGCCGTACTCCGTCGTGCTGCCGTCGCTGAGCACGCCGAGTCGCGTCATCGTGGCCAGCGTGCTGCCATTGCCGACGCGGCCGGCGTGCAGCGCCTCCGTCCAGGTCATCATCCCGTCGATGGTGGTGAGCAGGGCGCCCGCGCCGAAGAGGTTGCTGAACGGCCAGTCGAGGGTCCAGTTCCCGTGCTCGAAGGCGTAGGGCACGGCGCGGTCTGGAATGATGTCGCGGAAATCCGTACGCCACCTAGCGCGCTCGATGCCCAGCGGCTGAAAGAGCATCCGCTCGAACATCGGCTGGAACGACTCCCGGGTCACGCGCTGGGCGATGATGGCCGCCAGCGTGTAGCCGGTGTTGCTGTACAGGTAGCGGCTGTTGACGGGGAAGTTCAGGCCGCGCTGCCGGTTGATCAGCTGCAGGACTTCGAAGTTGTCGTGGGCGACCTCGCCATAGGGCCGTCCGACGAGTTCGAGCAGCGTGTACTGGTCCCGCAGGCCACTGGTGTGCTGGAGCAGGTGCCGGATGGTGATGGGGCCGCCGGCATCCGCGAATGCTGGGAAGCCGGGCAGGTACTGGGCAGCGGGGTCATCGAGGGACAGCCGCCCTTGCTGTTCGAGGAGCACGAGCAGGGCGGCGACAAACTGTTTGGAGACCGAGCCGATCTCGAGCATCATCCCGTCGCGCAGCGCGATGCCGCGCTCGAGGTCCGCCATGCCGTAGGCCTGGCGCAGCAGCGGCGCGCCGGCGCGGTTGACGCCAACGATGCAGCCGGGGCTGGCCGTGGAGTTGAAACGCGCGAAGATCGAGTCGACGGCGGCGCGCTGCGCGAAGCTTGCAGTCGCGGGCGTGGTCGTTGCCGGCGTGGCGGACCGGCCAGTCGCTGTCTGCGCGACGAGCGGCAGCGCGAGCAGCGCGGGCAGCGAGAGCAGGGCACCGCCAACGAGCGCGGCACGCAACGAGTGCGCGGCCGCGGGACACAGGCGCGGCGGGAGACGGAAGCGAGCGGCGTTTGGCATGGCGGGAAGCTGTGGACGGTCCCCGCCGGTGGCAATCCGCTGCCACGCCGGGTAGCATCAAGTGGACTGGCCCGGAGGCCCCGTGCATCGGACGCTGCTGCAGCTCACCGCCGCCCTTGGACTGATCGCGCAGGCACCCACGGCGTCTGCCGCGCAGGTGATTGCCGCGCTGGCACCGCCGGCCCCCATGGGGCGGCTCTACGCCTCCAGCCTCCCCGAGCGCCTGTTTTGCTCGCGTACCCGGATGCAGGACGAGTTTGCGATCCAGCGCCGGGGGCCCGGCTGGTACTATCCGGCGGCGGGCTGGGACG
This sequence comes from Gemmatimonadaceae bacterium, assembly GCA_019637445.1. Taxonomy (NCBI): domain Bacteria; kingdom Pseudomonadati; phylum Gemmatimonadota; class Gemmatimonadia; order Gemmatimonadales; family Gemmatimonadaceae; species Gemmatimonadaceae bacterium. The sequence continues at coordinate 54,072 of JAHBVS010000003.1, read as the reverse complement.
AGAACCTGTCGCGGCACTATCGCATCGAGTCGAGCCGGAACCGGTCGGCGACGCTGACACTCGATGCCGTGCAGCGCCCGCGGATGCTGCAGCTGCGGATCCCCCGCCCCGACTCACTGGGCGGCGGTACCGATGCGGTGACCATCCGGTTCCTGCCGACGGGTGATGTGCAGGAGGGCTATCGGGTCATCGTGCCCAGCCGGCGCGGCCGCGACCTGGTCCCGCGCGCGATGCGCGAACAGCCGCTGCGCGACGAGGACTTCCAGCGCGCGCACGCGATGGCAATAGAACTGGCCGTGCGCTGCATCTACGGGCTGACGGATCCGCTGCCCGAGGACTGGCTCTCGACGCTGCTCCGGCGGCCACTCTAGCCATCGCGGCGGCGCGGCCTGGTCGCCGCGCCGCCGATCTCGCTACGCGCGCCGACGGCTGAGCAGCGCGCGCACGGCCTCGACCTCGCCCTCGAGGCGGCCGCACATCAACTCGCAGAGCGCCAGCACGTCGTCGTCGGCGAGGGCGTAGTAGACGAACATCCCCTCGCGGCGCCGCGAGACGAAACCACCGGCGTGCAGCTGCTGCAAATGCTTGCTGAGGTTGCCCTGCGCCAGCCCCGTGGCCTCCACCAGCTCGCTCACGGTGAGTTCGCCGTGCTCAAGCGCGTGCAGCACGGCCAGGCGCGCCGGCTCCGCCAGGGCGCGGAAGCGCGCGGCGACCTCCGTCAACAACTCGGGGGTCGCCGAACGCCGTGCCGCGGTTCTCTTGGTACTCACGCCTTCTTGATCTCCGTGGGCAGCATCCGCAGCACCACGAAGAAGAGGATGCCCACGCCGAGCGCGGCCACGATGGCCGGCACGTGCAGCACGTCCTGTAGCGTGATGCGTCCGAAGTCCATCAGCTGGATGATCGGCTGGATGGCGCTGGCATAGACCAGCGAGAACACCAGCGCGCCGGCCACGCCGCCGGCCACCGCGAACCAGGCATCCCGCCGGCCTTCGCCGATGCCGACCACGCAGGTCCCCGGGCAATAGCCACCCAACCCGAAGCCAACGCCAAAGATCAGGCCACCGACGAGCACGCCCACCAGGTACGTGGGCTTGATGTCGAAGTGCAGCAGGTTCGGGATGAACAGGTTGAGCGTGTACACCGTGATCATGCCCACGGCGATGGTCATCGCCATGAACTTGATGACGGCGATGTTCTCGAGCCGGAGGTTCTTGAGGATCATCGCCGGGCTGGAGGCGCGCACGCGCTGGATCAGCACGCCCATCGCGATGCCGACGAGCAAGCCATAGATGTTGGCCATCATCTCAGTTGCCTCCCACGCGCATGGCGTGCATCAACTTGGCGGTACCGATGCCGGTGGCGAACACGCCGGCGGCGAACACGAAGCCGGCGATGCTCAACTGCGTCATGCCGGAGATGATGAGGCCGCTGGTGCAGCCGCCCGCGAGGCGCGAGCCAAAGAGGATGAGGAAGCCGGCAAGGAAGGCCTCCGTGTAGCGCCGCGTGTTGGTCTCGACGCCGGCGTGCGGGTTCTCGACCTTGGGCGCCTTCACGGTGTCCTTGCGGGCGCCGAGGAAGCCGCCGATCAGCAGGCCGACGACGAGGAAGGTCTCGGGGCGCAGCAGCGCGCCCATCCGCACGAGGTACGGATTCGACTCAGCGAAGGCCGGGTCGAGGGCGCGGGCGACCTCGCCGACGAAACGCGGATAGGTGCTCGAGACGCCGATGGGGCCGAAGAGCACGATCGACGCGGCGCCGACGAGCCCGAAGATGATGCCCAACGATGCCCAGGGCGGCAGGCCACTGCGCGTGGCGGCCGCGGGGGCGGTGGATGGAACGGCAGGTGCGCTCATCAGCTACCTCGTGGAGGGAGAACGGTCGTCGGGAACGAAGCGATCACGGGCGGGCATCTGTACGGCGCGCAGGGTGGCGGCGTCCAAGGTGGCGGTATCGGGAATGACCTTGTTGGCGGCCAGCAGGTACGCCGTCACGGCGTAGGTCTCGTCCGCCGTCAGCGAGCCCGGGGTGAACAGCGGCATCGCGCGGCGGATGTAGTCGTAGAGCGTAGTGGCGTGCGACCAGTAGTTGCCGATGGTGCGCGGCACGGAGGGATCGGCGGAGAAGTTGAAGTCCTCGCCGCGCGGGTCGCGACCCACGAGTTGCGGATACACCGGCTCGATGCCCTGCCCGTTGGCGCCGTGGCAGGCCGCGCACTGCGCCTTGAAGATCTGTTCGCCGTCGCGGGCGCTGCCGCGGCCGGCTGGCAACTCGGCGCCCTCGGGCCCGATGTCGGTGTCCCAGGCGGCGAGCTGTGCGGCACTCGGCGTGCTGCCGATCTTGAAGTGCCCCGCCGCGTACTCGCGCGGCGCAGCGTAGGCAACGGTCGCATCGGCCGCCGACGCTGCTGGCCGGGACTCCGATGCAGAGCAAGCCATCGACATCAGACCGGCAGCCACGGCCACGGGCATCACTCGCGCGGTGCGACGCATCAGCTCTCCCCGTGGAAGGTCACCGCACCATCCGTGGCCACCTTCCAGCCCACGATCTGGTTGAAGTGGTAGTCGGTGCCGAGTCCGCGCGCCTCGAGAAGCACGGTGCGCGTGGGCTGCGTGTAGCCGGCCTCGTCGGTGGCGCGGCTCATCAACACGGTCTCGCGACCCTGCCAGTCGAGCATGTACTGGAAGCGCACGGCGGCCTTGGGCAGTGCCGGACCCATCAGCTCGGCGTCCTCCCAGGAGCGTCCGCCGTTCGCGCTGACCTCCACGCGCGTCACGCGCCCGCGTCCGCTCCAGGCGAGGCCCTGCACCGAGTGCCAGCCGCGCGCCGTGAGCTTGCCGGGAAACGACGGCATCGTGATGATCGACTTAACGTCGTTCTCGAAGGTGAACTCGCGCGCCTTGTTGCCCGGCACCGGGTCCGTGTACTTGCTCGTCTCCCAGCGCGTGCGCCAGGGGCGCGTGCCGAGTTCGAGGCGGCGCAGCCACTTCACGTTGATGTTGCCCTCCCAGCCCGGCAGCAGCAGGCGCAGCGGATAGCCCTGGGACGGGCGCAGCGGCTCGCCGTTCTGTGCCCACACGATCAGCGCATCGTCCCAGGCCTTCGTCATTGGCACGGAGCGCGTCATCATACAGGCATCGCCGCCCTCGGCGAGGAACCAGCTGGCCTCGGGCTTGGCGCCCACTTCGCGGAACAGGGTGGCCAGCGGCACGCCGGTCCATTCCGACGTGGACAGCATCCCGGAGACCTGCTGCGGGGTGAGGTCCGGCTTGGGATGGCGGAACGCGTTGCGGCCGTTGCCCGAACACTCGATGAAGTGCGTGCGCGTGACCTGCGGAAAGCGCTTGATGTCGTCGAGCGAGAGCGTGACCGGACGGTCCACGAGGCCGTGGATCATCAGCTGGTGGCGCGCCGGGTCGATGACCGGGATGCCCGCGTGGTGCCGCTCGAAGTGCAGGTCGGCGGGAGTGATGGGGCCCGTGAGATCCTGCAGCGGCGTGTACGACGAACCCGTGGTCTCGCCAGTGCGCGGACCACGCATCGGCTTCACGAAGGGCGAGCGTGCGCCGAGCGCGCTGGTGGGCTGGCCCTGCAGCTTGGTGGGATCGGCAGGCACCGTCGGCGCGGCCGCAGCGGTCGGCGATGCCGATTGCTGGGCCTCGACGTTCGCGACGGCGGCGGCACCGAGTGCCGTCGCCGTCCCCGCGATCATTTCACGTCGCGTGAGCTTTCGCGCCATCAGCGCCCCATTCCCGCGGCGCGCGGTGGCGCCGGCACGAGGCTCTTCTGCGGGGTCGCGCGCGGCAGCAGCGGCGGCGGACGGAAGCCCTTGTGCCCGGAGTTCAGGTCAAACGGCACGTCCGACGCGTTGCCGCCGGCCGGGAAGTCCAGCTCCTTGCCGGGCGAGTCGGGACGCGGCTGGCTGTTGATGTACGCCGAGAGGTCGAAGGCCTCCTGCTCGGTCAGGGTGCCCGGCATCGTCTGCGGCATGTTGTGGTAGATGAAGCTCGCCGCGCGCTCGAGGCGCGACATGCTGGCGCCAATGGAGTACGACCGCGCGCCCCAGAGCGGCGGCAGGATGCCGAGACCTTCGCCGTTCGGGCCGTGGCAGGTCGAGCAGGTCTTCTCCACGTACAGCGCCTTGCCGCGCTCGGCGTTGCCATCGAGCATGTTCGGCATCTTGATGAGGCCGTCGGTGCCGGCGATCTGCACGCCGACGGGCACGTCCGTGGAGATGAACTTCATGTACGCGAGCAGGTCCGTCATCTCGCGGCTTTCCTTGGGCAGCGCGTTGCCCGCCAGGGAGCGCGTGAAGCAGTAGTTGATGCGGTCCGAGAGGTCGACCACGGCGCCGGTGCGTCCCATGTACTTGGGATAGCGCGCGTGGGAGCCGGTGAGCGGGGCAGCCGTGACCTTGAGCCCGTCTTCCTGGTGGCAGGAGGTGCAACGCAGGCCGGAGGTGGCATACTGCGGCAGTGACTCCGGCGTGAAGCGCATCAAGGTAAGGCCGCGACGGATCGAGGCGCCCATCGAGTCATTGGGAATGTCGGCTTCGCGCAGCGGCTTCCAGTTGGCTTCGGAGAACTGGACGGCCGCGCCATCGGCCGCGGGGTCGGCACCACCGCAGGCGGTGAGGGCAGCGGCCATCGCGAGCGCCGCGGGCCAGGAGAGAGTCATCCGCATCCGTTCAAGACCTCGTGTCGGGAAGAGGGGGCATCGCCTTGCACCTTACGCCGATACAGTAATATGGTAGGTCGACATCGGCAAGCACCACGTCAGGGGAACCCGCAGCGCGGGTGCGGCAGCGCCCGACTGCACGGCCCTGCCCCGCTCCGATATTCAACAGTGGTACTGCGTGTTTCGCCACGGCCGGCGGCAGTTCATCGCCACTGGGTCGCTGGCCCGCCCTCGACGCCGGAGGAACGATGCTCAAGGTCAAGGATCTCATGACCCGCGAGGTGCTCACCCTCGCCCCCAACACCAGCGTCCGCGAGGCGGCGGAGCTGCTCGCCACCGAACACGTGAGCGGCGCACCGGTGGTGCGGCTCGGCAAACTGGTCGGGATGGTCAGCGCGGCCGATCTGCTGGAGTTCATCTCCTCGCTGCCGGCCGACCCCGAGGCCGTGAGCGGCGGGATGGAGCACGGCATCCTCGATGATCACACGGTTGAGGAAGCGATGACCCGCGCGCCGCTGACGACGATCGATCCCGAGGCGCCGGCGAACCGCGTGGCCGAGGTGCTGCAGGAATCGAACATCCACCGCCTGCCGGTGGTGGAGGGCGAGAAGCTGGTCGGCATCATCTCCACCACGGACGTGGTGAAGGCGGTGGCGCAGCGGAAGATCAGCTACCGGACCTTCGTGTTCCCGCGGTAGCGATCAGCTGAACATCGAGCGCACGACGAACCCCACGTTCGCCGGGCGCTCGGCGAGGCGACGCATATACCAGCGGTACCAGGCGTCGCCGTAGGAGATCAGCGTGGCGACCGTCTCGCCCTCGCCGCGCAGCTGCATCTGCTCGCGCTCGCGGATGCCGTAGAGCATGTGCACCTCGTAGCGGCCCTGCGGGACGCCAAGCGTGCGCGCCTGCGCCACGATGCGCCGCAGCATTGGGATGTCGTGCGTGCCAAGGATCGGCGTGCAGGCCTCCTCACGCGCGGCCTGCAGCATCCGCTGCGCCAGACGCTCGAAGGCCGCGTCGGTGTCGGCCTTCTTGGGATACGCCACGTTGGCCGGCTCGGCGTAGGCGCCCTTCACGAGGCGAATCGTCGGCTTCACCGGCAGCAATGCCTCGAGGTCGTCCATGGTGCGATACAGATACGCCTGCATCGCGAGGCCGGCGCGCCCGTGCACGGCGCGCACGCGGCGATAGAGGTCGATCGTGCGGTCCACATACGTGTGGTCTTCCATATCCAGCCAGAGCGCCGAGCCCACCGACTCAGCCTTGGCCGCCAGGGCGAGGCAATGTTCGACGCAGAGGTCCATCGACTGGTCGAGCGCGAGCTGCGTGGGCTTCACACTGACCTCGGCCGGCAGCCCGCGCGCCTTGATGGCGTCGAAGAGTTGCAGGTAGTGCTCGCGCACGGGCACGGCGTCCTCGGCGCGTGTCAGCGCCTCGCCGAGTCGCGTGTAGAGCAGCTTGCGCCCGCTGTCGGCAATGGCGGTGCCGGCGGCGAGTCCGTCATCCATCTTCTCACCGGGCATGAACGCCTTGGTGGCGCGGCGCACGACGGCGCTGCGCGTGGCGAAGCGGTTGAGCGCGTCGCTCTTGGCTGCGGCCAGGAGGAGGGAACGTCCAATACCCATCGCGTGGGGCTCCTAGAGTGATCCGATGCCGGGGATGCGCGTCAGCTCGCGCAGCCGAGCTTCCAGCGCCTGCTTCTGCGTCTCGAGCCGCTGGCGTTCCTCGGCGATGCGGCTGCTGACCTGGCTCCGCGCCTGGTCGGCGGCGGCGCGCGCCTCGGCGACCTTGCTGTCCACCAGCTGGTCCACGCGCTGACGCACCTGCTGTTCGGCGCGCCGCACCTCGTCGCCGAGCTGGTCGCGCAGGGCGTTGCCGACGGCGTTGGCGATGTTCGTGCGCACGCCGAGGGTCGGGTTGCGCATTGTACCGCCGATGCGGGCCTCGATTTCAACGGAGTCGATGCGGCCGAGTGCGCGCCAAAGCGCGTCCTCGACGATACGGATCTTGGCGTCAGCCGCGGCCGGGCGCGTGGTATCGCGGACCCAGGTGACCTTCGGGGCGCGCCAGAGCCAGCGGCCGTCGAGCGCATCTCCGGTACGACGGATCACGAGGTCGCTCAAGCCGGCATTGAGCTGCACCGCGCCGCCGAGTCCGCCGAGCGGGAACGTCGGCAGCGTAATGCCGCGGAAGCGCGCGGCGACCGTGTCACGCACCGGCTGCTGGCGATGGTCAAACATCCCAACCACGCCGACGTCGGACGGCCCGCGCTGGCCGGCCGCGCGATTCACCGAAAAGGTGGTCGGCGCGCCGTAGACGCTGGGCTCGGACGTGAGGCCCACGATGCGCGCGTCGTAGTCCCCCGCACTCGCGCCCGTGCCACCGACCGCCAACGAGAGCTCGGCGAGCCGCAGCAGGAACTGCGGATAGACCGTAGCCTTCGGGAAGATGACATCCGTGCCCGAGGCGCGGACACGCTTGGGGCCGGGTTGGAACTGTCGCTCCAGACCAGGCGGCAGGTACTGCTCGGCCTTGGCCACCCAGTACATCACGTCACCGAGTTGTTCGGCAATCAGGTCGCTGAACAGCTGCGGGCCGATGGAGGGCAGGTCGAAGCTCGGCAGTTGCAGCAGCGATCTGGCGTAGGCGTAGTCCTGCGTGCGCGCCGCGGAGATGGCGTTCACGCGGTCCTGCAGGCCGGCGGCGTTGCCGCGCGTTTCCGCCTCGAACTGTCGGAGGCGGTCGTCGATCTGCTCGAGGTCGCGTAGCGTGCGCCGGACGTCGGTTACCGCTTGCCGTGCGCCTGCAATCCCAAGGGTCCGGAGGTTCGCGCTTCCAAGGCGCCGCGCCAAGGCCTCCGCGGAGTCGATGGCAGGGCGTGGGTCAGCGGCCCGCAGGTCCGCCAAGAGCTTGTCGCGCGCGGTGTCGGCGTAGGCCTGCGCGTGGCGTGCCTCGCGCAGCGTGGCCAGCGACTCCGCGGAGATGCCGGCTACGTTCACCGACTTGGTCAGCGTGCTGAGTTCGAGCGGCGGAATCTTGATGCCGCGCTTGAAGTCCTCGACGACCTGACTTGGCTCGTCGGGCTTGGCGTTCGGGTCGCGTGGAATCGCGCCCGAGGTCTCACGCGGCGTGTTGAAGCGAATGCCGCGCGCGGCCATCGTGTCGATGACGACTTTCCGCTCCAGCGCGGGCAACAGCCCAATGTCGAGCACCAGCTCCTCGGCCGAGACGAGGTTGGTCATCGGCTTGTTGGGATTGGTGACATCGAGCCCACGCAGCGTGACGCTGCCCTCGCCCAATGAGACAGACGCGGACGCGAGGTCTACGCGGCCACCAACGGCTGCCGTGCCGCCGCGCTCCACGGTCCACTCCACCGCCTTGTCCTTGAAGAGGTACGTCAGCACGGCGATCAGCAGCAGCGTGACGCTCAGGGGCAGCAGGGCCTTCCAGCGGATGTATTTCATGGCCGGAAGAGCTCGTAGAGCTGGTACAGCTTCGAGGTCTTGAGCAGTTGCACGACCTTCCACTGCTGGACGCGGGCGTAGATGTGTGCGCGGTACTGGACGACGAAGGTCCGGAAGCCAAAGAAGGCCGGGATGAGCAGGAGCAGCCAGGCCACAAGGCTGCCGATCACGATCGTGTTGTTCAATCGCGAGAGCGCAATCACTGGCGTGTTCACGACCCAGACGAAGAAGGGCGTCAGCGCATCCTGCGTGAGGATGGCCATCCCCAGCTGGTCAAAGAGGGGGTCGAGCATGAAGCCCAGCGGCGTGGCGATGGCCCAGCCGAGGAACACGCCGGGCATCGAGACGGTGCTGAGCATCGCGACCGCGAGCACCACGAGGTTGTGCAAGGAGAGCAGCGGTGTGAGACCGAAGGCGAGGCCGATGGCCATCCCCATCCCGACTTGGCCGGGGGTGCCGTCCGAGTTCAGCGCCTTGAACAGCGTCTGGAGGAACTTGATGACGAGCATACGGGGAAAGTTACCGGTGCGGAAATGCGACTGACAGGGTGGTGGGAGGCGGTGTAGCTTCGGCGGATGCGAACTGCGCGACGGATGATCCGAGTGACGGCGGCCGCGGCCGCCCTGCTGGCCCTGGCGGTGGCGCCGGCGATGGGCGCGGCCCAGGCCGCATACACCGTTGCCGACTCGGCTATCGTGCGGCGGATTCTGCTCGCCGAGGACGCGCGCGAGCTGTCTGCCGCCGCCTTGGCGGAAGGGGTGCGGCATCGTGATCCGATGATATCGGGCCTCGCCGCGCGGGCGCGGGCACGCATCGCCGACTCGACCTTTGCGGCGCGCGACACCCTGCTCGGCGGGCGCCTGCGCGCTACAGTGACCTGGCCGGAGCCCGGCTGGAAGGCGCGCTACCGGGCGCTCGCGGGCAGCCGGGATGACTGCGCCGCGATGCAGCGGGGGCTGACGGACGCGGTGGTCGCGGTGCAGGTCCGCGCGGCCGCGCTGCTGCGAGCTTCGTGCGCGACGGACGAAGCCGTCGGCGCGACGCTGCGAGCATGGGTCGATGCGCTGCCGATGGCGACCTCGACGCACCAGCGCGCGCAGGCCTCCTGGCACCTGGGCGCGCACGGTATCGTGGCGCTCGCTCGCCTGCGGCCGGACGAAGCGCGCCAACGTCTCCCGAGACTGGCCTCCCATCGGCAATGGAATGTGCGGCAGTACGCGGCGCGCGCTGCCGGCCTGCTGCGCGACAGTACGACCCTGGTCGCGCTCGCGGACGATCGTGACGCCAATGTCGCCGAGGCGGCCTTCGATGCGATGCGCAGCGCGAAACAGACTCCCGCAACGCCATTGCTGCTGCGGGCCCTGGAGCGCGAGGAGGCGCAGGCGGTGCGTGCGGCCGCGATCACTGCAGGTGTAGTCGGTGATCCGGCGCTCCGCGCCGCCGCTGAGCGTGCACTGGCTCGCTTCACGGCGCACGCCATTGCCTCCGAGCGCGATGTCCGCGTGGCACTGCTGGCGATGCTCGGCCGCCCCGCGAGCGACGACCGTGCGCCCGCGCGCCCAGCGCAACTCGGACGCGACGCGGTGGCCCTCGCGCTCGGGGCCGAGCGGTACCTCGAGGTGCTGATGGCGCCGGAACACGGCGGCGGGCACTTCACCGTGCGCCTGCGCGGCGACGTCGCGCCAATCATGGCAGCGCGCGTGCTCGACCTCGCGCGCAGCGGCCACTACAACAACACGAGCTGGCACCGTGCCGAGTACGACTTCGTGCTGCAGGGCGGCAGCGCCGGCGCCAACGAGTACGTGGGCGACGCGCGCTTCCTCGTGGACGAACTGGGCACCATCGCGCATCCGCGCGGATCGGTGGGGATGAGCACGCGCGGGCACGACACCGGCGACGCGCAGTGGTTCATCAACCTGCGCGACAATGCCCGCTTGGTCGGGGACTACACCGTGTTCGCCGAGGTCGTGGAGGGGATGGACATCGCCGACGCCGCGCTCGAGGGCGACCGCATCGTCAGCATCCGCGAGGTGCGGCGGCCGGCCGCGCGGCCCTAGTCGTCCTGCACGCCGTCGCGCACGGACGCGAGCAAGGCGTTCAGCGCACGCTGGTCCTCCTCCCGGGGCAGGCCGTCACTGACGAGCCGGCCTGTCTCCCGAATCAGCGTGTCCATCGCATCGAGCAATCGCAGGCCCTTCTCGGCGATGACGCAGTGCACGACGCGCCGGTCCGAGCCCGTGCGCGCGCGCCGCACCAACCCTGATTGCTCGAGCTTGTCCACCAGGCGCGTGATGCCCGGCGCCTCCTCGATCAAGCGATCGCGCACGGCCAGCGTGGGCAGCCCGTCCTTCCCCGCCCCGCGCAGGATCCGCAGCACGTTGTACTGCGCCACGGAGATCCCGTACGGCTCCACGCGCTTCGCGATGGCGCGCCGGACGAGGGCCGCGGTGCGCATCAGGGCCACCACGGCCTCGTCAGCCGGCGTGTCAAAGGGCTTGGACTGCTGCAGCTCCTCCTGCAGCGAGCGCGGACGCGTCATGCCTGCAACTTAGAATCCCACGGTCACGGTGGCCAGCACGGTGCGGGCCGCCACTGGGAAGAAGTAGCGGACGGAGCCGTCCGTGTAGCCGCTGGCGTAGGCGGTGGCATCGAAGAGGTTCTGCACCTGCACGCGCAGCGCGGAGCGCCCGACCGTGTAGGCCAGGCCCAAGTCCGCCAGCGTGAAGGCGGGTGTCACCAGCGCCGCGTTGCCATCATTGGCGAGCTGTGACTCACCCACGTGGCGCCCGGACAGCGTCAGTTCCAGCGCCGACGCGGCCTGCCAGGCCAACTGCGCGTTGGCGATGACGGCCGGCGAGAGCACCGGCGCCACATCCGTGTAGGTCGTGGCCGAAGCTTCGTCCGTGTACTCGGCGATGCGCGCGCGCATGAGCATCGCGTTGCCCGTGACCAAGAGCCGACGATGCACCTGCCAGGCGAGCTCACCCTCGACGCCAAGCCGTGTCGAGCGATCCACGTTCTTGCGCAGCTGGCTGCCCGTCACGGCGATGGCGCCGATGGCGGCGATCTCGTCCTGGAACCACATCGCGAAGCCGTTCACGCTTGCCTGCAGTGTGCCGCGCCGCCAGCGCGCACCCACTTCGACGTCGGTGAGTCGTTCGGGCTTTACCTGCGAGAGCGGCAGCAGGTCGGCGGCCGCCGCGTCGTCCATATCGTCGGCGCCGGCGAACATGTCGCTGCGGGTGGGCTCTCGGCTGGCCTGCCCCAGCGAGGCGAACAGCGAGAGCGCGGGCTGCGCCCGCCAGGTGACGCCGACCTTGGGGTTCATGAAGAGCCAGTCGACGCGTGGCGTGTCGAAGCTGTTGCCGGGCGTCGCTTCGTACCGGAACGCGGCGCGGCGCAGCTGCAGGTCGCCGGTCCAGTCGAAGGCACCACGCGTGACGGTCGCCTTCACGAAGGCACTCTGCTCCGCCTTGTGGCCCGTGTTGTCGTAGATGCGCGTGCGCGTGTCCGGCTTGATGTTGAGAAAGTGGTCGCGCGCGTAGCGGCTGAGATGTGCGCCCGCGGAGACGCTAAGGCCCTCGCGATCATAGTTCAGCGTGGACAGCAGCCCGTACCACACGTGGTCGAGATTGAAGCGCCACAGCGTGGGGTCGCCGACGTCCACGTCGTACCAACCGCCTGCCGAGTTGCGATAGCCAGTGGTGGTGACGGTCACTCCCGGACGCAGCACCCGCGTGTACTGAAGCGAGAGCATCTCCTGACGGAAGTCGTCGCGCTCGTCCCGTCCCATCACGTTCGTGCGAGGATTGGCCTCGAGTTCCGCTTCGCTGGGAGCGTAGTAGGCGAGCTGCATCTTCGATCTGCCGGCGAAGCCGGTGAGCTTGAGCGCATCACGCGAGCCGAACCACCCGGCGCTCACGAAGCCCGACAGCGCTTCGTTGCCGGAGTGCTCGCGGTAGCCAACAGTCTCCTGCGTCGAGACGCGGCCGTAGGCGGCGAAGCCGTTCACGAGACCTGTCGCGCCCTCAACGCTCACGCGCTGCGTGCCCCAGCTCCCGCCGGTGAGCTGTCCCTCGGCGAAACGCTCGGTGGTCATCAGCGGCAGGCTCTGGAAGTCCAGCGAGCCGGCGAAGGACGCCGTGCCGAAGGCGCTGGAGCCCACGCCGCGCTGCACCTGCACGCTGTGCATCGAGTTCATGAAGTCCGGTACGTTTGAGAAGTACAGGACCTGGTCTTCAGGATCGTTGAGAGGGACGCCGTCCACCGAGATGGCGAGGCGCGTCTGGTCCACGCCGCGTAGGCGGATGGAGCTGTAACCCGAAAACGCGCCGGCGTCCGAGGCGGCGGTGATGCCCGTGGCGCCGAGCAGCGCCAGCGGCGCGTCCTGCCCCGCATACGTGCGCTCGATCGTGCGGCGGTCGAGCGTGGTCTGCGAGGTGGGCGTAGCGCCACCGGCGCGCAGGGCGCGGATGACCACGCTCTCGAGCGTGTCACGAGCAGCGGTCGAGTCGCGTGGCGATTGCTGGGCGTCCAGTGGCGAAGACAGCAGCAGGGCCAAGCAGCCCGCAGCGGCCGCGTGACCTGCGGCAACAAGCAGTCGAGCGTTCCATCGGTCCATCGTGCGGCAGTCGTACATTCGCGGTGTCCTCGGTGAGACGTGAGGGCGCCGTCGCTGCGAGTCCTGCCGAGTGGCGTGGCCAGAAACGACAAAGGCCACGTCACCCGGCAGGCGGGTGGCGTGGCCCCATGCAGCGGCACTCACGACACTCGCCGCGCTCCCTACGCCGGTGTGAACCGGGTCAGGTTCCAAGGGACTGTCTCAACTTCGCACTCGCGAAGTACCCCTGGCGGCTGTCCTACAGAACTAGTGGAACTGACGCCGGAGCGCCAGTCAAGCCGCCGGTCGCGAGGGCGCGCCGTCGCGCGCACTCTCCGCGGCTCCGCCGTCCTCGTCGCCTCCCGCGCCCGCCTCGTCAGGACGCACCACGGGCATCTCGGCGGTGAATCCGCCTTGCGGTAATCGTCCCGCAAGCAGTTCACCGACCGGCCGCGTCGTCTCGAACTGCCCCAACACGATGCGGAGGATCGCCGTCAGCGGCGCCGCGAGCAGCATCCCGACCACGCCCCAGAGCAGGCCCCAGAAGACGAGGGCCGCCACGATCGTCACCGGGCTCAGGTCAAGGTTTTGGCCCATCAGCATCGGATCCAATCCGTTGCCGATCACCATCTGCACCACACTGCTCAACACGAAGATGGCGATGACCGGCCCCAGCGTCTCGTACTGCACCAGCGCAATCGGGATCGGCAGCAGCGTGGCGACGATCGACCCGATGCTCGGGATGAAGTTGAGCACGAAGGTCAGCACGGCGAACACCAGCGCCAGTTCCAGCCCGAAGGCCGTGAGGATCACCCAGATCAGGAAGCCCGTCATCGTCGAGATGAGGAACTTGATGACGAGGTAGCGGCGGATGTCGCGGTCGATCTGTCGGAAGACGGGGCTCTTGATCATCTCGCGCCGACGGCCCAGCAGCAGGAAGATGACGAAGATCAGCACCAGCGTGCCGTTGCTCACCAGCGTGAACGCCGACTCGGCCGAGGCCTGCACGAGGCGTGACACCGGCAGGTTGCGCATCGTGTCGACGAGCGTGTCCTGGCTGAGTTGCACGCCGCGGGAGTCGAGCCACGCCGTCACCTGCCGCGCGACATCGATCAGCTTCTCGCGATAGATGTCGGCCGATTCCGTCAGGCCGCGACCCGAGGTGACGAAGAGCAGGCCGACGAGGAACACGCCCACGCCCACCACCGCCATCGTGACCACGGTGGACGCCCAGCGCGGGAAGCGCACCTTGGATTCCAGCAGGTCCGCGATGGGCGAGACGAGATAGTAGATGAAGACCGCCAGCACGAAGGGCACCAGCAGCGGCCGCGTGTACGCCAGCGCGAACGCAATGGCCACCGCGGCGATGACGACCACCGACACGGTGACGAGACTGGCCCGCTCCTCGGCGAGGATGCCCTTGGGGTTCTGCACGCTCTAAAGGTGGCGGTCGGACGGAGTGGGGACAACTTGGCGATGCGCCACGTACGCCGCCGGCAGCACGAGCAGGAGTTCAATCGGCAGGCGGAAGCGCGCGCTGGCGATGATCCCCACGAAGACCAGCGAGAGGCCGAGCAACGAGAGCAGCCAGTAGGCGTAGCCGGGCGGCCATCGCCGGTCGCGACGGCCGGCCCGACCGATGAGGGCGAGGCCAACGAGCGCCGCCGCGGCCAGCACGAGGTACGGCAGGCGATACGCGGCCACGAAGGCGCGCGGGTTGGTGGGATCGAACCACAGCAGCATCCCAAGCCGCTTCACCGCGACCCTCAGGTACGCGGTCGGCTCACGGCGCAGGTCCTCGAGCAGCCGAGCGCGGAACCAGTGCATCCGTTCGCGTTCAGTCGGCAACGCACGAATCGCCGCGCTGTCGGCGGCGCGGAGCGCACTGTCCACGCTCACCGCCTCGGCGCGCGCGGCGTCGAGCAGTGCCTCCGTTGCCGGGCCGCCGCCAATCTTCCACGCGAGAGCGTCCGCCACCTCCGACGACACCGGACGCTTGTCCGTGCCCGAGGCCCCGACGTGGTTGCCCTGCCACGCCACGTAGCCGAATGAGGACTTCACGAAGCCTGGCGCGCCCAGTACCACCGCGTTGCGCAGCAGCCAGGGCGCGAGCACGAGCGCGGCAGTCGCCGCCACCAACAGTGGTCGCCGCGGCGCGCCGCGTTCCTGCCACAGCAGCCAGAGCCAGCAGAGTCCGAAGGGCGCGGCAAGGATTGGCTCGCCAAGCGCGCCGAGCCCGCCGGCGACGCCGGTCCAGACCGCGGTGCGTGTGCTGCCCCGCCCTTCAGACATCGCCACGAAGCCGGCGAGCGCGAACAACAGGAAGGGCACGGTCCAGTTCACGGACTGGATGCGCGTGGGCAGGTAAATGAAGGCGGGGTAACAGGCGAAGATGAGCATCGCGGCGATGGCGGCACGTTCGCTCCACCAACGCAGCGCCAGTCGCCCGAGCGCGATGGCGCCGCCAGCCGCCAGCACTGCGAAGACCAACTCGACGAACAGGCGTCCCATCGCGGAGCCAGAGCCGAAGATCCAGTAGCCGAGGGCCAGCAGCATCGGGATCGCGGGCGCTTGGTGCCCGGTGGGCTCGGGCACATCCGAGAAGAACCGAAAGACAAAGCCCTCGCCGCGCAGCAGGGCCTGTGCGATCTCCTCGTGCTCGTAGGCGCCGGCATCACCCATCCAGGTGCGCAGCCAGAGGATCAGCGCGGCCCGCAGCGCAAAGGCGAAGCACGCGAGCAGCGCAAAGCGTCGCTCGGTGCTCACGGTGTGCCTTCGGAGCGGTAGAACGAGTTGCCCACCATCGAGTTCACGAAGTGCTGCAACTGTGCCTTGAGCTTGGCGGACATCGCCGTCACGCGTTCGCTGGGCAGCGACGCGGGCGTTCCGCCCGTGGTCTCCCGCGAGTACGCCACGCTGCGCTCCTGCCCGTCGGGCAGCCGCTCCAGCACGCCCTCGCGCCGCACCAGCCAGAAGGTCTCGTCGCTGGACAGCACAGCCTCACCTTCGGCGTCAGCGAACAACGACTGCCCGAAGCGCGGCACACGCTCGGGCCGCGCGCCAGCGTAGTCGAGGATGGTCTTGAACAGGTCCGCGTGCTGGATGATGCGCGTGGAGTCCAAGCCCGCGAGCGACTGCGTGGGATGATACAGCAGCACGGGTACCAGGTAGCGGCCGATCGGCGTGTCGTAGCGGGGCGCGCGCAACGGCGCCGTGTGGTCGCCGGTGATGACGAACAGCGTGTGCGCGAACCACGGCTGCTGCCGCGCGGCCTCGAAGAAGCGGCGCACCGCGAGGTCCACGTAGGCCACGCTCTGGTGGATCTCGCGCGTGCCCGTAGGCAGCGAGTCGCGATAGCGCTCCGGCACGCGATACGGATGGTGCGTGCTGATGGTGAACAGCGTGGTGAACCAGGGCTCGCGGTGCGTGCTCAGCGTGCGGGCCGCGTACTGCAGCGCGGGTTCGTCGAAGAGTCCCCAGTGTCCGTCGAAGGCCGCACGCTGCAGCGAGTCGGGATACGCCTCCAGCGGGATGAACTCCTCGATGCCCGACATCGCCGCGATGGCGTCGAAGAACATCGTGCCCTTGGGCGCGCCGTGGAAGAAACTCGAGTGGTAGCCCTGCTCGGCGAGGAAGTGCCCCAGCCCACGCCACTCATTGCCTTGGTAGGCCGATACCGCAATTGAACGGCCGTAGTAGAGCGGCACGCCGAGCAGCAGGCTGGGCAAGGCGTCCATCGAACGACGGCCGTTGGCGAAGGCGTCGCGATAGAAGACGCCGTGCTGCGCCAGCGAGTCGAGGAAGGGCGTGAGCTCGGGCGCCTCGCGATCGTCCGCACCCCAGTACTCGGTGCCGAAGCTCTCGAGTACCAACAGCACGACATTCTGCGGGCGCGGGGCCGGCGGCACCCGTGCCGCGCCGCCGTACGGCGCCGGCAGCCGGGCCTCGACCTCGGCGTCACTTGCGAAGAAGTCGAGCGGCGTGAGCCGTCCACGCGACTCCGAGTGCAGCATCGTGAACGCGCTGTTCAGCGTGAGGATGCCCAGCGCGTGCTCGCCGGCGGCAAAGGCGTGGATCGGCTTGAGGGGCTTCTTCTGCCAGCCGCCGCGCGCGGCAAGGAACGTGAGCAGCACCACGCCCAGCGTGCGGCCCGCGGCCTGAAGCCAGCTGCGGCGCGGCGCCACACCGTCGCGGGCACGCGGATACAGGAAGACCAAGCCGGCGATCAGTGCAAGGCCGATCGCGGTGAGGCCCGCGAAGTTCACGAAGAGCTGCCCCGCCTGCGCCTGCGCCTCGTTGCTGAGCGCGAAGACATCCAGCGTTACCCGCGTGCCCGTGAACGGGAAGTAGCCCACGTCGCCCATCATGATGACGGTGAGCGTGGCGTTCACGAGTACGAAGACCGCGAACAGCGCCCGCTGATACCAGCGCCGCGCCAGCAACGCCGCCGGTGCGAGGCTCAGCAACACGAACGGCAGGTTCGAGTAGGCGATCGCCGAGAGATCGAAGCGCAGGCCGTGCAGAAAGGCCCCGGCGATGCCCGTCCACGAGCTATCGGCGAACGCCGAGCGGTTGTCGACGAGGAAGACCGCGCGCACGGTGACGTAGAGCGCCAGCAGCAACAGCGCTCGCCGGGCCAGGAGGGACTCCTGCGTCGGCGGGGTGCGGCGGTCAGCGTCGGGGGCGGTCATCGAATGCAGAGCAGGGCGAGGCGGCAAGCGTGAATGAATCGGCGCGACGAGGCGGGCGCGGAAACGAGCAACGGACGGAACGGGGGAAATCTCCCCAGTTCCGCCCGTCGATTCAATCAGGCGACTCACTTCCCTGGGGCCAGACGCCGCATGCGCGCGGCGCTGGACCCTCCCCGCGCCTCAGCTGGCCCGGATGTACAGTGCCTTGGCCTGCTGCTGCGCCAGCAGTGCGGCGAAGATCCCCGACGGCTGCAGGCGCACACCCGGAATCAGCCCGGCAATCGCCCGCTCGCGGGCCTCCTCGGCGCTCACGCCGTCCTTGACCACGACCAGCGGCACCATCAGCATGCGCAGGGCCGCATCGCAGGCCAGCACCACGCCGCCACGGGCGATGAAGTGCGGCAGCGCGAACGAGGCATAGGGCTCCGGCACGCCATCGCCCTCGCCGAGCAGCGCGGGGTTCTTCGTGATCACCTTGCCGGTGAGCGGATGCTCGATCGTCGGGTTCGCGACGCCGTAGCGGTCCCAGAACTCCTGCTTCATCGCCAGCACGATGCCGTTGTGCCGCAGGACCAGCGCGGTGGAGAGCTGCGCGAAGGGCACCCCCATCACGCCCTCGTACTGCTTGGCCCAGATGGTGGCGCGCCAGACGCCGTAGCCGCGCTCGACTTCCGGCACGTCGAACACGCTGCGCACGCGGCCGGTGAGCTGCTGCGGCCAGCTCACGTCCCAGTCGCGCGAACGCGCCGAGGGCGCGCCGGCGAGGTCCGCGGCCGCCAGCACGTCGGGGAGTGCACCGAGCCCAAGCGCGAGACCGCTCGCGCTCAGCCCGCCTACCATCAGCTTGTCCAGGAAGTCACGTCGAGTCGAAGTCATTGTCTGCTCCAGTGGTGTGAGGGGGTGAACACCAAGGGATGCGCGGGGTGGGCGGGAATCCCGACATCGGGGGGCAATGGGGATCGCCAAGAGGCGATCTCGTGCGATCACGTGAGAGGGCGGCCGAGGACGCGAGGCCACTACCGATTGCCCAGCGTGTCGCTCTGGCGGGGGTCTGCCTCACGTGGCACGTTTGCCCGCGCGCTGTTGGTGTCCCCTCCCCCGAATCCACGCATCCGATGTCGCTGTCTCGTCGCAGCCTCCTCGCCATTGCCGGCGTTGCTGCCCTGCCCCGCGCCGCGCGCGCCGAGCTGCCCTCGGCCGAGTGGACGCGCGCCGCGCTCGCCCGCGGAGCCGAGGTCGGCCCGTCCGGCCAAGGCGTCTTGAGCGCCGACGAGCGCGCCACCATCGCGGCGATTGCCGACGCCATTTTGCCGCGCACGGAGACGCCGGGCGCGCTCGATGTCCAGGTGCCCGCGTTCATCGAGATCCTTGCCGCGGAGTGGCTCACGGACGAGGAGCGCAGCGACCTGCACGTAGGGATCGTCGAGCTCGACCGGCGCGCCAACAGCACGCACGGCGCGGCCTGGCCGGCGCTCACGCTCGCACAGCAGCAGTCCGAGATCGCCTGGGCTGAGTCGCGCGTGGGCACGGCAAGCCTTGGTCAGCGCGCCTTCCGACGCCTCAAGTCCTGGACCGTGCACGGTTGGGTGACTAGCGAGCGGGTGCAGCGCGAAGTGTTCCGCTCGCAACTGTTTCACCAGGCCTACTATGGATGTGCGCCGGTGGCACAGTCCGAGGGCGACCGCTGATGCCGCGCGAACTGCCCCGCGGCCAGCGCCGCGCCTTCGACGCCATCGTGGTCGGCTCCGGCATCTCCGGTGGCTGGGCGGCCAAGGAACTCACGGAGCGCGGGCTCGACACCTTGGTGCTTGAGGCTGGCGGCCCGGTGGACCCACGCACGGACTACACCGAGCACGTCCGACCCTGGGAAGTGCGCTACCGCGGCTACGGTGACCGCAAGGCTTTCGAGCGCGACCAGCCCGTGCAGCGCGAGTGCTACGCCTGCGATGAGTTCGGCCACAAGTTCTTCGTCAACGACATCGAGAACCCGTACACGACGCCGGACGACGCACCGTTCAAGTGGATCCGCGGGCGACACGTGGGGGGTCGCTCGATCACCTGGGGACGGCAGGTCTACCGCTGGAGCGACCTCGACTTCGAGGCTAACGCCCGCGACGGGCACGGCACCGATTGGCCCATCCGCTACGCTGACATCGCGCCCTGGTACACGCACGTGGAGCGTTTCATCGGCGTGTCGGGCGCGACGGAAGGTCTCGACCAGCTCCCCGACGGCGACTTCCTGCCGCCGATGGAGATGACCTGCGTCGAGCGCCACGCGCGAGAGAAGATCCTCGCCGCGTTCAATGGCCAGCGGGTGATGACCATCGGCCGCGCAGCGATCCTCACGCGCAACCACAATGGGCGTGCGGCCTGCCACTACTGCGGGCCCTGCGAGCGCGGCTGCGTCACGCATTCGTACTTCTCGTCGCTGGGCTCGACGTTGCCGGCCGCTCAAGCCACCGGCCGACTCACCCTGCGTCCGCACAGCGTGGTGGCCGAGGTCGTGCACGATCCGCGCACGGGTCTCGCCAGTGGCGTCCGGGTGATCGACGCGCAGTCCCGCGAGGAACAAGTCTTCGAGGCGCGCGTGATCTTCCTCTGCGCCTCGGCGTTGGAGTCGGTGCGCATCCTGCTCAACTCCAGGAGCAGCGCGCATCCGCAGGGCATGGGCAACGCCTCCGGCACCTTGGGCAAGTACATCATGGACCACCATTTCCTCTGGGGCGCGGGCGGGACGATGCCCGGCTTCGAGGACCGTCGCACGCAGGGCAGCCGGCCGAACGGCATCTACGTGGCGCGATTCCGGAACACGAAGCGCTCGCCGCAGAGCGCCGACTTCCTGCGTGGCTACGGCATGCAGGGTGGCGGTGGGCGCGGCCGCTGGGGCGGCGATGGCGGCGGTGCCGAGTACAAGCGCCGGATCTCCAGCGAGCTGGGCTCCTGGTCGATCGGCATCAACGGCTGGGGCGAGATGCTGCCACGCGCCGAGAACGCCGCGACCTTGGACCCGACCAAGACCGACAAGTGGGGCATCCCCGCGCTTCACATTGAATGCCGCTGGAGCGAGAACGAGCGGGCGATGATGCGCGACATGGCCGCGTCGGCGACGGAGATGCTCGAAGCGGCCGGGGCGACGAACATCCGACAGAACCGCACGGAGATTCCCCCTGGGCTGTGCATCCACGAGATGGGCGGCGCCCGGATGGGACGCAGTGCCGAGGTATCGGTGCTGGATGACAACAACGCGCTGTGGGAAGTGCCGAATGTGCACGTCACCGACGGCGCTTGCATGGCCAGCTCGGCCTGTCAGAATCCCAGCATTACCTATATGGCGTTGACGGCGCGGGCGGCGGCCCGCGTGGTGGAGCGTATGAATCGAGGCGAGCTATGAGTCCGACGAGACGCGAGGTGCTGGTGAAGGGCGCGGGGGTACTCGCGGCGGCCGCGGCCGCGCCGCTCGTGAACGCAGCCGATGCGATGGGCGCGACGCGATCCGATGCGGCGCGCGAACTCGACGCGCTCCCCACGCCAGCGCGCGAAGTCCCATTTCGCCAAAGCGTGGCCCGCTGGTGCTTCGCCAACACGCCGCTCGACGAACTCTGCGCGCAGGCCAAGCGCATCGGCCTCCACGCGGTGGACCTGCTGTCCGAGAACGAGTGGAGCGTGCCCATCGCGCACGGCCTGCGCTGCGCCGTCGCCAACGGCCCAGGCCCGATTGTCGATGGCTGGAACCGTCCAGACCTGCACGACCGCCTCGTGGCGGAGAGCGAACGCCTGCTCCCGCTCGTGGCCGCGGCGGGCATCCCGCAGATGATCGTCTTCTCCGGCAACAAGCGCGGCATGTCCGACGGCGAGGGCATCGCCAACTGCGTGGCCGGCCTCAAGCGCATCGTGCCGGCCGCCGAGCGACACGGCGTCACGCTGGTGATGGAGATGCTGAACAGCAAGGTGGACCATCGCGACTATCACGCCGACCGCACGGAGTGGGCGGCGCAAGTGGCGCGCGGGCTCGGCACGGAGCGCTTCCGGCTGTTGTACGACGTCTACCACATGCAGATCATGGAAGGCGACGTGATTCGCACAATTGAGCGCTATTCGCCGCTGATCTCGCACTACCACACGGCCGGCGTGCCGGGCCGCAACGAGATCGACGACACGCAGGAGCTGAACTACCGCCGCATCGCGCAGGCGATTGCTGGGACGGGGTTCACCGGCTACGTGGCGCACGAGTTCATCCCCAAGCGTGCGCCGTTCGAGTCACTGGCCGAGGCGCAGCGGGTCTTCGCGTAGGGCCGCCTCCGGCATCGCCTTCTGTTCGGGTGCCCCAGAGCGCGGCCGGTGACTTCAGTCTCCGGCCGCGCGTCCGATACTCACCGGGATCGCCCGCGACTGCGGGCGCTGCCCCGGGGACGACCGGAGGCACCGATGCCCGCAACCGAACAGCGATCCGTGGAAGAACTGATGTCCGGCGTGCTCGAGACCGAGCACACCGTGCGACTGAACCGAGGGGATATCGACCCCATCAGCCTGCGCCGCTATGAAGGGCACGCGTCGCCGCGGCGCATCGCGCTGGCCATCGTGGCGGTGATTGCCGCAGTGGTGGCGGCGGCCGCCCTGGTCCTCAGCAGGCTGCGCTAGCGCGTCGTCAGGACGGCGCGCGACGCCCCGCGGTTCAGGACTGCGGGACGGCCACTTCGCGAGGCAGCGGCGCGTCCAACTGCTGGCGGACGTTGGCGACGAGCGTCGCGGTGTCAAAGGGCTTCTGCAGGAAGGCCAGCGACGCGCTCTCGATGCCCTCGAGGAGGACGTCCTCCGGCACATAGCCGGAACACACGAGCACGCGGCCGTCCGGGAAGCGCTGACGATACCGCTCGATCAACGGCCGCGGGCCTCCGTCCGGCAGCACCGCGTCGGTGAGCACGAGACTCACCTTGGGCATCCGCTCGAGTTCCCGCAGCGCCTCGGCCACGTTGCCCGCGGTCCGTACGGCGAATCCGGCCTTCGTGAGCCCTCGCTCAAGCAGTCGCCGCAGTGAGGGTTCATCCTCGAGCAGGAGGATGGTGGGCGTATCGCCCGCGCCGGCCTCCGGCCAGTCGTCCTCGACCGTGGCCGTGCCCATCGGCGTCGCGCTGACCTTGGCGCAGGGCAGCAGCAGTCGGACGGTCGTGCCGGCACCCGGCGCGGAATCGATCTCGATCGAGCCACCCATCGCCGTGATGCTCGAACCCACCATCGCCAGCCCCATCCCGGTTCCAACACCGGCGGGCTTCGTGGTGAAGAATGGGTCGAGCGCGCGTTGCCGCACAGCCTCGTCCATTCCGCAACCGCTGTCCACGACCTCGATCGACACGCGGTGCGTCGCCGCCTTGCCGCCCTCCAGTGCCGTCACATCGCGCACGCGGAGCGTCAGCATCCCGCCTTCGGGCATCGCGTCGCGTGCATTGAGACAGAGATTCAGCAGGATCTGCTCCAACTCCCCGACCGCGCAGTCCACGGCCTCGCGGGACTTGGCGTCGGTGCGCACGACGATATGCGCCGGAAAGAGCCGGGTGAGGGATGGTGCCATCGACGACACCACGGCGCCCGGCACACAGCGGCCGCCAGGCGCACTGCCCTGCCGCGCGAAGGAGAGCAGTTGCCGTGTCGTCGCTTGTGCCCCTCGCGCCGCGCGGCCGATATCGTCGAGCAGGCGCGCCCGGTCCTCTGGAGCGGGATCGTGCCGCAGTTCCTCGAGCGCGAGGGTCAGCACGCCGACCGCGTTGTTGAAGTCGTGGGCGATGCCGCCGGCGAGTCGGCCCAGCGATTCCAATCGTTGCGCCTGCGCCGCCGTCTGCAGCGCCAGTTCGCGCTCGTGATGCGCCTCCATCGCCAGGCGCCGTGCCTCGGCGTGGTCGCGCACGGCGCGTTCGAGCCGGTCGATGACAAACGCGAATGCCGAGGCGATGGCGAAGGTCGTGACCGCCACGGTGACGACCGACATCAGCCAGGCGCTGCCGCTCCACTGGTCCTCCCAACGGAATCCGAGATTGCCGCTGCGCACACCGTAGACCGACACGACCATCGTGGCCGTCACGACCGCAGTCGGCCACCACACGTTTCGGGCATAGAACACGGTCGCCAAGACCCAACCGATCAACACCGTGCCGGTCGCCATCTTCGGACCGCTATGAAAAATGCCGCAGACCGCAACGGCGCCGAGTCCGACGACGAGCACGCGGCTCGAATCGCGCACGCGCCGTGCGGGAATCCGATACAGCAGGATCACCGTGGCCACGACGGCGACCAGCTCCAGCAGGTTCCACCCATCCACGCCGAGCGGGCTAACGACCGTGGGCGCGACCTCGAGGATGGTGATCGGGATGCCAAACCACAGGAGCACACGGCGCGCGAGGCGCGTGGTATTCCAACGCGCGTCGCGCATCACCGTGGCGGCGGCGCTGGCGGAATCGTAGTGGAGATGGGGCATCGCCCCAAGTATCGGCAGACTGAGCGCCAATCCTGCGCGCGCCTGCTACCGCCCCGGCCGCCAGAAGACGCCCGTCGCGATCGGCCGCGACGGCAGTGATTGCAGATACGCGTACAGGTCGCGGCGCTCATCGTCCGAAAACGCGGCGAATCGGTCCTTGGCGACCATCGCCATCAGGCCGAGGTCGCGTCCGTCCTTCGGCACCCCGGTACGCATCAGGGTCGTGAACTCCTCCGGACTGTAGCCCGCGACGATTGCCAGGTCGGGAGGCGCAATGTCTCCCTCGACCCAGGCCCCGCGAAGGTCGAGCCCGTGGCACTCATTGCAGGTCGTCATCGCCAGTCGCTCGCCGCGGACGAGTTGCGGGTCGTCTGAGTCGCCGAGTTGCAGCGGCGGAACCCGCGCCGCCCAGTCCGCCATGTGCCCGGCGTCATCGGTAAGCACCGCCCAGCGTGCGGTCCAGCCGAGCGCTGGCGCTGGATGCTCGACCTGGATGACCTCTGCCGAACGCAGCGCCCCAATGATCGCCGCAATGTCCTCGTCCGGCAGATGGCGGAAGTTGTACGAGGGCATCGACCACAGCGCACGGCCATCGGCGCCCACACCGGCGCGGATGGCGTTGGCCAGCGTCTGTGCGTCGTGCGCCCGCGCGTGCCGGGCAAGGTTGGGGGCGACCGCGCGCTTCACCCAGACCCACTCCTCAAAGACCTGCCCCTCCAACTGATCGCCGTGGCAACCGAAGCAGCCCCGCGTACGGAGGAGATGGCGGCCCCGCGCCAGCGACACGGAGTCGGTCGGGATCGCTGCCGTGAAGGCTGGCGGCGGCGCAAACGTGCGAAGTCGGCGCTCGCTCAATCCGTAGACGAGCGCCAGTCCCATCACGGGCAGGAGAAGCGCGGCCACGCCGATTCCCACGACTCTGCGATGCCTCATGGCGGAGAGTGTACCGTCCCGCGCGGCATCGCGGAATGCCCACGGCGCGCCTTCACATCGCCGCTTCCAAATGCTACGTTCTCGCCCGAGTGGCGGCCCGGATGGCTGCCGCAGTTGGTCCCCGAATGGTTGCCCGAGTGGACGCCCGTCGCGGTCGCTGACCGCAGAGCCCGCACCTGCCCCCGGAGTGGACGTGACCAGCAGTGCCGCGAAGTCGCAGGACAGCTACGACGTCATCATCGTCGGCTCCGGCGCGGGGGGTGGCATGGCCGCCTTCCAGCTCGGCGTGGCCGGCCTCAAGGTCCTCGTGCTCGAAGCGGGCCGGAACTACGATCCCACGCGTGAGACGCCGATGTTCAAGCTGCCGCGCGAGGCCCCACTGCGCGGCGCCGGCAGCCGCGAGAAGCCCTTCGGCTTCTACGACGCCACGGTCGATGGCGGCTGGGAAGTCCCCGGCGAACCCTACACCACCGCGCCCGGCAGCTCCTTCCTCTGGTGGCGTTCGCGAATGCTCGGCGGCCGCACCAACCACTGGGGCCGCATCTCGCTGCGCATGGGCGAGTACGACTTCAAGCCCAAGACCCGCGACGGACTGGGTGCCGACTGGCCCCTCTCATATGAAGACCTCGCGCCGTACTACGACAAGACCGAGATGCTCATCGGCGTTTACGGCGGCGACGATGACCTCGAGAACACCCCGCGCTCGTCACCCGGCGTCCTGATGCCGGCGCCCGAGCCGCGCGCTGTCGAGCGGCTCGTACACAAGCACGCCACCGGCTTGGGCATCCCGACAATCCCGGCGCACCTCGCGATCATGACGCAGCGGCAGGATGCGGATCGCCTTCCCCGCCGCCTCTTCCCCAACAATCCGCTCGCGCAGCGCGTGCTCGCCGAGTCGATGCGCTCGCGGCAGGCCTGCTTCTACGCCACGCCCTGCGGATGGGGCTGCTCGATCAAGGCCAACTTCCAGAGCACCACGGTGCTGCTGCCGCCGGCCGTGGCCACGGGCAACGTCAGCGTCATTACCGACGCGATGGTGCGCGAGGTCAGCGTCGGCCCCGACGGCAAGGCCACGGGCGTGAGCTACATCGACAAGCGCACGCGCCAGGACCGGCACGTCTCGGCGCGCGTCGTCGTGTTGGCGGCCAGCGCCGCCGAGACCGCGCGCATCCTGCTTAACTCCAAGAGCTCACGGAATCCCAACGGCGTCTCCAATTCCAGCGGGCTCGTCGGCAAGTACTTGATGGACACGGTCGGCGCCGGACTGGGCGGCCGCATCCCTGCCCTCGAGGGCCTGCCGCCGCACAACAACGACGGCGCCTCGGGCATGCACCTCTACATGCCGTGGTGGGGCTACAAGGATCAGATGAGCGGCAAGCTCGACTTCGCGCGCGGCTATCACATCGAGTTCGGCGGTGGGCGCGGGATGCCGGGCAACGGCAGCTTCAACTTCCTCGAGAACCTCACCGAGGGTTCCTACGGCACGAAGTTCAAGGAAGCCGCGCGTCGCCACTATGGCACCTACGTCTGGTTCGATGGCCGCGGCGAGATGATCCCCAACGAGGACAGCTTCTGCGAGATCGACCCCGACACGGTCGACCAGTGGGGCATCCCGGTGCTGCGCTTCCATTGGAAGTGGAGCGACCACGAGCTCAAGCAGGCCGTGCACATGCAGAAGACCTTCGCCGAGATCATCCGGTCGATGGGCGGCACGCCGAGCTCCGAGCCGCAGACGGACGGCAACCGGGCGATTGCGCGCGGCGGGCAGATCATCCACGAGGTCGGCACCTGCCGCATGGGCAGCGACCCGCGCACGAGCGTGCTCAACGAGTACTGCCAGTCGTGGGACGTGAAGAATCTCTTCGTCACCGACGGCGCGCCCTTCGTGTCGAACGCGGACAAGAACCCCACGCTGAGCATCCTCGCGCTGGCCTGGCGCACCACGGACTACATCCTCGAGCAGCTGCGCACGCGGGAGATCGGCTGATGAGTGACACTCCGAGGCACCCCACGGAAACCGGGGACGCGAAGGACGGCATGAAGCGTCGCGAGGCGCTCAAGGTCATTGCCACCGCGGCGGCGCTGCCCGTACTCGGCGCGCCGAGCGAGGCAGGCGCGCAGGGACAAGGCGCGGCAGCGGCGCGTCCCGCGCAGGGCCAGCAAGGACGACAGCCGGCGCCCGGCGTCCCGCGCGGCGATGCTTGGGATCCGGACCTCATCCGACCCAAGAAGGACTGGCCGCGCCTGCTCACGGCGGCCGAGATGACGACGCTGGCCGCGCTGGCGGACACCATCATCCCCGCGGATGCCAAGTCGCCGAGCGCCACGGCGGTCGGCGCGCACCAGTACATCAACGAGCACGTCAGCGCGCCGGGTGAGAACTACGCCCGCGACCTCGTACGGGTGCGCGGCGGCGTGAGTTGGATCAACATCGAGAGCCAGCAGCGGTATGGCGCGCCGTTCCATCGCATCACGGCGGCGCAGCGCACCGCCATCTGCGATGACATCTGCTACCTGCCGAAGGCCAAGCCCGAGCATCGCACCGGGGCGCGGTTCTTCTCGCTGGTGCGGAACCTGGTGTCCACGGCGTTCTATACGACGGATGCGGGCATGCGCGACATCGGGTACATCGGGAATACGGCCCTGCCCAAGTGGGATCCGCCGCCACCGGAGGTGCTGCGGGCGTTGGGGCTGGAGTAGCACGAGCTCGGATGAGACTGCGGGGCGCGTGGGCGAAGGAATCGCCGACGCGCCCCGCTTTGCTGCTACGCGGCGACCGGCAGCCGCGTCAATGCAGCCGCGTCAATGCATCCGCGTCAACGCGCGCGTAGTACGAGCTCGCCGCGCATCCCGCCGCCGTAGTGTGGCGCGCAGTAGAACACATAGCGGCCAGGCGGCAGTTCCGCGGTTGCCACCGCGATCGTCTCTCCGGGAATCAGCACCATGTCCTTCGAGAAGAGGTATTTCTCGTCTCCCCCGAGCGCACGCGCGAGCGGCGAGAGCGCGCCCGCCGGAATCGAGTCCCGCTCAAAGGCCACGTTGTGCGGCGCGCCGGATTCCAGCACGAACACAACTGTGTCGCCGACCGTGGATTCCACGCGCGCGGGGAAGAAGCGCTGGCCACGCATCACGACACGCACCTCGGCCGCGGCGCCGTCGCGCGAGCCCATCGGCGCCGCCGCGGGTGCCGGAGACGCCATCATCGCCTCACCCGCCGTCACCGTGAGAGCCACCAACGCAAGCGGTAAGGCCCAGCCGGGTCTCGTGCGAGCCTGCGCTCTCATCTGCCTTCCGACTGCGCCGCCAGCCACGCTTCGGCGCTCTCGAGATCATGAAAGATGCCGCCCGTACTGAACACTTCGGAGAATACCTCATACTGACGCGCCGTGCCGAACTGAGAGGGCGACGCCACCACCACGGCCGTGAGCCATCTCCGCCCCGCCAGCAGGGGAACGGCGATGCCCTGGATGAGGACTTGCAGGTCCGCCCCGACAAGTTCGACGTCCGCCGCGCGCACGTCCGCAATCGTCTTGCCGCAGGTGAGAAACTCGTCCTTGCGCAGGCTCGCGCTCCAGTACGCACCGAGTTGCTCGGCGTTGACCGTGCCCGTCCAGGTCTCATAGACGGTCTGCGTCGTCGGATCGATCCGATAGTGAATCGGCATCGACGCTACCTCGCTGCTCCCACTTGGTACGAATACTTCACCGTCACCGAGCGCGCCAAGGGTCGCCGCCACCGCGTGAAGCCCTCCGCCTCTTCGCCATCGTTGAGCACCACAAACAGGCCCGTGTTCGCCGTGCTCAACCAACCCAGTCGCACGTTCGCCGTGAACACCTCCGCCTGGTTGTTGTACTGTGTCAGCGACTGCACGAAGATCCGCGGCGTGAAGAAGTACGCGAGCTTGAGGCCAATCAAATCGCGGACGAAGTCGCCCTCCGGCAGGTCCACGTCCTGGTGGTCCAGCGTCAGCGTCGAGGAGAACGCCGCGCCGCGCCGTGCCGTGATGGCCACGTTGCCGCCGGTCTTCGTGCCCGAGTAGAACTGGCCGGCCTCGAGGCGCGCGAGGAAGGAGATCGCGTCACTGGGATCCGAGCCCCAGTCGAGGCCCGGCACCGAGAACGCATACTGGCCCGGCTGCAGGATCACGCCCGGCGCAATCTCGAACGGCACCTGCAGGCCTTCCGTGTACACATTGATGTCGGGCCCGAATCGACCACCGCCATTGAACTGCACCTCGGTGACGTCGATGTGCGCCCACGACGACTGCAGGAATCCGTCCGTGCCCACGTAGCGGCGCAGGCTGATGTGCGGGTTCCACTCGCGCACGTGCCGCCACGAGGGATTGCGCACCAACCGCATCAACATCAACTCGTCGAAGCGATACCCGGCGGGCCGCGCCATGAAGCCCACCTCGGGATTGAACGCATCGCCCACCTGCAGCACGCGCACCGAGTGCCGCCAGTCGCGCGTCTCGTAGGCCACGCGGCCGCTCCACGAGTAGGGATCGCCTGTGAGACCCGGGGTCTCCGAGTGGCCGGCCCAGGCATCGGCCGTCCAGTCCTGCCCGATCCCGACGCGCGCATCCACGCCGAGTACCCGATTGAAGTCGCCGCCGTCGCCGCGCCGCTGGCGCTGCACGGCCATCACGCCGACGCGCGAGCGCGTCGAGAGCTCGCGCAGCAGGCGCAGCACGCCGTAGCCGTTGCCTTCGACGCCGTTCTGCGCGTCGGTGACCATCGCCAGGGCGCCGACCGTCAGTCCGCCCACGCGCCCCGTAAGCCGACCGCCGCCGAGGATCGGCACGGGCTGGCCCAGCGAGTCGATGCCGATGCGTCGGGTGAAGAACAGGTCCACGGCCTGCGGCGTGCCCGCCGAGAGCACGCCGGCGTTCTCCAGGAAGAAGGGCCGCTTCTCAGGAAAGAACAGCGGAAATCGCGTGAGGTTCGTGCGCTGCTCGTCCACCTCGACCTGCGCGAAGTCGGTGTTGTACGTGAGATCCAGCGTCAGGCTGGGCGTGATGCCGTACTTGGCATCCACGCCGAACTCACCGGTGCCGCGGAACGCCGACTGCGTGGTGTAGTTGCGCGCCGAGTTGCCGAGCACGTACGGCGTCACGGTGGCGATACGCTGCGCGGGCACGGCGAGGTCCTCCAGTGTGCCCGCCTGCGAGAGCCGGTTGATGCTGAACTGCCGCGACACGCGCGACCACAGCGCCTCCTCGTTCCGGCGCCGGATGCCGCGCATCAGGTTCAGGCCCCAGGTCTGCGTCGCCCCGCCGCCGTAGCGCAGCGTCGAGAACGGTACGCGGAACTCGGCGTACCAGCCCTCGCCGTCGCGCGAGGTGCGCACGGTCCAGTTGGCGTCCCAGTTCAGGTTCACGCCACCCAACGAGCCCGCCTGCGCGCGGCTCTGCCCCGCCACAAACACGCCCCCGCCCTCACCCTCGCGAATCACCTGCGCATCGTGCTCGATCCCCGAGGGCGTGGTGCCGAAGAGGAAGCCGTTCTGCCGGTCGTGATACGTGTCGAGGATGAACGCGAAGTAATCGCTGTTCGTCAGGGTCACGTCGCGGATCGTCTCGCTGGGGACGATCAACGCCGCCTCGCGGTCGTAGAGCCAGGCCGCCACATACAGCGCCACGCCGTCCGTGACGATGCGCACCTCCGTGCGCTCGCTGACCGGATTGCCCTCGACGGGCTCGCGCTGCACGAAATCCGTGAACACCGTGGCCTGCTGCCAGGCCTCGTCATCGAGGCGCCCATCTATGGTAGGGGCCACGCTGACGACCGTCGCGCGGCCACTGCGGCCACCGGGGCCGGTCATCGTCACCGACTGGGCGTCAGCGGCCGGGCCGAGCGCCAACGCCAGGAGGGCGATGGCCGCGAGGGAGCGAAGAGAGATCACGTGCGGACGACAGAGGTGGGGGTCCGCACGCACTCGCGCGCGGTGGCCCGAAAGATGGCCCAATCCGGCGGCGAGGGGCAGTCGGCCGTCCGCCCTATCCGCTCCGACCAGTGCGCCGCATCTTGGGACAGTCTTCCACCGCGTCCCTCCCCTCGCTCCCCTCCCTCCCTTCCCGCCCCGGAGCCCTCCCCGCGTGACGCTGCTCTCGCTTCGCGATATGCGCACCGGCACCGTCCAAGAGTTCGCGTCGGACGAGCTGCGCCTCGGGCGTGATCCGGACTGTGCGGTCGTCATCGAGGGCGATGGGGCTGGCGTCGTCTCCGGATTCCACGCGCGGCTGTTCCAGCGTGACGGGCGCTGGATGATCGAGGACCTCGGCAGCCGCAACGGGACCTCGCTCAACGGGCAGCGGCTGGGGGCGAACGCGCCGCAGCCAATCGATGTCGGCGCGCTGCTGCGGCTCGGAGAGCGTGGCCCGGAGTTCCGGGTCGATGGGCTGCGCAACCGGCGCATCGCGGAGACGATTGCCGAGGATGGCGCGGCGGGACCGGCGGGCGCTCCCAGCGCGGCGCGCTCGGCACCTGCGGTTGCGCCTGCCGCTGCATCAGCCGCGGCGTCTCCCGCTTCCCCGACGCTTGAACTCGTGCTCAAGGAAGTGCGCACCGGGAACCGCTATCCCGCGCGCGGCGGTCGCATCCGCCTCGGCCGCGGCGAGGAGTGCGAAGTGCAACCGCGGCAGGCGGGCGATTCGGCCGTCTCGCGCGTGCACGCCGAGATCGTCCTCGCGCCGGATGGGCGCGTGCTGTTGCGTGACCTGAAGAGCAGCAATGGCACTCAGCTCAACGCGAAGCCCGTCACGGGCGACCACGAGCTCAAGCTGCGCGATCGCATCGCGCTGGGCCCTGGCGGGCCGGAGTTGCTCGTCGAGGTCCTGAAGCTCCCTCCGGCAGTCGCCGATGCAGCGCAGTCCCCGCGCCCGGCCGCTGCCGGCTCCGCAGGCGCGCGCTCCGCCGCGCACGTGGCAAACGCAGCGGCCGCCGCCCCGCAAGGCAAGACGATGATGCTGCGCGGCATGATCGAGGAGTCGAGCCGCAAGAGCGCCTCACGCCTGCGCGTGACGGTGTGGTCGTTTGTCGCCTTGATGTCCGCCTCGGTGGCGGGCTTCTATTGGTGGACGGACCAACAGCAGCGCCTCACCGCGCGCCAGCTCGAGGAACAGCGAGTCGCCCTGGCCGCAGCGTCGGAGAAGACGACCGCGCTCGAGGGCGCCCTGCAGCGCGCCGAGCTCGCGCTCAGCCAACAGCTCGCCGCCGGCGATTCGGCGCAGCGCCAATCGCTCGACGAACTCAATCGCCTGCGCGATGAGTTGGCCGCAGCGAGCGCGCGCGTCGCCAGCGGCAGCGAACGCGAGGCCCGCGCCTCGCGCGGCCTGCTCGACAGCCTGCGCAGCGCCATCCGCAGTCAGGAGGAACGCAGCGCCGCCATCTCCGACCAGGTGCGCGCGGTGAAGTCCGTGAACCTCGCGGCCATCTCGCAAGCGGCGGGGCCGGCCGTCGGGATGGTCACCGGCTACGGCGGCAGCGAGGTCTGGGACGGCTCGGGCTTTGTGCTCACGCGCTCCGGCTATTTCGTCACCAATCGCCACGTGGCGACGGACAACGGGAAACCGGCGGACTCATTGTTCGTGCGATTGGCGGATACCAACCAGCGGCTGCGCGCCGAGGTCGTCAGTTTGCCGACCGGCGATACACCCGATCTCGCGCTGCTCAGGATCCGCGACTACGGCGGCCCGGTGATCCCGAAGATCGACTGGAGCGGCACACGCGCCAAGCAGGGCGAGTCGGCGGCGATGATTGGGTATCCAGCCGGCGCGTCGTTGGCCTACGACTTCTCGACCGGTGCGGTACGCACGTCGATGAGCGCGGGCATCTTTGCGCAGGTCACCAGCGACGAGCTGCGATTCAACGGCTTCTCGGTGGGTGGCTCGAGTGGCAGTCCGCTGTTCAATGCCGACGGCGAGGTGGTCGGGGTGCATCGGGCCGGCCTGCGCGAGGCCTTGGCGCAGGGGCAGCGGCAGTATGGGTTCGCGGTGCCGGTGCGGCAGTTGATTCCATTGTTGCCGGCGGATGCGCGCGCGGAGTTGGGGATCCGCTGAGGCGCGGCTTGCGAGTGCAAGCGAGAGCGACTCGCCCGAAGCGCCGCACGGCCGTCAGCGTAGCCGCTCGAGCCGCCCTTTGCGCTTGACGATGTCCCGGTAATTCCACTGGATCTCGCGCGACTTCTTGAGCCAGCGCCGCAGCAGCGTCTTCCTCACCTCGGCGACGTCGTTGAAGAACGCCGAGGCGTCCTTGAACTTCTTGCCGACGACGTCGAGTCCCTCCTCGTCGAAATCGGCGCCGCTCCAGAACATCAATCGGATGCCCGGCTTCTGTCGGCTGTAGCCGACGATGGGATTGTCGTCGAGGAACCACACGGGGTGGCCGTGCCAGATCTTGTTCTCGGCCGTGGGCAGGGCCTTGTCGATCTCCGCGGCCAGTAGCTCGCAGAGGACTTGGTGGTTGGGCGATTGCGTGGCGTTGTAGCGCTGGACATCAGCGTGCACGTGGGGCGTCCTTGTGGTGTTCACAGTTCGCGTGGATTCCCTGCGCGTCGAGTGGAGCTCGCCAGACGTGGCCGGTTCGCGTCATGAGGTGTTGATTCACTGCGCCAGGCCGGGGGCGACGCGTTCCACGAGGTAGCAGACCTCCGTCCGGATGCGTTCCGGATGCGCGTCCCACTAGCGTGGCGCGTTGTCGTCATCCAGCGGCGGAACGATGGGCGGCATCTCGCGCGCGTACGGCAAGTGCGTGCCTTCGGGTCCGTGCTGGTGCTCCCAGGCGCGGCGGAGCCCGCTGTCGAAGATCTCGGAGGCCAGCATCGGCCCCGTCGTCGGATGCAGCGGTCCGTTGCGATCCCAGGTGCCCTCGCGCTCCTTCCGCGCGGCGAACCGGCGCGCGCTGATCACCATGGCGATGATACCGACGATGAGTATGAGCGAGAACACGGCAGCCTCCCGGGCGACAGGTCCTACCACCGCATTGCTCGGCGGTGGCCGCTCAAATAAGCTGCCGCGGCGAAGCTGCCGCAATCAGCCTGGCCTAGGCCGAGTCAGCGTGTCGCTGCGCGCCCGCTCTCGCGCGTGGTCACGACAATCGCCCCCAGCGCGCCCCTCGACCCGTAGAGCGAAACGGCGGCAGCTCCGCGCAGCGTATCGACCTGCACCCGTCCCTGCTTGATCCGTGCGCGCGCGGTGTTCGCCGACACGATCTTCCCGTCGACGAGATGCAGCGTGTCACGAACGGCGAAGCGTTGGCAGACGATGATGGTCGGGGCGGGCGCCTGCATCGACTCCGGGACCACACTCGCGACCGCCTCGGCGCGCGACGGAGCCGCCGGACCCAGGGCCCGCTCTGGAGCGCACCCGAAGAGCATGACGATCACGGACAGGAGCGTGACCTGCGTGCGCACCTGACGCGGGGGGAACTGGAGATGCTGGCGCAGGCGCCTCTCCTCGGCCGGGGATACCCGCCATACCCTTCGGCGGACGAAATGGTCACCGGGCACGGCGCCTCGCGCGCCCACGAGTTCAAAATGTCCGCTCGTCAGCGGTCGGACCGTAGATCGACGGCAGCGGCACGTCGAGCAGCCGCAGGTACACACTGAGCTGCCCGCGGTGGTGCACCAAGTGGCTGATGGTCTGGCGGACCACCGCCCCTCGGAGCGAGGTGAACAGCGTGCGGTCTCCCATGCGGAGCGACCACTCCGTGTCGAGATGGGCGTCCGAAGTCTCGGCGAGGACTGTGCGCGCCTGATTCACGTTGCCATCGAACTCCTGGAGCAGCGTGGCCAGGGTCTCGAAGGAGTAGCCCTTCCCCGCTGCGAGGTCGAGACTGTCGTCGGTGAGGGCATTCGTGATCCAACCCGGCATGCGGCAAATGAGCTGCACCAGGTGGCCGAGCGGGAACGACTTCGGATGCGGCCGCCACGCCATGTGCTCGCTTGGCACGCGTTCGAGCAGCCGACGCGTCGTGGCCATCTCTTGGTCGAACTCCGGCAGCATCGACTCCCCTCTTCGCATTCCACCCTCCAAGGTCTCGCCCCACCCCCGCAATTCTACGGGCTCGCCACACTTCCGCCACCGACGCCAAGGACTCCCGCACGGGCACGTTCGTCCCACCGCATCGGCGATTGGCCCCGTCTCCCCGCCACCCTCTACTATAGAATGGCGTAGCTTGAACCCCTGATGTCCGCACCCGCACCGCGCACGAACGCCGCGCCCCTCAGCCTGCCCTCGCTCGGCCGGACGTTGCTCGCCAACCTGGCCGTTTGGGGCGCCGTCGCCAGCGTCCACGCCCTCTCGGCGTGGAGCGACGCCGTGCACCGCGGGCAGACCCCCGCGCTCGCCGGCATGCTGCGCGGCTACTGGATTGCCTACGCGCCCTTCGTGCCGTTCGCGACGGCGCTGTACCTGATTCATCGCCAGGCAAAGCGCCCCTGGGCGGCGGTGGCCCTCGTGAGCGCGCTGTACCTCGCGCTTGAGTTGACGTACCAAGCCGTGCTGATCCTCAGCGACGGCACGGTAACGCTTTCGGCCATCCTCCCCACGCTGCGGCAGCTGCCTGCGCTGATCATCCTGCTCGACGCCAGCCTTGTGCTCGCGACGAATGCCGTAGTCTACGCCGTGGTTGCAGTGAGTACGCGACGGCGCGACGCCGCATTGGAACGCCGCCTGCACGAGGAGAATCTCCGGCTGCGGCTCGCGCTCGAGGAGCAGCGCCTGCAGGGCCTCCGCGCGCAACTGGAGCCGCACTTTCTCTACAACGCCCTGAACGCCATCGCCGGGCTGGTGCGCAGCGACGACCGCGCGCTGGCGCTGACGGCGCTGCAGCAGTTGAGCCGGCTGCTGCGCTACGCGACGACGGCGGTCGCCAAGGACTGGGTGCCGCTGTCGGATGAAGTGTCGTTCCTGCGCGAGTACCTTGGCCTGCAGCAACTGCGCTTCGGTACGCGCCTGCAGGTTCGCTACGACGGATTGGACGGCATCCCGGACGACCTCGAGTCGCCTCCCCTATTGCTGCAGCCGCTCGCGGAGAACGCGATCCGGCACGGTCTGGAACGCAGCGAGGGCACGGCGAGCATCGACGTGCGCTGCGAGTCGCAGGGGGAACGCTGCCTGATCCGGCTTGTGAACTCTGTCCCGACCGACGCGCCCCCCAATCCCGGCTTGGGGGTCGGACTCCGCACACTGCAGGCACGCGTGGAGGCCGCGTACCGGGGACGCGCAACCCTGGAGACCGTCGAGCGCGACGACCGCTTTGAGGTGCTGCTCATCCTGCCGCACAGCATTGATGACTGACACGCCGACGCCCAAGGCGCCTGTCGACGCGCCGATCCGGGCACTCATCGTCGACGACGAACCGCTGGCCCGCCTGAACCTCCAGCGTGCCCTCGATGCCTTCCCGCGTTGGCAGGTGCTGGCCGCCTGCGCCGACGCGGCCTCCGCGCTCGCGGCCATCGAGCACTCGAGACCGGACGTGGTCTTCCTCGATATCCGGATGCCGCGCACGTCGGGCTTGGTCCTCGCCCGCCATCTGATCGAGCTCCCGGCGCCGCCGATCGTCGTCTTCGTCACGGCGTACGAAGGGCACGCCGTCGAGGCATTTGAGCTGCACGCCATCGACTATCTCATCAAGCCCTTTGACGACGCGCGGCTCGCCAGCGGCTTGCATCGCGTGGAGTCGCTGCTGGCCCTGCGCACCGGGGCCGCGTACGGCGAGGCGCTGCGCGCATTCCTCGACGATGCCGGTACGGCGGCGCCGGCGGTGGACGGCGTGCCCGCGCCCTCGCGCTACCTGCAACGGTTCAGCGTGAAGTCCGTCGGGCACCTCGAAGTGGTCCGCGTGGCAGACGTACGCTGGATCTCGGCGGCCGGCAACTATGCGGAGCTGCACCTCGAGCGCCGAGTGGTACTGCATCGCGTGACCTTGGCGGCGCTGGCCGACCGGCTCGACCCCGCCGAGTTCCTGCGCGTACACCGGCGGCACATCGTGCGGCGGCGCGAGTGTCGGTCGCTGCAGGTGACGGGCGACGGCACGTATGCGCTACGCCTGCGCGGCGGCGCCACGGTGGCGGTGAGCGAGCGCTACGTGGCCGAGGTGCGCGAGTTGCTGGGCGACGCGTAGGCGGCAACGGCGGCAGCCGTTGAGGTCGCGGCGGCCGACTCGCACCGTAGTGACGGGCGTTCATCCCACGGTATCGCCAGCCTGAGGCGGAGCGCCGCCGTGTCCCGTAAGAATCGGCATGCCTACACCATTCTGCCGCCGCTTGAGCGTCCTGGCGCTCGCGATTCTGTTCCTCCTCCCCAACGCCCTGCCCGCCCAGCAGCCGCCGCGCAACGACACGACCTCGCGCGACAGGCCGCTGCTGCACCGCGCCGTCGCGACCGCTGAGGGCTACGACGCCAACGCCTGGTGGATCGAGACCGCCGACGGCCTGCTGCTCATCGACGCGCTGATGCTGCGGCGCGACGCACGCGCCCTCGTCGCCGCGCTGCGCGCGTCGGGCAAGCCGCTGCGTGCCGTCATCATCACGCACCCACACGCCGACCACTTTGGCGGGCTCCCGACCATCCGGGCAGCCTTCCCCGGCGTGCCGGTCATCGCCACGCAAGCGACGGCCGACGCGATGCGTGCGGTGCACGACGAGGGAATGGTGCCCGGCGGCTGGCTGCGCGCCTTGGGCGACGAGTACGACGCCGAGTTTCGCGGCGTGGACCGCACCGTCGCCTCGGGGGACACGCTGCGGCTCGCCGGTCTCACGATGGTAATCCGGGACTACGGCCCGATGGAGGCGGCCAACAACAGCGTGGTTTGGGTGCCGGAGATGAAGGCAGCCTTCACGGGCGACGCGACGGTCCACGGCGCGACGTTCTACGTCGGGACATCCACTGCGCGGCCTGCCCTGGCCGCGTTGCCGAAGATCCTCGCCGACCACCCGGGCGAGGTCACGGCGTACTCCGGACACTACGGTCCGCGTCCGCTGGACCGCGTCGTGGGCGACAACGTCGAACAGCTGCGCGCGATGCTCGCCGCGGCGGCGCTGGTCGGGACAGACCCCACGAACCGAAGCGCCACGGGCGACTTCACGATGCCCGCAAAGCGGCAGTTGCTCCTGCTGCTCGCGCTGCAGACGGCCCAGCGCGCCGACTACGGCATCGGTGCCGTGGGCATGGCGCGCTTCGAACTCCCGGCGTTGATCGCCACCATCGTCGCCGACTCAACGCGACCAGTGCCACCTCCGACTGCCGCTGTGCGCGACAGCCTGCGCCCGCTACTGTTCCTCGTGGGACGCTATGAGAACGCGAACATCACGCTCGGGCTCGGCGGGCTCTACATTGACGCGACGGTCACCGCTCCCTCCGGCTACCAGTATCAGCTGATGTTCTCGTACGACCACGTCCAGGCGCGATATCGCATCGTCTCCCGCGACCAGATCTCCGGACTGCTCGACGTGTTCGAGGGCACACGGGAGGCTGATGGCTCGCTGCTGGTGTCGAACGTCGGCCCGGGGACGCACTACCTCGACAGCGACGGGGCGAAGGCCTTCAATCGCATGCGCTTCAGTCCGCGTGAGGATGGCAGTTGGACCTGGCTCGTGGAGACGGGAACGGGGGACGGGCAATGGACGCAGCCCTTTGAGGTGACGATGCGTCGCCTGCCCATTCGGTAGTGCGTGCCCACCCTGCCTTGACCTCCACGCCACGCCCCTGATGCCCAGACTGCCCATTGTCTTCTGTGCCGCGTTGCTCGCGACGCTTCCTCGCCTGTCGGCCGCACAGGCAGCAGAGATCACGCGTCCCGACCAGAAGCCGACCTACACCACTGCGGAGTTGCAGGCAGACTTCGACCAAGCAATCGACTTCATCAACGCCTTTGCCGTCCATCGCGACTTGAATGCCGTGCGGCTTGGCATCGACTACGAGCGCCGATTCGCCGCGTTGCGGCAGGCCATCGGCACCGGCACGGATCTCTGCGCCTTCAGTGCTTTGCTCGGCCGCGCGATCAACCTCGTGCAGGACCTGCACGCGTCGACGATGTCCTACGACTATCTCCGCGAGTACGGACGGTACCAGAGCCGTCTCAACATCGCGGAGGACGAGTCATACGAGGGAGTCGCGGCCCTCGTGCGCCACTGTCCGGCGCCCGAGCAGCGCCTGGACCTGCCACTGGTGTTCGTGGACGGCGCGTATGTGGTCTATGCCGACATCGAGTATCGCGGAGAACGGCTGTCGCGCGGGACCGTCCTGACCACCATCAACGGCGAGACGATCCCGGATTTCATCCAAGGCCACCTCGACGTCGTGCGTCCACTGCGGATGTCCAACGCCGGAATCCCGTACAGCCTGCGGTTCTATCGCGCGGCTGGCCAGGGCTTCCACCTTGGGCTCGCCGATGGCCGCGTGCTGGAGATGCAGATGGCGGACTCCGTGCGCTGGCTGTCGCCGCGGGCACACGCGATTGGCTTCGCCTCGCAGTCCACCCATCGCGTCGAGTACTTCGAGACGCAGCGCCTGCTCTACATCGGCCTGCCGATGATGAACGTGGAGCTCGCGGACAGCATTAACGGGCGCGTCGATGCCCTCGTGCGCAGCGGCGCCCAGTTCGACCGCATCGCCATCGACATCCGCGGAAACCCTGGCGGCAGCGACCTCACCTGGCGAGGCGTGCTGGGGCACCTGCTCGGCCGCGAGCTCGCGATGCGTCTCGACCTGCGCATGAAGGACAACCCTTCGGCACGCGCGCGCTACGGCCGGGCGGACGCGAGGCCCGCGACAGCGGTCCCACAGCTGCGCAATGCACGCTACTGGCCATACCTGGACAACGAGATCCGGTTCGGACCGGACTCCATCTCGCTCGACTTCCGCGGACCCATCTATGTCCTGCGCGACGCCTACATCTACTCGTCAGCGGCAAACTTCGCCGTGTTCGCGAACGGCGACCCACAGCTCACCACGGTGGGGGCAGCCACCGATCTCGTGGGCGGATCGCAGATCGAGCCGCTGTTCATCAAGCTCGATCACACGGGACTGGTGTTTCGCGTCGAGCCGGCGCTCGACTTCCTCGCCGTGGGACGTCTCGAGGACTTCGCCCACAACGAGGTGGAGGTCGAGATCCGGCCGACG
Source organism: Gemmatimonadaceae bacterium (assembly GCA_019637445.1). Taxonomy (NCBI): domain Bacteria; kingdom Pseudomonadati; phylum Gemmatimonadota; class Gemmatimonadia; order Gemmatimonadales; family Gemmatimonadaceae; species Gemmatimonadaceae bacterium. Next base: position 14,114 of record JAHBVS010000003.1, on the reverse strand, counting down.
GCCGAGGATTATCATCGCCGCGCCACCTACGAAGGCGACATCTATGGGCGCGAGTTCCTGCTGACGCTTGATCCCCTGATGCGGTACGTGCTCTCGCAAGCAGCGACTGGGTCTACAGGCGCATCGCGCGACCCCTAGTCCGCCGCAGGCAGTGGCGAGCACGGCGCAGGCGACCAGCGCGAGGCTCGAACGCAAGGCGGGAGGTCGTGGAATGGGTCTGGTGAACATCACCCTAGCGTCCGTCCGCGAGCAGCTTCTCTAGCCGCGCGATATCCCGGGCGTACTTCCGTGCGTCGCGACGTGCGACCGCAAGCGCCTCTGCATACCGTGCCTTTGACTCCTCGGTGCGCCCCGCATCCGCCAGCGCCTCGGCGAGCGTCGCGTAGACGCTGGGACGATCGGGCATCAGCGAGAGATAGCTGGTGAAGAGCGAGAGCGCGCTGTCCCGCTGCCCGCTGAACCAGTACGTCAGGGCGAGGTTGTTGAGGTCGCGCTCGTTCAGTGACCAGGCGGCCGGCGCTTGCGCCGCCATGGCTACCTGCGCGCGCGTCGCCTCTAGGCCGTCCGCGTGCATCGTCCGGCTCAACGCCTCCGCCAGCGAGGGCATCGGCATCGCCGCGCTGTCCTTGAACGCGAGCAGCTGGGCCACGCGCACCGCATCGTCGGCGTACTTCTCCCGCGCGTTCTGCAAGGTGATGATCGTGATGCCGCGGTCAAGGAATCGATAGTACCGCGTGCGATAGCCATCGCCCTGGCCGTGGTGATGGATGATGCGGCCGGTGAAGTCGGACTCGGCCACCTGCCAGCCCAGACCGTAGCCCGCGGGGAAGCCCTCAGGCAGCACCATTGAGGTGTAGGCTGTCGCCTGCAGCTCGAGGCTGATCACCTGCCCCGCCTTCAGCGCCTGGTCCAGCGCGAACAGGTCGCGCGCCGTCGAGACGAGGTCCCCTGCGCCGAAGACACTGTCGGCGTTGAACTCCGCCGAGAGGACGGGATGCCGATCGATGCGCAGGTCTTGTCCGGTGGCGTAGTCGAAGCCGTGGCCGGCAGCGAGCCGCGCGCGTTCGCGCGGCCCGAGCTCGGACAGATGAAAGCTGTTGCGCATTCCCGCCGGCTCGAGCACCGCCCGACGCAGGTACACCGCGTACGGTTCGCGAGTCACCGCCTCGATGACGAGCGGGATGAGGGCGTAGTTCGTGTTGCAGTAGTCCCAGCCCTGCCCCGGTGCGAAGTCCAGCTCCGGCGTCGTGTCGATGAGCCACCGGAGCACGGCCGCGTCCGTCATCGGCTCCGTATGCGAGGACCAATAGTCGCCGACGCCGAAGATGTACTCCGGGAGGCCACTGCTGTGCTGCAGCAGTTGGCGCAGCGTCGTCTGCGGATACGGAAAGCGCGGCAGGTAGCGCTGCACGGGATCGTCGAGGTCCAGCCGTCCTGAGTCGACGAGGGTCAGCAGTGCCAGCGCGGTGACCGTCTTCGACACGGAGGCCGCGCGGTAGAGCGAGCGGTCGGTCAGTGGCGTGTGCGTCGTGACATCCGATTCGCCGAAGGCGGCGTCGAGCACGATCGAGTCGTCTTTCGCGATGAGCACGGCGCCATTGAACATCCCGGCCTCGTGCAGCCGCCGAAACGCCTCGTGATACCGCGACTCGGCCTGTTGCGCCGCGCCAGGTCGGGCGAGAAGCAGCAGGAGGGCGAACAACTTGCAGATCGTACGGTACGGCACGACAACTCCCCTCGTCGGTCAGTCCTGGATGGATGCGCTTCGGTACAGGAGCAAGCTACGGGGGACAGGCTGAAGCTCTGAAGAGAATCACCACGGCGAATCGGGTGCTCGTCCCTTGGCGCGCGACCCAGGTATTGCGCTTGCCTCAAAGCCGTCAAGGATGTCGTTGAACGCTAGGGAGCCTCGGCACAGGCGGGGTCAGCGACCGCCCAGAAGCTGCCACGGAGGCGCCGCAGCTTTGGAGGCGACGCCGAGTCGTAGTAATACTTGAAGCGCAGGTCGATACGTCCGCGGAGCGTGCTCATGGACGACTCCAGGATCTCAATGCTCCCGTCCGGCGTCGGAATGCCGTTCTCGACCGCCAGTCCACTCAGCGCGCGGCGATCGTGCCGAACGGTGTACGTCTGGTTGCCGCCCGCGAGTTCACTGAACCGATGCTCGCCGGTTGGGACGGGCATTAGAACGGCCGGTATCCCGCCCTGGGGATACATGGTGATGTCCTCGCCGGGCCAGCTCGGCGTGCGGAGCCGCAATCCACGGTCCTGGGTTGCGGCGGCGCAATAGTTGACCAGCGCGATTCCCGTGAACGTTGGCTCCACGGGGTTGAGGACCTGGAGCGAGAAGGTCCCGGGCTCGGTGACGTCCACGATCGACGGCAGAGTCGGATCGCCGTCACAGGCAACGCAGGCAACGGCGAGCGACACGGCGAGGCGCTTGAAGGCCCAGGTTCGCCACGCCACGCGACGGCTGTACGCGTGCGGAGCCACCACGCTGACTGATACTGAGGAGCGTCGGGTCGACATACTCGCGATTGATGGGATGTGTGCTGTTGGCGGGCGGCCAAGTGCTGCCAGCGTTGTTAGCGAGTGCTCGCGGCCACTGTCCAGGCCTTGCTGAGCAACGGAATCGACGCGCAGGCCGGACCGCCGTCCTTGGCCGTGCCATCGATTTCGCCTTCAAGCGCGATGACGGTCCCGAGCGGACGCTTGCGGATCGTGTCGAGCGGAAGCGTCTCGAGGGAGACCTTGGCGCGCCGATCCCACGGCGACATGACGTCCCCCGCACGCTTGCCGGAAGTCACATAGAGGAAGCGGCCACCTCGTGGGCCCTGCACGGCCTGGCCACGAACCTTGAGTTCCCCGCCCGCTGCGGACACCAGCTCCAATGGAATGTCGAACTCGATGTGATCCTTGCCGCGCTTCACGGGGGCGAGAAGCTCCGAGCGGCCGAGTTGCACGGCCCAGCTCACGTTCGCGGGCGGGCCGACCACGCGAAGGCGGAGGCGCAGCAGATGGGACGCTTGGGCGGCCTTCGTGCTCATCGGTCGGTGCTCATCTGGCTGGCGTTTGCATCGGCGGTGGCCGTTCTGGTGAAGTGCGGACGGGCGGCCACGCCCGACCGCCCCAATTCTAAGGCGTGGCCGCCCGGCCGCTACCTACACTCGGTCGTCAGCTGCAAGCTTCGGTAGCCGGTGCCCGTGGCGAACTCGCGGCGTCAGGCCGCTCGCTTGCGTATCGGCTTGCGGTCAGCGACCAGCGCCAGCTCACGCCGCGCCGGATTGCCTCGTACCGAGATTCCGAGCAGCCGCGCACCAACCAGCGCGACGAGCGAACCAGCGGCGACAGCTACCGGGTGAGCGGCGATGCTCGCCGCCGCGATGCCGAGAAACGCGCCCGAGGCGCCGAGAATCGCTTGGGCCAAGCGCCGACGTAGGCTCGATGTCGGATACCTGGAACGCCGCGGACGATGCGGCGGCGGAGGCGTGAGCACTCCGACTGCCGTCGGTGGATTCTGGCGCGGCGGCTCAAGGGAGCCAGCCGGTTCTGGTTCGGGTGCCCATTCGTCCGTCATAAGCTCTCCCTGTGCATCAAACCCTACCGCGCCCAGCTTGCGTTTGCTTCAAGCGTGACTGCTCACGCGTCCTGGCTCTGGGCCAGCCGCTCCGCAAACTCCGTTCGCGCCTTGAGATGTTCTAGGCCGGTGTCGACCGCATGCAGATCCGACTCCAGCATGTCGACCCGCAGCTGAAGTGCCGCAATCCGGGCATCGTCTGCGGAGATTCGGGGGCCTCGCGTGATGCGCACGATGGCGCGCACCGCGACACCAAGTAGAACGAGCCCGATGCCTGTGGCCAAGACCCAGGCGATCAAACCAGCAGTTGGACCAGTCATGCGGAGTTGTCCATACTCACCTTCCGAGCGGAACGACCGGCGCGCATCCGGAAAACGTTTGCCTCAGCTGCGGACGCTCTAACAAAAATGCGGGAGCGGGGCGCGCGCCAGACCAGCCTAGGGCATATGGCGCGCGCCCCGCTCCCGCTTCCCTAGCGCGGCCCGTCAGCTGCAAGCGTCGTTATGCGACCGCGAGCGGATGGATGTGCGCAATCTCGCGCTTGAGCCCGCGGGCCGCGTCCCAGAGGTCCACCTTCCGCTGCAGGTTGAGCCAGAATTCCGGCGTCGTACCGAACAGCCGGCCGAGGCGCAGCGCCATCTCGGGGCTCACCGCCCGCCGCTCGCGCAGCAGCTCGTTCATGGACTGGCGCGACACCCCGGCGGCCTCCGCCAGCGCGGTGACCGACAGGTCGTACTCCGGCAGGAAGTCCTCGCGGAGGATCTCGCCGGGGTGGATCGGCCGCCGCTCCAGCGGCTTAGTGTTGGGAATGCTCATGGAGAGGCTCTCACTAGTGGTAGTCGCAGAACTCGACGTCGTAGGCGTCGCCGTCCTGGAACCGGAAGCAGATGCGCCACTGGTCGTTGACGGCGATGGCGTGCTGCCCCGCACGGTCGCCCCTGAGGGCGTGAAGCCGGTTGCCAGGCGGAACCTTGAGGTCGGACACCTGGTCGGCCGCATCCACGGCCTCGAGCTTCCGCAGGGCGCGCCGCGCCACGTCGGGCGGCACTTTCTTGGCCTTGCCGGTCCGGAAGAGCTCCTCGGTCTGCCGATCGGCGAAGGACTTGATCACGCCCAAGTGTAACGTGTCACGTGACGGCTGTCAAGCGGACCGGCTCGCATAACGTTTGCTTCTGCTGCGAGCGCTCCCATAAAATGCGGTTGTGGGGCCTCGGCAAACCTTACAGAAGATGAGGCCGAGGCCCCGCAACCGCTACCGCACCTGCGCTCGTCGGCAGCAAGCTTCGTTATACCGCGCGCATTTGGTAACAGGCGTTGTCCGGTTTTCCGCTTCGAGTGCGAACTCCCTATAGATTGGTTCATCCCCCAAATCGTAGAGGTATAAGGTGCACCACGCTCCTCACGAAGCGCGCCGGCTACTGGCTCTGACCTTCCTCTCCTTGGTCGCGGCCTGCGGCGGCGAACGACTCCGCGGAGAGGAGACGGCAGTGCTCACGTCGCCGCCCGTGGTGCCGTCGCCAATCACGCGCCAGTATCCCACCAAGGTGATCGTCAATCTCGAGGCACACGAGCAGACGTCTCGGCTTGCCGACGGCGTAGACTACACATTCTGGACCTTCGGTGGGACAGTACCGGGTTCATTCATCCGTGTGCGGCAGGGTGACGTCGTGGAGTTCCATCTCGCCAATCATCCATCAAGCAAGAATCCGCACAACATCGACCTGCATGCCGTGACCGGGCCCGGTGGTGGTGCATCGGCATCGCTGGTGATTCCAGGGCAGACGGCGACGTTTACCTTCGAGGCGCTGAATCCCGGATTGTATGTGTACCATTGTGCGACATCGCCGGTGGGCATGCACATAGCGAACGGTATGTATGGGCTCATCCTCGTGGAGCCGAAGGGCGGGCTCCCTGCGGTTGATCGCGAGTACTACGTGCAGCAGGGCGAGTTCTACACACGCGGGAACTTCGGCGTCACGGGCCACCAACCCTTCGACATGCAACGCGCCATCGACGAGGACCCCGCCTACGTCGTGTTCAATGGGTCCGCCGGCGCCCTCATGGGTGAAAAGGCGCTCAAGGCCGAGGTTGGGGAGACCGTGCGACTCTTTGTCGGAAACGGTGGGCCGAACCTCGTCTCAAGCTTCCACGTGATCGGAGAAATCTTCGATCGCGTGTACACGGAAGGAGGCACCAAGAGCATCAACGAGAATGTGCAGACCACCCTGATTCCAGCGGGCGGAGCGGCCATCGTGGAGTTCAAGCTTGAGACGACGGGCAATTACATCCTGGTGGACCACTCCATCTTCCGCGCCTTCAACAAGGGCGCCATCGGCACGCTGACGGTGGGCGGTACGCCAGACAGCGGCGTGTACTCCGGCCGGCAGTACGAAGGCATCTACCAGCCCGAGGGTGGTGCGATGCAACGGATGCCGACGAGCGACTCGCCCGCGCCAGCCGCTGCACGAAACCGCGCGGAACAGATCACAATGGGTGAGCGCGTCTACGCGCAGAATTGCGCCGCCTGCCATCAACCAGCCGGCACCGGTCTGGCTGGGGCGTTCCCGCCGCTCGCCGCCTCAGACTACCTGAATGCAGATGTGAAGCGCGCCATCGGTGTGGTGCTGCACGGCCTCTCCGGCCCCGTGACGGTCAATGGTGCGCAGTACAACAGCCTGATGCCAGCACTGTCGCTCGGCGACGAGGACGTCGCCAACGTCCTGACGTACGTGTATAGCCAGTGGGGAAACAACGGCACGCGTGTCACGCCCGACCAGGTCAAAACGGTACGTGCTGCTGGCGGGCGGCGCGTGAATATGGACGCACACTAGGCCGAGTTTGGGGCTGGAAGAGGCCGATGAGCACTAAGCCCAAGAGCCCAGCCCAACCGCCGCCGCTGTGCGAGCCGCGCGTGCTGGCAGTCGCCTGTCCGTCCACCTAGCGCACTTCGGTCTTCGCGCCGGAACTCCGGATCCGTGGCCACAGTGCCACGAAGAACAGTCCGAGTCCGGCAACCTGCAGCGCCGCCGCCACGACAATGGTCGCGCGCCACGCTACGCCCTGATGTGTTCCTGGCCACGACTCCAGCAGCACGCGTACTCCGGTGCCTCCCGCGATACCCCACCAGGCAATCTCCGCGAGCAGCGGATGATGCTTGGCCTCACCGGCGCGAGGGCGCGGGAACATCCACAGTGCGACGCCGGCAATCATCATCAGCACGAATCCCACTAGCAACGCGTGTGTGTGTGCGCTGCGCAACCGCCAAGCCACCGGTACACCGAACTCCCGGCCGAGTAGCATCCAGAATCCCAGGCCCAACCCGATCAGCAGGAAGGCGATGGCCGTCTTGAGATAGCGACGGACCAGTGGGCTCACGATGGCGCTCGGCTCTCGCTCGGCGGCGTCAATGATGATGCCAAGCTACGCGCGGGTATGGTGACAGATGGTCAGGAGCATCTCGCTCGCCTTCGTCGCGCGCACGGAGTGTGTAACATTCCCTGCGAGACAAAGCAGTTGCCCACCGCTGACGACGCGCGGACCATCCTCCAGTGTCACCACGAGCTCTCCGGAAAGCGCGTGAATGGTGACCTCGCCGTCGGTGCGGTGCGCCTTGAGTTTACCGTCCGGCTCGAACACGAACAGCAGATGGGCGAGTGAACCATGCCGCGCGAGCGCGACCTGACGGTGTCCATTCTTCGCTGCGTGGGGCTCGGCGCGCAACTGCGCGGCCACGGCCGCCAAGTCGATGTGCTGCGCGTTGCCAGCCAATCGCTCGTGCGGGTGCACGCGCAGGCGATCCTCTTCAGCCATACAATCTCCGGGGGAGGGAGGGGCGGCGCACTGATGACCGCGCGTGTGCCTGTGCAAAACTACTCGTTCGCGCGCTAAGTGCTGCCGTCATCAGTGCGGCCGCTCTAGGACACGCCGACCGCCGGTAGTACCCATACCACACTTCGCAACAGCTGCGTTGAACCGAAGAAGCGGGCAGACGTCAGATACCCGGGATCCCTGCCTCCGAGCACACTGCCTCCAGCGGCAATCGAGGCAGTTCCGAAGCGCACGCCGACGAGGCCAGTGCGGCGCGCTGCCCATTCGCGTGCGGTTCGACCGCTTCTCATAGCTAGCTCCGTCGGTATAACGTTTGCTTCAGCTGTGGCCGTTCTAACGAAATGCGGACGGGCGGCCACGCCCGTCCGTCCCAATATCAAGGCGTGGCCGCCCGGCCGCTACCGACGCACGGCCATCAGCTGCAAGCGTCGTTAGTACGCGGCAAGCGGAAGGCATCACGCCTCTCTCCAGTACACTGATGTCGAGAGCGGGCGCGTCACCAACAGATCCGCGACAAGCGGATGCTGGTCGACCGAGTCGATGAAGTGCGCAAAGTCCGGGTAATCGAAGCTCCACGCGTGCCACGTCAGGGGTGGTCGTCGCCGCGGCGCGTAGGTCAGCTCGCACACGACAGCACCCACCGGCTCCAGACGGTCGTCGCGGCGCACTGCGACCTGCCGAGCGAAGATGAGGCGGACGGGCTCGCGATCACCTGCGGGGTCGATCTGAACGCTCACACCCGGATCCGGATCCTCGGCGGCGGCGCGCGCAAACTCCTTGAAGGCCACCCAGGCGCTCCAGGGCTCAAGCGCGTCAGGGCTCAGCCCCTTGGCGGAGAGCGCACCGAGCAGGACGTCGAGAAGGTGCACTGAAGCGTGTGCTGCCATGAGTCGCCGCCAGACCCTCCCCGTCGTACTAACGTTTGCTTCAGCTGCGGACGCTCTAACAAAATGCGTGGGCGGGGCGCTCGCTAGACCAGCCTAGGGCAACCAGCGAGCGCCCCGCCCACGCTACCCTAGCGCGGCCCGTCAGCTGCAAGCGTCGTTATGCAGGAGCACGACCGTCACCGAATCCGCACCGGCGAACCCGTAACAGCCGCCCGTTGCGACCCCGGGGGCGAACGGGATCCCGGCGTGCTCCTGCATCGGCCCACACGGGCCGCGCCACGATTGAAGTACCGGCGCGAAGGACTCAGCGCGGCGCGCGAGCGAACCTAGCCGAGTGCAGTTGCAGTTCACCCCAAGAACTTCAGCGAACCTGGCCAAGCTGCCGAAGTGATCGCGGCGCTGGTCTCTCTGCATAACGTTTGCTTCAGCTGCGGCCGTTCTAATGAAATGCGGGCGGGCGGCCACGCCCGACCGCCCCAAACCTATGGCGTGGCCGCCCGGCCGCTACCGACGCACGGCCGTCAGCTGCAAGCGTCGTTAGCCGGTGCCGGTGGCGAACTCGCGGCGTCAAGCCGCTCGCTTGCGTGACGACTTGCGGTCAGGGACCAGCGCCAGCTCACGTGGAGCCGAGTTGCTGCGCACCGAGATGCCGAGCAGTCGCGCGCCAGCCAGAGCCAGGAGCGAGCCAGCGGCTACCGCCACCGGGTGAGTGGCGATGCTCGCCGCCGCGATGCCGGCAAAGGCGCCGGAGGCGCCAAGAAAAGCTTGGGCCAGGCGCCGACGCAGGCTTGAGGCTCGATACCGAGTACGCTGCGGACGATGCGGCGGTGGCGGGGTGAGCACGCCGACCGCGGTCGGCGGATTCCGACGCGGTGGCTGCAGGTTGCCGGCCGGTTCTGGTTCAGGTGCCCATTCGTCAGTCATGGATCCTCCCCTTGCATCGAACCCTACTGCATCCGGCTAACGTTTGCTTCAGCAGTGGCCGTTCAAATAAGACGCGGCGGCGGGGCCGCCGCAAACGCCCTGCCCTAGGTCAACAGGCGGCGGCCCCGCCGCCGCCTCCGACGCACGGCCATCTGCTGCAAGCGTCGTTAGACCGCAGCCGCATCAGTACCCCACGTACCTGCCCTCCGGGTGCACCGAGAATCCTTCGCTGACGAGGGATGTCTTCTCGGCGTCCGTGATGCGTAGCACGCCTTCAGACTCATGTGTGACGACGGCGAAGAGCAGCTCGCCGCTCGCGCGATAGACGCTGAGATCTTCGTGCCAGGCGTCGGCCGGCCGATACGAGAAGTACCCCTCCGGGAATGCCACCCGAAGCGCCGAGACGGTGTCAGGGTTCAGGCGCCAGAGGTCTGTGACAAGAACCCGCCCTGCGCACAAATCGTAGCGAGGTGACCGGGGGAGTCGATGAGAATCTGCGATGCGGTCGAATGCGTCGAAGACGGCGCGCGAGCCGCCCTCCACGAGGATGCCTCCGACGGTGAACTCGGTCCCACCCTGGCGCATGCACCACTCGAGGAGCTGCCACGGAGCATCACCGGGATAGTCCTCGCCGAACACGTGCACAGTTTGGAGTTGCAGCGACATGGTCTCTGTCGGTCTAACGTTTGCTTCAGCTGCGGACGCATTCAATAAACTGGCCTGGGCGCTGCGGGCGCCAGCCCGCTTGGCCCAGGCCTTCCTTAGCGCGGCCCGTCAGCTGCAAGCGTCGTTATGCGGTGGCCACCGCATGCCAGAGCTGCACCGCTAAGAGGGTCGGAACCACCTCGGTTCACGGCCGCTCCATGCGAAGGCGGCGGCAGCCACGCCGAGCGCGATCACGCCGAGTGCTGGTAGGAAACCGAGCCAGCCGTCGCGAACCAGCGACCAGACGCCCGCCACCACTAGCAGGGGTGACAGCAGGCCGGCGAATACCCGCGCAACTACTCCTCGACGAGGAGCCTGCTCGCTCATGATGCCGCTCCCATCCGCATAACGTTTGCTTCAGCTGTGGCCGTTCAAATGAAATGCGGACGGGCGGCCACGCCCGACCGCCCCTAACCTAAGGCGTGGCCGCCCGGCCGCTACCGAAGCCCGGCCATCTGCTGCAAGCGTCGTTATCCAGCGCCGCTCCAATCCTCAACATGCCTCTCGATCCACGCGGAACTTCCGCACACGCAGCGCCGTGCGCGCGGAAAGCGTGTCGGTCTCGTGCGAGAACACGAACAGGGTATCCCCGCCAATGACCGCCCACGGCTGCGGATCTGAGTACACGGGCACCCGCACCTCGCCACACGCAACGCGTGTGCGAAGGTTCGCTGCGGAGAGATGCAACGTGCCCGCCATGCGATTCCCGAGAAACTCCTGATCAATGGTCAGGACCGCGACCACTCCCGGTGAGCCAAGCCTTTGCACGTCCAACGGATAGGAGGCCTGGTATGCCGCCTTCATAGCAGACTCGGGGTCCTCGTCGCGCACGGCACCCAGGATCTCTGCCATGGCGCCGCGGCGGGTAACTGGCGGCAGATACAGGCTGTCATACGGTCCCGCGAACGGACCGATGAACAGAAAGTCCGACCCCTGCGTGAACACCGCGAACGAGTCTGCCACCAGCGGAGTGGCTGCGACGAAGACCAGCATCATGTCCACGGTGCGGCTCCGCCCCAACTGGCTTGGAAAGGGGCCGCCGAGTTCCGCGGAATCGGCGGGGCCTCGGAAGCGCATCATGGTCGCGCGGTGGTCACGGTTGATGCGTCTGGCGAGAACCGTCCCTCCGCGCGCACTGAAGGCGGGAGTGGTCGGAGACTGCGTGCGAATCCACGCGTTCTCTGGCCGCTCGATGGGAAACACCTTGAGGAGACCCCCGTCGCTCACCGCAACGGTGGAATCGTCGAACGGGAAGATTCGGAACGGCCCAGACGCCCACTCGCCGGGGCCGCTACCGCGCCTCCCGATCTCTGCCTCGCGCCTTCCGTCGGGTCCGTGGACCAGCAGCGTGCCGCGCTGCCGATCGGAGACGAGGAATCGACCGTCCGCGGTGCGTGCGAACCCACCCGCCATGCCGAGAGGTGCCGACTCCGGCTCCTCGAGCTCGACCACGCCGATGGGCACAAGCGCAAGCGAAGGCGCCGTCGAACTCGGTGCGCGCTCACAAGCCGCGCCTACACACACAGCTGCGAGGACGACGCGATGACGCCACTTCAAGAACTCACTCGGCATTGACTCGTCTGGATAACGTTTGCTTCAGCTGCGGACGCATTCAATAAGATGGCCTGGGCCCTGCGGGCGCCAGCCCGCTTGGCCCAGGCCTTCCTTAGCGCGGCCCGTCAGCTGCAAGCGTCGTTAGCCTGTGACGAGCCCTATAGAAAGAAGCTGATTGAGTACGCGACAAGTGGGGCACCCGATCGCGGCCGCGGGCCGACATCCCACAGCCACGCGACCCCAAACGAGCCGAGCACTGCGAGTCGGATCTCAGGTCCGACCATCGTGCGGTTCGGCGCGGCCCAGCGCGGATGCCCGTAAGTGCGCAGCGCAGTCACGCGTGCGAGTGCCCCGACGGCCTCGGCGTGGACCGCGTACCCGGCGCCGAGGCGCGTGCCTGCTTGCCCAACCTCGAGCATCACCACGCGACCAGAGATACTGGTTGCGTTGCCCTCGAACGCTCCGATTGTGAGAAACCAGCGGTTGGGGGCTCCGTAGCCAAGCCCCATTATCGCGGACTGCCAATATCGTTCTACGCGAGGCGCGGCAGGCGAGTCTTGGGCGCCTCCGGCGGCCGGCGCAAGCGTCGCGGCGAGAACCGCCACCAGAACTCGGAGAATCAGCCGTCGCATCGAACTCTGCCTCATCAGGCTAACGTTTGCTTCAGCTGCGGACGCGTTCAATAAGAGGCCTAGGCCCTGCGGGCGCCAGCCCGCTTGGCCTAGGCCTTCCCTAGCCGCGGCCCGTCAGCTGCAAGCGTCGTTATGCTGCGGCGTTTGCAGATCCTATGCGGCAGGACGTTCCCTGCACTGCCGATGAACTCGCCGGGCGCTGCACCACACTTTCGGATCGGGCCGAGCCGCCCAAGCCGCGTGGCTCTCGACGCGGACGTTTCCAATCATTCCGCGGGCTGGCGACTCGAACGATTGCGAACGGGTCGGCGTGGGCAACACTAACGGTGAAGCCGTAGCGAGTCAGCTGTCTGCCGCCAGCATAACGTTTGCTTCAGCAGTGGCCGTTCAAATAAGATGCGGACGGGCGGCCACGCCCGTCCGTCCCAATATCAAGGCGTGGCCGCCCGGCCGCTACCGAAGCCCGGCCATCTGCTGCAAGCGTCGTTATGCTGCGCGCTACCGCAGCCGACGATGAATCCGCACTGCCGCCGACACCGAAGCGTCGGCCAGCAATACCACGCGACCGGGCTCCTCCAGCACGCAATGCAGTGTCGCGCGCGACTGCGGCTCGTAGGCGCAGTTCGCGTTCACGCTGCGCCACGTCGCGGCGGGCCGCATGCGCTCCGAGCCGGTGGCGACCAGCTCCGCTCGATAGCGCCCGGGCCCTAGCTCCCAGCTCCGATACTCGCCGCCCGCCAGCTGCACGGCCTCCCGCGCGACGATTTCGGTCACCTCGACGGCCATCCGCGTGGCAAGACCACCGACGTCCACCGTGACCTGAACCTGCCCGAGCGCCCGCGGCACCGCGTACCCACCGTGCACCACGACCACCGAGGTGTCGCTCGACACGGCGGAGAAGCGAAGCGCGTCGACCAGCTGGCCCAGGGTGTCAAAGGCCACCACGGGGAGCAGCTGTGGCGGACCGCCGAGCACAAGCTCGAGGGACTGAAATGGCGCGAAGGCGGCGACGGGCCGACACTGGAGCAGGAACGAGGTGGTGAGCCGACCGGACCGCACTCGTACCTCGGTGTCGCCGGCGCTTAGGCAGCGCAGCCTCTGACCGTCGACCTCTGCGATGCCGGTGCGGATCGCGGTCGCGGCAAGCTCGACCCCGACTTCGCGCCCAAGCGCGTCGCGGGCGCGAACCGGGAGCCCGACGGCCGCAGGACCGTTGTACAGGAAGGGATCGGCCAGAGCAACGAGCTCGACCGGCCGCCGGACGCCAAACCAGAGCCCGGCGAGCGCGACCAGGGCGACGCCAAGCGCGATCAGCGTTCTGCGTGAAGTGCGTGTGGTCAGCATAACGTTTGCTTCAGCTGCGGACGCTCTAACAAAATGCGGGAGCGGGGCGCGCGCCAGACCGGCCTAGGGCATATGGCGCGCGCCCCGCTCCCGCTTCCCTAGCGCGACCGTCAGCTGCAAGCGTCGTTAGGGCGCCGGCGCGTCCGCAACCCGGTCGAACATCAAGCCAGGGAGCGAGCGAAACCGCAGAGCACGCCCGAGGAACTCAAACCGCAGCGGCGGGAGGGGCCCGCCCGCGCAGGCCTCGCATGGACCAGGCACGGGCTCGACTCCCACGAACCGTCCCTTGAGGCGATACGTCAGGTCGCTGAAAAGCACCTCGATCACCGGAACCGGTGAATCCGCAAGCGTGCGCTCGAGGCTGCTGCGGCGTTCACCGGTTCCATCGGCGTGGAGCACAAGCGTGTCGGCGAGCAATCGGAGGACGTCGCCTCCATCCATCACCGAGGGCGGGATGGTGCGCAGCGCATACACGCCAGCCACGTCGCGCGGCGAGAGCGGGTCTGCGCAGCCAGCGATGCCGACAACCGCGAGCAGAAGCGCGTGTCTGTCTAGGAGTCCGGCGAGTCTCGGGAGCATATCACCGTCGAGCGACGCAGAGTGGAGAGTGATGCGGCGACATGTCTACCCGACTTTCCAAGCACCTGTCACCGTGTGGGTCGC